>NZ_CAIFFF010000003.1:0-187327 GCF_903789625.1 uncultured Pseudoramibacter sp. | reverse complement strand
TCGCATTAAAAATACCCTCCTTACTGGTTTGTCCAGTAAAGAGGGTACATATCATTTTGCATTATTCACTATTATTTTTTAAAAAATAGAATTGAAAAAATTGTATAATGAATTTCTAGAACTGCTATTGGAATTACTGTCTTCATCGTTTTGCTGATTATCGTAAAGCGAAGATGAATTTTCTGATGATGAATTAGATGATGAGCTGCTGTTGCTGCTATTTTGATTTTTCTTCAATGTATCTGCAACAGAAATAGCTTTATTTGACGGAACAGCAAATCCAAGACCTTCTGCATTTGTATCAGATGATGATTTTGACTCAACGATACCAATTAATTCGCCGTATTTGTTAAACAAACCACCTCCAGAGTTTCCAGGGCTAACCTGTGCTGATGTTTGAACTAAACTCATTTTTCTCCCGTCGATGGTAATGTTTCGCGCAGTAGCTGAAACGATGCCTTCTGTAACAGTGCCTGACAATGTACCTAAAGGATTTCCAATAGCGACTGCCTTTTCACCGGTGGTTAATTTACTTGAATCGCCGATTACGGCTGCTGTCAAATTACTTGCGTTTATTTTAATTAATGCAATATCTGAAGAAGCATCTGTCCCAACGACAGTAGCATCATAGGACTTATTATCCGAAGTCGTTACTTTAATTGTCGTTGCATCGGAAACGACATGTTCACAAGTTACAATATAGCCATCCGTTGAAATAATGACACCAGATCCGGCGCCTTGAGTTACATAATCTCCATAAAATGAAGATGTTGTTTTTGATTCTGTTGTAATGGACACAACTGATGGGCTAGCTTTTTTGGCAATTTCTTCTGTCGTTAATTCGCTAGATGAAGATGAAGATGTGGATGTTGTTGTAACATGATTTGCAGCTTTATAAACAAACGAGGAACTTTGGCTCGATGAAATAGCTTGATACAAAAAGTTTCCACCTAATCCACCTAAAAAACCAACTATCAAACAAATAAAAACAAGCAGTTTTGTTTTTAAAGAGCGTTTGGGCTTTTTTCCCGGTTTAAAGCTGTTTTGAGAATTTGGATCATTGGAACCGTCGGTAAAGTCATACTGGTAATCATAATAGTTGTTTTGATTGTTTTGGTCATAAGTAAAATCGTTATTCTTCATTTTGATAAATTACAATAAGAACTAAGCTTTCTTGTTTCTCCTTCCGAATTTTATTTTATGTTATAGAAAAAAGCTTTAATGTAAATAGAAATTAAGTTAATTTTATTTTTATCTTATGTTTTTATGCTTTTTGCGTATAATATTATTATCACGAAATAACAGCGAGGCTATTAATATCATGGAGAGAAATAATATATTGGATGACTATTGTAATTACCTTTTATCAGTAAAAGGATACTCTGAAAATACAGTTCGTTCTTATAAAAATGATTTGAAGCAGTTTCTTCATTTTATTCTTGTACGTTTCGGTAAAATTAAAGAAGATGATTTATTAGATGAAACATCTATTAATTTCGTATCCCCTACTCTATTGTCAGAAGTTCAATTAGTCGATATATATGCTTTTTTATCGTATAGCGCTACCGAACGCAGTAATGGAGATACTACGCGGAAACGAAAAACTGCTGCTATTCGTTCTTTTTATCATTTCGAGATTAATATTATGCAGGAAAAAATAAATGACCCAACACAAAATCTAGAAGTACCAAAAGCTAAAAAAAGAGATCCGATTTATCTCACCTTAGACGAAGCATTAAGTTTATTGAATGCTGTGGACGGCCGAAATAAAGAAAGAGATTTAGCAATCATTACCCTATTTCTAAATTGCGGCCTTCGCTTATCAGAATTAACAAATTTACGAATTCAGGATATTCAAGATGAAACATTACATGTTGTTGGAAAAGGTAATAAAGAAAGAGACATTATGATGAACGATGCCTGTGTTAATGCAATAAAGGATTACCTTCCTGTCAGAGAACAACAGCTTAAGAAAGCAGAAGAAAAAATAAACGCAGCGAAAAAAGATGATTGTGATGAATCAGAAAGCAATCAGGACAATGGTGACGAAGGTATTACCGAAAAAGAAGATCATCTGTTTTTGAGCAGCCGCGGAAAGGGCATTTCGAATCGGATGGTTGAAGTAATGGTTAATAAAAATATCCAAAAGGCAGGATTAGATTCAAATAAATTTACTGTTCACAAATTGCGGCACACTGCAGCAACATTAATGTATAAATACGGTCAAATCGATATCCGAACACTTCAAAAGGTTTTAGGACACGAGAATGTTTCCACGACAGAGATTTATACGCATATTGAAGATGATGATGT
The DNA here is from genome assembly GCF_903789625.1 of uncultured Pseudoramibacter sp. Taxonomy (NCBI): domain Bacteria; kingdom Bacillati; phylum Bacillota; class Clostridia; order Eubacteriales; family Eubacteriaceae; genus Pseudoramibacter; species uncultured Pseudoramibacter sp. The sequence goes on along the minus strand of NZ_CAIFFF010000003.1, from coordinate 185,014 downwards.
CAGAAATGCAGTATATAAAAATCCATTATCATCATATTTTGAAAAATCCGATCATTCTTAAATAACCGTAAGATATTAGCGGGATTTTATGGTAAAATACAATATAAAAAATGAACACATATAGGAGCTTCAATTGAACGATAAAGAAAAAGAAAGTAATTTTATTTTTAGTTATATTGATAAAGATTTAGAAGACGGGATTTATGCCAACAATCGTGTTCATACTCGTTTCCCGCCTGAACCAAATGGCTATCTTCATATTGGTCATGCAAAATCATCATTGTTAAATTATAGAACTGCATTAAAATACCATGGCACGTTTAATCTTCGTTTTGATGATACGAATCCAGAAAAGGAAGACATGGAATATGTCGATGCCATTAAAAAAGATTTAAAATGGCTCGGTATTGAATGGGGTGAAAATGAATTTTTTGCTTCATCTTATTTCCCGAAAATGATTGAATTTGCAAAGGAATATATTAGAAAAGGTATTGCATACGTTGACGATCAGGATATGGAAACCATAAAGAAAACTCGAGGGACTCTGACCTCTCCTGGAGTTGAAAGCCCGTATCGAAATCGTACAATTGAAGAAAATATGCAGCTGTTTCAAGATATGATCGACGGCAAAGTGGCTGAAGGTGAAAAAGTTCTGCGCGCGAAAATCGATATGGCTAACCCTAATATGAATATGCGTGACCCTATTATTTATCGAGTCCGTCACATGGTACACCCGACTTTGAACAAAGAATGGCACGTTTATCCAATGTATGATTTTGCACATCCAGTAGAAGATGCCATTGAAGGGATTACACATTCATTATGCACCCTTGAATTTGAAGATCATCGCCCATTATACAATTGGTTTTTAGAAAATTTAGATGAATTTCAACATGAACCGCCACGTCAAATAGAATTTGCTAAGCTTAATTTGAGTAAAACGATCATGGGCAAACGCTACATCAAAAAATTGGTTGATGAAGGCGTCATTGATGGATGGGACGATCCAAGACTGGCTACCATTTCGGGTCTTAGACGCCGCGGCTACACTCCGGAAGCTATCCAAAATTTCTGTGAAGAAATTGGTGTCGCAAAAGCGAATTCGACGGTTGATACCGCCATGTTGGAACATTTTATTCGAGATGATTTGAAGACAAAGGCACCACGTTATAACTGTGTTCTTCATCCTCTTAAAGTGACGATTACAAATTGGCCTGAAGACAAAGTTGAATGGTTAACGATTGAAACCAACCAAGACGTCGAAGAAATGGGAACGCATAAAGTTCCATTTACCCGTGAACTTTATGTTGAACAGTCTGATTTTATGAAAGAACCTGTTAAAAAGTATTTTAGACTCTATCCAGGTAATGAAGTCCGTTTCCGTGGTGCGTATTTTATCACCTGTCAAGATTATGTCGAAGATAAAGATGGCAATGTCATTGAACTTAAATGTACTTATGATCCTGAAACAAAATGCGGAACAGGTTTCAAAGGCAGGAAAGTAAAAGGTACAATTCATTGGGTGTCTGCGACAGAAGGAAAACCTGTCGAAATTCACTTGTTTGATTCCCTGTTAAAAGATGATTCCCGCTATACGCTCGATAATATCATCGAAAAGATAAATCCGAATTCTCTTGAAGTATGTCATGGATATGCAGAACCGGAAGCAATCAACATGAAACCCTTCGAAAAAGCACAATTTGTGCGGTGTGGGTATTTTTCGGTAGATCCGAAATATTCTAAACCAGCGCATCCCGTGTTTAATCAGGTTGTTCCATTAAAAAGCAAATGGCGTCCACCTAAGAAAAAATAAATAGGAGAAAATAGAAATAATGATCTGGTCAACAAAAGAGACTCTGGATCGCGAAGAAATTCGATTGATTCAAACGAAAAAATTAAAACAGACTGTCCAGTACGCTTATCAGAACGTTCCTTTTTATCAAGAAAAATTTAAAGAAGCAGGAATCGTCCCAGAAGATATCCAAACGTTAGATGATCTTTCAAAAATTCCTTTTACAACGAAGGATGATTTTCGCAATCATTATCCATTTGGACTTTTTGCTGTTCCGAAAGAAAAAATTGTACGCTACCACGCTTCATCTGGTACAACGGGCAATCCCACGGTTGTCGGTTATACAAAACACGATATGAAAGTGTGGAAAGAATGCATTGCTAGAATTGTTTCAATGGCTGGTGTGACGTATCATGATACGGCACAAATTGCTTTTGGATACGGCTTATTTACAGGTGCATTAGGTCTCCATCAGGGATTAGAAAAAGTGGGCGCTGCTGTAGTACCGATGTCTAGCGGCAATTCGAAAAAACAAATTAAAATTATGAAAGACTGGGGTGTGACAGCGCTCATTGCTACGCCATCGTATGCATTGCATTTGTCAGAAGTAGCCCAATCACTTGGTCTTGATCCAGTAAATGATTTAAAAGTTAAGTATGGTGTTTTAGGCAGTGAACCTTCGACAGAAGCAATGCGGAAAAAACTCAACGAAAATTGGGGTATGCACGCGTATGAAAATTATGGGATGTCAGAATTAGGCGGCCCAGGCGTATCTGGAGAATGTCCTGCGCTTCATGGCATGCATATTAATGAAGATTACTTTATTTGCGAAATCATTGATCCCCAAACAGGAGAAGTTTTGCCGGAAGGTGAAAAGGGAGAATTAGTTGTCACTCCCCTATTCCGTCAAGCCACACCTGTATTAAGATACCGAACAAAAGATATCACAAGTTTAGATTCTTCGCCATGCGAATGTGGACGCACTACTATGCGAATGTCAAAAATCACCGGCCGTACTGATGATATGTTGATCATCAGTGGTGTTAATGTCTTCCCATCTCAGATCGAAGAAGTCCTTTTGTCGACAGAAGGAATCGGCAGCAATTATTTGATTACTGTAAGTAAAAAAGGTTATCTTGACAAAATGGATATTGATGTAGAAGTCACAGACTCTTCTTTACTCGATACCGCATCTAGCTTGGATAATTTATTAAAAACAGTTCAAGAAAGACTACACACTGTTCTTGGCATTCATCCGACAATTCATCTTGTCGAACCCCTTAGCATGGAAGCTTCAAAAGGAAAAGCTGTTCGAGTTATTGATAAAAGAAAAGAATGAGGGTGAATAACATGATCTCAATGGTAAAACAAATATCAGTTTTTATTGAAAATAAAGTTGGTCATTTGGCGGCTGCGACGGATATATTAGCTAAAAATGATATCAACATTCTCGCATTATTTGTGTACGACTCGCAAGAATATGCGATTTTAAGATTAATTGTAGATAAGCCTTATGAAACAGTTGAATTATTTAGGGAAAATGGTAAGGTTGTCCGCATTAAAGATGTGATGGTTATTGAGCCAGTTAACGAGCCAGGCATGATGAACAAAATATTTCATTTATTGGCGGCTAATGACATCAATGTTGATTATGCCTATCCCTATGCCAAAACAGGTGCACCCTATATGCTTGTTTTAGCGACATCTGATCAAGAAAAAGCATATGATCTTATTAGTCACAGTGAGTATGTGATCAATCAATAAATCGTATTTACTATGATAAATATTTAGCCCTTAATAGAGATAATTTTCTATTAAGGGCTATTTTTTATTTTGAACTAAGTTCTAAATTTTCTCTGTGAACTTGCCAAAGCAAATCGTCTCCGAATTCACGGTGAGCAAAGGTTTCAAAAGAACGCAAAATAATCGTTGGTTTAATGGTTTTTTGATCTTGATAATTGAGACTAAGATTAAATTGCAAGTCATCATGATCATCTTGAAAGACAGAAAATTGTTTAATGAAAGGGCGCGCGTCAATCATCTGAAGCCTTCCCTTTTTATTTCTTTTCTCCACCAAAATTTCGTTTTGATTTAAATAATTTTGGATCTCATCTGATAGCAATTTATCGTATTTGTGATCTAAAATTTTTATACGATACGATGAACTTTTTATTGATGCAGATAATGAATTAACTTTCCCTTTTATCAGTTTCGCATCTAATATCTTAAGCCCATCCGGTAAGGACGCATTGACTGCTGAAACAAATTTGCTTGGATTGACTTCTTCTGTTAAACGAAGATCTGCGTACTCGGAAGAAGAGGTCATGCCAACAGAAAGAGCCAATGCGAATGAAAGTTTCGGATGCGCATGGAATCCATTGGAATAGGCAAATGGAATTTTCGCTCTTCTGAATGCACGCTGAAATGTAGATTGCTGATCAAGATGAGAGAGGAATCTTAGCGATGAGGTTCTCTTAAATTTAAAACGCATCGTCATTATTGGTGTCTGATCATTACTCATGAGTGGCATCTCCATTTTGGATCGAATTGCATGATTCCACAGTTTGCACAGCCTTTTCTGCAATAAGGTGTTGATGAAGCAGCCTGTGCTCTTTCCAAATCCTTAATTAAAAATGATTTCCTTACACCCATATCTATAAAATCCCAAGGGAATTTCTCATCTAAATTTCGATGGCGATTGGCGTAAAAGGCTGAATCCATACCAGTATCATTAAATGCTTGCTCCCACGCATCCTGTTGAAAACATTCATGCCAGCTATCAAATTTACAACCCAACTCCCATGCGCGTTGTAAAACTTTTCCTAACCGACGATCTCCTCTTGCCAATACTGCCTCGTAAAAGCTGAGAATAGGTTCTGACCAATTATATTTAATGCTTTTATTCGTGATTCTTTGCTTTAAATATGTTTGTTTTTCTTTAAATTGTTCAATGGAATTTTGGCCAAACCACTGGAAAGGTGTAAATGGCTTAGGGACAAATCCTGATGTACTAACAGTTACTTGGCATCTTTTTCTACGGTTTGAATCAATTGTATTGTCGTAACGTTCGACAACTTTTTCAGCTAGATCCGCAATTCCCTCAATGTCTTCAAGTGTTTCAGTCGGAAGCCCCAGCATGAAATACAATTTTATGCGATTCCAGCCTCGATCAAAAAAGTTTGTAGCTGTTTGCATCAAATTTTCTTCTGTGACGTTTTTATTGATGACATCGCGTAACCGCTGAGTTCCTGCTTCTGGAGCAAAAGTCAATCCAGTTTTTCGCGCGGTTTGCAACTGTTCTAACACATCTGCTGAAACCGAATCGAGACGAAGTGAAGGCAAAGAAACAGTGATGTGTTTATCTTTGTATTTGTTTAATAAATCAGCAGCTAATTCTTCAATATGCGGATAATCACTCGTACTTAAAGACAAAAGTGTAATCTCATCGTAGCCAGTAGTATCCAACAGTGTTTGAATGCCTTCTTCAATACAATCAACGCTTTTATCTCTGATCGGTCGATAGATCATACCGGCCTGACAAAAGCGGCATCCTCTGCCACAGCCGCGAAAGATTTCATATGGAATACGATCCTGGACACTCTCATGATATGGCATGACTAATTCTTTAGGATAATAAACACGATTAAGATCCTTAATGAATTGTTTCTTGATGACTTTAGGAATGTTTGGAACGATTGGATGAAAATCAGATAAAGTTCCATCATCAAAATACGAAGCTTCATATAACGAAGGCACGTATATACCTTCGTAAGTTTGAGCAATATGAATAAGCCAATCCTGCTTTGAAAAATTTTTAGACTGCTTCTTGTATTGTTCGTAGTCTTTTAATATTTCTAATAATTGCTCTTCCCCTTCTCCGATTAAAAAACAATCAAAAAAAGAAGCCAGAGGTTCTGGGTTGCATACACACGGTCCACCGCCAATTACGATGGGATCGTCATCGCTTCGATTTGACGCAAGAATAGGGAGCCCTGCAAGATCCAACATATTTAAAACATTGGTATAGGACATCTCGTATTGAAGTGTAAATCCGATAAAATCAAATGATTTTATCGGATCCATCGATTCAAGTGCATATAAAGGGACATGATTTTCTCGTAATTGGGCTTCCATATCAAGCCAAGGTGCAAAGACACGTTCACAATAAAATTCAGGAACGGAATTAATTAAGCTATAGAGAATTTTCATGCCAAGATGAGACATGCCAATTTCATACGTATCTGGAAAAGCAAATGCAAAACGAACTGAAACTCGATTTAAATCCTTATGAATCGAATTAATTTCGTTTCCCTGATAAGTAATTGGTTTTTTTACCCGCGGTAAAATGTAATTTTCGATAAACTCTTTGTTATTCGTCATCCGTAATATTATTTATTAAAAGAAGAATAATATTCTTCAAGATCATCTCTTGACAAAGTTTCCATCAAGTAATTCGCAAATTCTTCTCCAGTACCGCCGTCAGAACGTCCAGTTAAAACAACCTTCTTTTCGTATTCTGAACAAATCTGCAATGCCTTTGAAAGTTTTTCTGCTTCTTCCGTATATCCAATATAATCTAACAACATACCAGCCGCTTTAATGATTGAGCTTGGGTCAGCATACTGCGCACGTCCTTCATCAACCATTCTCGGTGCAGAACCATGAATAGCTTCAAACATAGCGTGTTTCTTTCCAATATTTGCAGATCCTGCTGTTCCTACTCCACCCTGTAATTCGGCGGCTTCGTCTGTAATAATATCTCCATATAAATTAGGCAGTACGACTACTTTAAATTGTTGTCTACGTTTAGGATCGACCAATTTGGCCGTCATGATGTCGATGTACCAGTCATCCATTTCAACATCAGGGTATTCTTTTGCAATTTCTTTAGCTGTGTCTAAGAATTTGCCGTCAGTGGTTTTGATAACATTTGCTTTCGTAACGACTGTGACTTTTTTCTTCCCTGATTTCTGAGCATAATCAAATGCAGCGCGGATAATGCGTTCACTTCCCGGCTGAGTAGTTACGGTAAAGTCAATTGCTAAATCATCATTGACGTTGACACCTTCAGACCCAACCGCATAACCGCCTTCTGTGTTTTCACGGAAAAATGTCCAATCTACACCTTCTTCAGGAATTTTAACCGGGCGTAAATTTGCAAACAAATCCAATTCTTTTCTCATTGCGACATTGGCTGATTCGATATTTGGCCATTTGTCACCTTTTCTCGGTGTTGTGGTTGGTCCTTTCAGGATGACATCGCATTCTTTTAACTCTGCCAATACGTCATCTGGTATAGCTTTGTGGCAAGCAGCACGATTTTCTATTGTTAATCCGTCAATGTTTCTAATTGTTACACGATTGGATTCAATATCTTTTTTCAATAAAAATTCTAAAACACGCTGAGCTTCTTTTGTAATAAATGGGCCAATGCCATCACCGCCAACTACACCAATTTCGATATGGTCTTTCTTGGAATAATCGATAAAATCACCTTCTGATTTCATCGCATCAATTCTTGTCAATTGTTCTTCAATTATTTTATTAAATTTATCTTGTGCAGCTTTAAGCTCTTCTTGACTAATCATAGTATTTGTCTCCTTATTTAATTTAATGTCTACACATCAATCTGATAAAGTTAATTGTACCATAGGTTTAAATATTTATGTAGAAAATAAGACTGAAAACAAATAAAAAAATTCCACTCACTGAATATCAGTGAGTGGAATTTGAAAAGACGTAAATAACTAATTGTTATTTTTCGTTTCTTTTTACATAGCCATTATAACGTTCTTCGGCTTCTTTTTGAGTCTGTTCATAAAGTTTGTCAGCAATATCTGGGAATCCACGACGAAGAGAATTGTAACGAACTTCAGACATAATGAAGTCTTGGAACTTACTGAAGTCAGGTGCTTTGCTATCAAGCGAGAACGGATGTTCTGCTTCAGGATTGAAGTGATAGAGATCCCAATAGCCACATTCAACAGCAAGTTTTTCGTGAGTTGGCGTTTTACCCATGCCACCTTTGATACCGTGGTTGATACATGGTGCATAACCAATGATCAAAGAAGGTCCTTTATAAGCTTCTGCTTCTTTCAGAACTTTAATGAACTGGTTCTTATCAGCGCCGATGGCAACTTGAGCAACATAGACGTATCCGTAAGTTGCAGCCATCATACCTAAATCCTTTTTCTTGACTCTTTCGCCAGCAGCAGCAAATTCGGCAATTGCAGCTGTAGGTGTAGATTTAGATGCCTGACCACCGGTATTGGAGTAAACTTCTGTATCTAGAACAAAGACGTTGATATCTTCTTTGGATGCCAGGACATGGTCTAATCCGCCATAACCGATATCGTATGCCCAGCCGTCACCACCAATGATCCAGATGGATTTCTTGACAAAGTGATCGCTGTTGTCCTTTACGAATTTAACCTTATCAGCTAATTCTGCAGGTGCTTCGAATTTATCTAAAGCTGCCTTCAAAGCCGGTGCGGCTGCCTTTGAAGCATCCCCATCATCTTTGCCAGCAATCCAAGCATCAATAGCTTCAGCTAAATCAGCCGGTGCAGCTTCTTTAATATCTGTTAAGTAATCAGCAATTGTATTTCTAATTGCTTTTGTACCCTGCAGCATACCAAAACCAAATTCAGCATTATCTTCAAACAGAGAGTTTGCGAATGTTGGGCCTTGTCCCTTAGCATTGGTGCAATATGGAGAAGCTGGTGCAGAAGCGCCCCAAATTGATGAACAACCTGTTGCGTTCGCAATCATCATTCTATCGCCATAGAGTTGAGTAATGGTCTTGATGTATGGTGTTTCACCACAACCTGCACATGCGCCAGAGAATTCGAGCAATGGCTGGCAGAACTGGCTGCCTTTAACAGAGTATTTGTCCATTCTGTCATCTTTGACAGGAACAGTTACAGCGTAATCCCAGTTTTCAACCTGATCCATTTCTTCATGGATTGGAACCATAGTTAATGCTTTTTCTTTTGCGATACATGCATCAACACAGTTTCCGCAACCAGTACAATCCATGACATCAACCTGAATTCTGAATTCAAGATCAGATAACTGTTTGCCGATAGCTTTCTTTGTTTCAAAGCCAGCTGGTGCCTTTGCTTTTTCGTCTTCTGTTACGAGAACCGGACGAATTGCAGCGTGTGGGCAGACAAATGCACACTGGTTACACTGGATACATTTTGAAATATCCCATTTCGGTACATTAACGGCAATACCACGTTTTTCGTATGCGGAAGTGCCAGCCATCCATGTACCGTCTTCATATCCTTCAAACGCGGATACTGGAATCGTATCGCCTTCGAAGCGGCCAATTGGTCTGACAATGTCGTGAACAAATTTAGGATCAGTATCAGGTTTAGCAGGTTCATCCTGAGCGTTTGCCCAATCTGCTGGGACATCGAATTTCTTCAAGATATCCGGGTCAACCCCTGCATCAACAGCCTGATAGTTCATCTGAACAATCTTGTCGCCTTTGTGGCCATATGTCTTCTTGATTGAAGCCTTAGAATATTTAACTGCATCTTCAATAGGAATAATATCAGCTAATTTGAAGAAGGCAGCCTGCATAATCATGTTTGTACGACGGCCCAAACCAATGTCTTCTGCAGCTTTTGTTGCGTTAATTGTATAGAACTGAATATCGTTCTGTGCAATATAACGTTTCATAGAAGCCGGGAATTCTTCGTTGATTTCTTCAGGTGTCCAAACAGTGTTCAGCAGGAAAACGCCGCCTTTTTTCAGTCCTTTCAGCAAGTCATACTGATGGACATAAGATTCTGTTGAGCAAGAAATGAAATCTGCTTGGTTAATTAAATAAGGTGATTTGATTGGCTTTTTGCCGAATCTTAAGTGTGAGCATGTAATCCCACCAGATTTCTTCGAGTCATAATCGAAGTAACCTTGAGCATAAAGATCAGTATTGTCACCGATAATCTTGATTGCAGATTTATTAGCGCCGACTGTACCGTCAGAACCAAGACCCCAGAATTTACAACTTGTTGTGCCTTCCGGAATTGTATTGATTTCTTCTTTAACTTCCAGATTACGATGGGTCAAATCATCATTAATTGCAAGTGTGAACTGATCTTTCGGTTCAGCTTCGTTCATATTATCAAATACAGCCTTGATATCGCTTGAAGTTGTATCTTTTGAACCTAAACCATAAATGCCGCCAATAATCTTAGGCGCATTTTCTTCGCCATAGAATGCTGTGCAGACATCTTGATAAAGCGGATTGCCAAGTGCGCCAGGTTCTTTTGTTCTATCCAAAACAGTAATAACCTTAGCTGTTTTCGGAATAGCTTTCATTAAGTAATCTTTTGCGAAAGGTCTGTAAAGGTGAACTTTTACAACACCAACTTTTTCGCCCTTTGCTGCCAAGTAATCGATGGTTTCTTCAATTGTGTCTGTGATTGAACCCATTGCAACAATAACATGTTCTGCATTAGGATCACCATAATAATTAAACAAGTGATATTCACGACCGGTTACCTTAGAGATTTTCTGTAAGTAATCTTCAACAATTTCAGGAACTGCATCGTAGAATTTGTTAGCAGCTTCTTTTGCTTGGAAGAAAACATCTCCATTTTGAGCAGTACCGCGCGTAACTGGATGTTCTGGATTTAATGCTCTGTTACGGAATTCCTGAACAGCATCCCAATCTACTAAATCTTTGAAAACATCATAATCCATAACTTCAACTTTTTGAATTTCATGTGAAGTTCTGAACCCATCAAAGAAATGTAAGAAAGGAATTCTCGATTTAATTGCAGCTAAGTGTGCAACACCACCGATATCCATAACTTCCTGAACTGATCCTGAAGCTAAAAGTGCAAAACCAGTCTGACGGCAAGCCATTACGTCTCCTTGATCACCAAAGATACATAATGAATGTGCTGCTAATGTACGAGCAGAAACATGGAAAACCCCTGGCAGTAATTCACCAGCAATCTTATACATGTTTGGAATCATCAAGAGCAGACCTTGTGAAGCAGTGAAGGTAGTCGTCAAAGCTCCAGCTTGAAGAGAACCATGAACAGTACCAGCTGCGCCGCCTTCAGATTCCATTTCTGAGACCTTAACGGTTTCACCAAAAATGTTCTTTCTGCCAGCTGCAGCCCATGCATCAACATGTTCTGCCATTGGTGAAGACGGTGTGATTGGGAAAATCCCAGCGACTTCGGTAAAAGCGTAAGCAACGTGTGCCGCAGCTTCGTTACCATCCATCGTCATCATTTTTTTGGACATATTTTCCTCCTCTTTGAAAATTAATTAATAAACATTAAAAACACTTTTTAAAGCATCTTTACTACAAATAATTATATCATAATAGCAAAAAATATACAGTTTAATTTAAAGATATTTTTTTGATATATCTCCCCTACAAAGCGCATATATCGATTGATATATGATAACAAAAAATTATCTTTAGCTTCAATTTGCCCTATAATCTCTAAAAAATATCAATTTAATTCAAAAAGCTCTCCAGACACGCCGCTATTATCGATCGTAATGACGCCATATGAAGGATCCTCACTATACCGGCCGCCCATAAGAGAACCCGGATTCATTAGCAAAATACCATTTTTTTTCTTTAATAACCGACGATGTGTGTGCCCAAATAATATAACGTCGGCTTTTTTTTGAGATCCCTCATAGTATAATGCATCCAAATCACTTTTTACATTAAATAAGTGTCCATGCGTCGCATAAACAATTTTATTTTCAAAAGAAATTTTGGCGTAATTTAAACCGTCAAGACTGCCCTGATCACAGTTTCCCTTAATTGAATAAATCGTCCGATTAAACCACACGTGAATTTTCTTTGAATCTCGTACATAATCTCCTAAATGAAAGATTGCATCGACACCTAACTGATTGAGCTCACCAACGGCATCCTGCAAATTTGTTAAATTGCCGTGGCTATCAGAAATTACCCCTATTTTAACCAAACTATCTCTCCCGAACTTATGCGTTTATTTTTGATTTAATCTTTTCACAAGCTTTTGCAACAGCAATTGAGCGGTGCGAAATTTTATTTTTTTCTTCTAGGCTCATTTGAGCGTATGTAAGTCCCGATTGGTTTTCAATAAATAACGGATCATATCCGAAGCCGTCATGTCCAGTTATGTCCATTGCAATTTTTCCATGCACAACACCTCTGCACGTCCATTCTTCACCATCAGGAAAAATAAGTGCAATGCTGCAGACGAATTCTGCATCTCGTTTAGATGGCGGAACATTTTTCATAGCATCTAATAATTTTTGATTGTTATCTAGATAGGTAGCATTCGGCCCAGCGTATCTAGCCGAAAAAATACCTGGTGCGCCATTTAACGCATCTACACATAGTCCTGAGTCATCTGCCATTAATATTGTGTGATCTTTATCTTTAATGTAAGGCTTAATCGTCCGAACTTTTTTGAGTGCATTTTCTTCAAAGGTTTTTCCGTCTTCATCGATATCTACGTCAATCCCGGCCTCTTTCATCGTCAACATTTCAAAAGAAGAGCCGATTTCATCTTTTATTTCTTTTACTTTATCTTTATTGCCTGTCGCAACAATTATCATTTTCCTACTCATCATTTAATTCCTAACGCATCTTTTTGCTCAGATATAAGAAATTCTATTCCTTCTTTTGCAAGAGATAATAATGCTTCTAATTCTTTATGCGAAAATGGCCTCTGCTCTCCAGTTCCCTGGATTTCGATAAATTCACCTTTATCATTCATGACAACATTCATGTCAACAATCGCCTGTGAATCTTCCTCATAACAGAGATCGAGAATTGACATGTCTTTAAATATGCCAACGGAAATGGACGCAACGAAAGAATTAATCGGGTTATCCTCAATGATCTTTCTATCCAGCAGCCACTGTACTGCATCGTACAGCGCGACAAAGGCTCCAGTAATCGAGGCAGTCCGCGTTCCCCCATCAGCTTGTAACACATCACAATCAATCTTAATTGTCCGTTCACCAAGCTTGTTTAAATCTATAATAGAACGTAAACTTCTTCCGATTAATCGCTGAATTTCTACAGAACGGCTGTCTGTTTTTCCGTTTCTGTCTCTTTTTTTTCTGGTTTTTGTTGAACTGGGCAGCATATTGTATTCTGCGGTAACCCAGCCTCGTTCTTCTCCACGCATAAATGAAGGTACGGTTTCATCGATCATTGCCGAGCATAAAACCGTTGTTTCTCCAGTTTTAATTAAGACAGAACCCTGCGCATACTTCGTAAAATGTCTAATAATTTGAACAGGTCGTCCCTGATCACAGGAACGACCGTCTGTTCTAATAAATGTCTGATTCATTTTATTATTTATTTAACTTTTTCGCTACAACTTCTCTAATAATTTTGTTAGCTAACTGTGGATTTGCTTTTCCCTTCGTTGCTTTCATAACTTGCCCAGTCAAAAAGCCGTATGCCTTTTTATTTCCTGAAGCAATATCAGAAACAGATTTTGGATTATCTTCTACAATTTTTTCAATAATTGCCTGAAGTTCACCTTCATCCTGCATTTGTGCCCAATTATTTCTTTCGACAATTTCCTTCGGTGAACCGTCTTCTGTAAACATTTTTTCCATTACAGATTTGGCGATCTTTCCTGATATCGTTCCATTTTGGATTAAATCAATCAATTCAGCAAGGTCGCTTGGCGTAAACGGAATAGTCGACATCGATAATTCCCTTTCTTTTAAGTGAGCAGGAATGTCAACCATTAACCAATTTGCAATCTGTTTTGGGTGATTGGAAATTTTTACAGTATCTTCAAAGAACTGAGCCATTTCTTTGGAAGAAGTGATCAAATCCGCATCGTATTCTGGCAAATCGTATTCTGCCATATATCTTGCTTTTTTTGCCTCTGGAAGTTCCGGTAATTCAGATTTTGCCTTTTCTATTTCTTCATCAGTAATGGTAATCGGGACCAAATCTGGCTCAGGGAAATAGCGATAATCTTGTGCGTCTTCCTTGGAACGCATCGCTGAGCTGACGCCCTTGACATCGTCCCATTTTCTTGTTTCTTGAATAATCGGATGACCCTTTTTTAATTCGATAATTTGGCGCTTACTTTCGTACTTAATTGCTCTTTCCAATGCTCTAAAAGAATTTAGATTCTTCATTTCAGTACGAGTTCCTAATTTTTCAGCACCTTTTTCTCGAACTGAAACATTGACGTCAAATCGAATTGAACCTTCTTCCATTTTACAGTCAGAAACTCCCGTATATTCCAAAGTATTTCTGACCTTTTCAGCAAATATTCTCGCTTCTTCTGGTCCTCTGATATCAGGTTCCGAAACGATTTCTATCAATGGCACACCACAACGATTTACATCCACTAACGTCCCATCTGTCGATTCGTGAAGCAGTTTACCTGCATCTTCTTCAATATGAATGCGCGTAATACCAATTGGTTTTGTTTGGCCATTTACGTTAATGTCAACAGTTCCGCCTAAACATAAAGGACGATCAAATTGCGAAGTTTGATAAGCCTTAGGAAGATCTGGATAAAAATAATTTTTTCTATCCATTTTGCTAAAATTAGCAATTTTACAATTGAGCGCCAATCCAGCTCTTACAGCATAACGGACAACGTCTTTATTTAATACCGGCAAGACGCCCGGCATTCCTAAACAAACAGGACAGGTATGTGTATTTTCTGGATCGCCAAATTTGGTGGGGCAAGAACAGAAAATTTTTGTTTTAGTTAAAAGTTCGGCGTGGATTTCCATACCGACGACAATTTCGTATTCCATCTATATTTCTCCTCTTATAGGTTCGGCTGATTTTTTCTAAAATCGAAGGATTGTTCTAATGCCCAAGCAGCTTGAAGAATTTGTTCTTCTCCCAATGCTGGACCTACTATTTGTATGCCAATTGGCAGACCACTTCGATCAAGTTTCGTTGGAATTGAAACCGCCGGGATACCTGCGATGTTAATTGGAACAGTAAAAGTATCTGACATATACATTTGTAATGGATCGTCAACCTTTTCTCCGATTTTAAATGCCGTCGTTGCAGAAGTTGGCGTCATGAGAACATCACATTGTTCGAAAATTTTATTGTATTCATTAATAATAACCGTTCGAACCTGCATACCCTTTTTATAATACGCATCATAATACCCCGAACTTAACGCATAAGTTCCAAGCATGATTCTCCGTTTAACTTCTGAACCAAAGCCTTCAGATCTCGTTTTATAGTACATATCGATATAATCGGTGTATTCTTTTGCTCTGTACCCATAACGAACACCATCATATCTCGCAAGATTTGAACTGGCTTCAGCACATGCAATAATGTAGTAAGCAGCCAATGCCTGTTTGAAATATCTAAAATCTACTTCGACAATTTCAGCTCCAGCATCTTTAAAAGCTGCAATTGACTCGTCCATAGCAGTTTGGACATCTTCTTGAACGCCTTCTGTTTTATAATTTTTCAGAATGCCAATCTTTAGTCCCTTTGCTCCCTTCTTTAAATTAACCGTATAATCTTTCTTCGGCAGATTTAAAGAAGTCGAGTCTTTTACATCATGACCAGAAATTGCGTTGAGCACAATAGCTGCATCTTCTACATCCTTAGTAAAAGTCCCGATCTGATCCAGAGAGGAAGCAAATGCAATTAAGCCATATCGCGAAACTAATCCATAAGTTGGTTTAAGCCCAACGACACCGCACAAAGACGCAGGCTGACGTATAGATCCGCCTGTATCACTGCCCAGTGCATAAGCTGCCATATCTGATGCAACTGCAACTGCAGAACCACCTGAAGAACCGCCCGGAACCGTAGAAAGATCCCAAGGATTTTTTGTCGTCTTGAAAGCTGAGTTTTCTGTGGATGATCCCATCGCGAATTCATCCATATTGACTTTTCCCAGCATGATACTGTCTAAACTCTGCAAGCGTTCATACACATCGGCACTGTACGGCGGGATGAAATTGTACAGCATTTTTGACGCTGCCGTTGTTTTAATATCTTTTGTACAAATATTATCTTTTAATGCATATGGAATGCCGGATAAAATACTTGAATTAGTTTTTCCATCATTATCAATTTTTTTTGCTTGATTTTTTGCATCGTCTAAGCATTTTAGTAAGAAAGCATCGACTTTCGGATCAACCTTTTCAATACGATCCGCATATGAAGTAACTAATTCTTCAGAAGAAAATTCTCCTTGGGATAATGCTTCCTTTGTTTCATGTATTGTAAGTCTATTAATATTCATCATATCTCCTTAATCTAATACACGTGGCACTTTAAAGCACCCATTTTCCTGATCTGGTGCATTTGCCAGTGCAACTTGGTTGCTTAGCGGTGTGCCAACCACATCATCTCGAAATACATTACTTACTTGGAGAATATGTTCTGTTGGTTCAATATCAGACGTATCTACTTCATTCAAAGTCGCAACATAATCTAATACCGATCCTAATTCTTTGGCCATTTTTTTTGTTTCTTCTTCGTTGAAACGAAGTCTCGCTAGTTTTGAAACATAGGTTACTTCTTCGTTTGAAATACTCATCATAACTCCTAATCAATATTTAAATATAATACATTATAAATAAAAGAAACTATATTTTCAACAAAGGGTTAACATTGATATGTTGAGTTATTAACCCTCGTTTGTAAATTGCCGAATAAAGTCATCTTCTGTAATAATTGGAATATTCAGCTCTTTTGCTTTTTTGTTTTTCCCACTCTTACTGTTAATATCGTTATTAATTAAATAATCTGTTTTCCTAGAAACACTTCCAGTTACATGGCCATTTTGACTTAAAATATAACTTTTTAACGCATCTCTATTTTTGTAATGATTGAGAGAGCCTGTAATAACGAATGTCAATTGATCGCACATCTTCTTTGAACTTGTATTAACTTGATTATCTTGTACGGTTAATTGTTGAAGCAATAAATTTAAATCATCTGAATTGTTCTCGTACCACTCAATAATAGAAGCAGACATTTTTTCTCCAATGCCATCTATACTTGAAAAATCTATTTTGTTTTTAGAAAAATAGAGAAATTGTTCAAAGCCAATAGCTTGGATTATTTTTCTTGCTGCGTCAACACCAATCATAGGAATGCCTAATGCAAAAAGCAGATTTTCTGCTTTAACCTGTCTACTGTTTTCGATGGCCTGAAATAGGTTATCCACTGATTTTTCTCCAAAACCGTCTAACCTTTTTATTTGATCTTCATACTGTTTTAATAAATAAATATCAGAAAAATTTTTAATATATCCTTGATTCATAAATTTATTTAAAGTCTGAAGCGACAAGCCGTTAATATCCATGCCATATTTACTAACAAAACGTTCATATTTTTTAAGATGCTTAGCAGCACAATCACGATTAGTACAATGAAGTGTTTCTGCACCAGAAGATGATATTTCTATTTTTGTTTCGTGGTGGCAGACTGGGCACTCATTTGGAATAGAAAACTCCCCAACCGACTTAGCAGCAATAATTTTAGGGATGATTTTATTCGCCTTTATGACTGTAATCTCTGTTCCACGTCCGCCAATTCCCAACCGCCTGCATTCACTAATATTGTGAAGCGTCGCTCTTTTAACAGTAGTCCCTTCAAGCTCAACAGGATCAAATATAGCAACAGGTGTAATGGTCGACGCCGCACATGACCACTCGACTTTCTCGAGCCTCGTTGTTTTTGACGTGTCCTGCCATTTATACGCGAGTCCGGCGCGTTTTTCATGATGGCCCGTCGCGCCACCTCGCCTTGCATATTCAGTATCATCAAAAACCATAACCAAACCGTCCACGGGATAATCTAATTGATTGCTCGCAACCCTTTTACTCCAACGTGCGATGGCGTCCTCAATCTCTTTGGGATGTAATTTTTCTGCTTCAACTGGATGAAATCCTAAATTTTTTAATAATTCCATTCTTTCACCCCAAGAGACAATTAATTCATCCGTATGTACTAAAGTAAAGGGAATCCATTGAATATTTCGTTTTTTCACTTCGTTAATATCTTTTAAGCTCAATGATCCCGATGCAAGATTTCTTGGGTTAGCATAATCATTGTCGGATGAAAGGCAAAAATTTTCAAAATCAGAGTATGTGATAATGGCCTCGCCCCTAATGACCAAGTGAGTTTTCAAATGAATCGATAGCGGAATGCCCTGAATCGCTGAGGCAAGTGATGTAATATTTGTTCCGATTATCCCATTTCCTCGTGTGACTAAAGATGAGAGATTTCCATCATCATAAGTTGCTACCAAAGTGAGACCGTCTAGTTTCCAGGATAACCAAACATCTCTTTCACCAGCCCAATCGATCATATCATTAATGTCTTTTGTTTTTGCCAGTGATAATGCCGGATATTCGTGGGCTACTTTATCACCATCATTATTTTGAACAGTTCCTACAGTTTGAGTCGGACTGTTGCTTAATACGTAGCCTGTTTGCTTCTCTAGATCACTTAATTGATCAAATAGTTTGTCCCATTCATAATTAGACATTAACTCTTCTTTGCCGTTATAATAGGCGTCAGAAGCATCATTTAATTTTTTGACAAGAGAATCGATTAAAATTTTTTTATTCGATGAAATTGAATCCATATTTTACTCATTTACTATTTGCACATATGATGGTGCAAGTTTTTTTATTCCCACGCCTGGAAAGGCAACTGATATTTGGTTCTTTTGAATATCAATAATTGTTCCAATGCCAAATTTCTTATGTTTTACGCGATCTGCCAAATGAAAATTATTTTCAGGCTTAGTTACAAATGCATCATGCTGTTTTGTTTTTGCATAATGGAGGCTTTTATTAAATGCGCGGTGTTTATATCTTGAAGATGCACCGCTATCTCGTATAAGCTTATTTCGACTCGCATAACCTGTTTCTTGAAAATCAATATTTTCTTTTGGTAGTTCTTCAAGAAAACGGGATGGTAATTCCGGCTGCGTTCTTCCGTAAATTGTCCTAGAATTTGCATAAGTCAAAAATAACCTTTTTTGTGCCCGAGTTACACCAACATAACAAATTCTTCTTTCTTCCTCCATTTGTGTTTCATCGTCAAAGGAACGAATATGTGGGAAGATGCCGTCTTCCATTCCAGGCATAAAAACGACTGGAAATTCGAGGCCTTTTGCATTATGCAGCGTCATAAGAAGTATCTTTCCGTCTTGATCGTCATATTTATCTGTTTCATTCGTCAACGAAATGGTTTCGAGGTAAGCTTGCAGAGATTGATCGTCAGAATTCTTTTCAAATTCCACTGCACTAGAAATTAATTCCTGCAGATTTTCAATTCGAGATTCTGCATTTTGAACATTTCCTGTTTTTAGCATCTCTAAATAGCCCGTTTGATTAACCGTTTCTTCTAATAAGTCTGCCACGCCAACAGTATTTGATAATTCAAGTAAGTTAGAAATAATATCTGTAAATTGCTTAATTTTTGTTCTTGCTGACATCGATAACTCAGGATTTTCATCACAATGAAAAGCTGATTCTAAAATACTATAACCTTTAAAATCAGCATAATCTCTTATTTTTTGAACCGTCGTATTGCCAATTCCTCGTTTTGGCTCATTAATTATTCTAAGCGTATCTAAATCGTCTTGTGGATTGTACAACACATGTAGATATGAAATAATGTCTTTAATTTCTTTTCTCGCGTAGAAATTTGTTCCGCCTATTAGCTGGTATGGAATATTTCGCCGCATAAAAGTTTCTTCGAATAAACGCGACTGTGCATTCGTTCGATATAAAATCGCAATATCGTTAAATTTATAATGGTCTTCTTTTCTTAAATTATAAATTTCATTTGCAATGTATTCCGCTTCTTCATTTCCCGAATCGAAAGAACGTAACACTATTTTATGTGGATCGTCGGGATTATTTGTCCACAACTTCTTTTCTTTTCTCTCTTTATTGTTCGAAATAATATGATTGGCTATATTTAATATAGAAGGTGTTGAACGATAATTTTCTTCTAATTTAATAACTTTTGCGTTTGGATAATCCTTTTCAAAATCTAGAATATTATGAATATCTGCCCCTCTCCATCCATAAATACTCTGGTCGTCATCACCACACACACAAATATTTTTACTTTCCGCTGATAGTAAATTGACTAATTCATACTGATTGTGATTGGTATCCTGATACTCGTCAACCAAAATATATTTAAACTTGTGCTGGTAATTTTTTAAAACCTGGGGATTGGTTTTAAATAAAATAATCGTATTGAGAATTAAATCGTCAAAGTCCATCGCATTATTTTTTTTGAGTTCTTCTTGATAAACCTTGTAGAATTGAGCGATTTTTTCTCTTCGGAAATCACCTGCAGCTTCCTTTTCATATTGCTTAGGTAAGATCGTTTTTTCTTTAGCTAATGAAATTTCGTTAATCACACTGCCAAAAGAAAACAATTTATCAGAAAAATTTAATGTTTTAATGATTTGTTTGTATAATCGTTTTTGATCGTCTGTATCATAAATAACAAAATTTTTCTGATATCCAAGTAATTCTGCGTATGTTCGGAGTATCCTTGAACACATGGCATGAAAAGTATACATCCATATATACCGAGAACCTTCAATGTCCATCGCCGCAATTCTGTTTCTCATTTCCTCTGCAGCTTTATTGGTAAAAGTAATCGCTAAAATCTGTGAAGGATATGCTAAATTATTTTGGATTATGTAAGCAATTCTATGAATGATTGTTCGCGTCTTTCCAGATCCAGCTCCAGCCAAAATAAGTAGTGGTCCTTCTGTTGACAGAACCGCTTCCTTTTGTTGTGCGTTTAATCCTTTGGTGATATCTTGATTCATTTTTTATAATTTATTCCTTTGTCGTCTCATTCACTTCAGTTTCAGAATCACTTTCCAGCATTTCTGATGGAATTTCAATGCCGGTATCATACTCTAAATTTTGCTGGCAGCGTAAAAACACAGCCATAGAACGTTGATAATTTTCAAAAAAATTGTATTTTTTAGATAAAACACCTTTGTTCATTAAATAATAAACAAATAATCCGAAATAATATGCTTTTTGAGGTTCAATTTTTTTCAGATTAAGATAATAATCAAAAGCTTGTTCTAACGATGTGTTGGCATTAATTTCATCGCCATTAATTCGAACCCACTCTTGTGATAAAAGATCAATTAATGACTGATTCAAATATTCCAACATTAATCCTTTCGCAATATCAATATCATCAATCTTTAAAGTCTTCATCAGATCGGTTGCACCTTTATCAAAAGCATGTGTAATTCGCTTTGTATAAATTGTATGATGATTATATTGATTGACCGTCGAGGATTGATCAGAAAATAATCTTTCGAGGAATGGACTATCTTTTATTATTTCTTGATAAATTGTGAACCATTCATCGTACATGCAAAACGGAATGTATCCGAAAACAGCAAACAACTTATCACACGCACGTTTTAATTCTAATATTTGATCGCGGTCTGTAAAAATTTCGTTTCTTTTTTCCATGTAAAAGTCCATTTGAAAATCACAATTATTTTTTGTAAAGAAACGATTCATTTCATCTACGATTTCAATTTTTTTGCTATACAAAATTACGCCATTTTGTTCGTTTTTGTTAGATAAATAGTGATACTTATCCGGAATTTGAATATATCTAATTCCCTGGTAAAGCAAATTGTTTAAAGGGTAATAAATATCATTGGGATAATTTTTCTCAAAAACAAACAAATATTTTTTTGCCTTTTTAAGAAAGAGAATATATCCCCTAGAGGTAAAGAATCCCCACATATGATCAGATTTTAATGAAGGTAATTTTATATTACATTCTTCAGTGTACAAACAATGGTCTTGAATATATTCGACAATTTCGTCCCTAGTTCTAATCCCTAAAGTCAAAAAATTAGTTAAATAATCTCGAATCAATAAATCGACGATAACGCCGTAGGGATTATAGATATCTAGAACAGGTATTTCTTTCCTCCGTTTGATATTTTTCATTATGATCAATAAAACGCTATCCACGTGCAATGTTGAGATAGGCGTGTCTGAAAATATTTTTCTCAGATCATTTCTGACCTGTTCGCCAATCTGGTTCAAAATTAACCTACGTTTTTGATCTTCTCTTTCTTTTAATTGTTCATTAAAATAATCAACTAATTTTGTAATTTGCTGCAATTGATTATCGTCATTACTGAATAAAACTACATTTCTGTCCTTGAATGACGATTCTGGATATTTAACATTTGAAAATTGAATGGATTGTAAACCATCTTGCTTTTTTAAAGAGTATTTAATTTCTTCATTAAACGGAAAATTAACTCTGGTAATTTGTCCGCCTTCTGTTTGCCGAAGCACGACGCCTCTTTTGGTTAAAAACAGATCTATCCAGGTCTGGGGAACATTTTGACTACAATTAGCTTGTATTTGCTTAATTGACAATACGGTATTACTAAAATATTTGCTATAACTCAATAATTCGGCGTTTTCTAAATTAGCAGAAAATCCATAATCTAAAATTTTTTTAATTATTTTAGATAGCAATTCTTTTTCAGAATATATATTTTCTGAATTTTCGCCAATAAAAACTTGGTAAAGCGCATCACTAGGATCAGAGAAACTCGGGTTGATTCTTAATACGGCATCAATTGATAAAAAAATGATGGTATCCAAATCAACAGAAACGAGATTTGAAAATTTATAATCGTTAAGCAGAGCTTTACGAATGGATTGTGCCATTGCATCAATCTTTGATATCGCATTTGTTAATAAGGAATTACATTTTGAGCATAAATTACTATATTCAATATTTAGATTTACATTTTTTAATTCATGCGCTCTTGAAAAGAAACCAATTTCTCTCCCGCATCGTTCACAAGAAATTTTCATGTTATTCCTTATCCTTTCGTCTTAATACATCTATTATTTGATGATAATTTTTTATTAATTGCGCTAAATTCATTGAAGCATTTGCCGGACTAGTGGAAGGAAGATTCAAATATGAGATTTTATTAATCACTGGGTCTTTTGACCATCGTTTTCGAAAAAGAGAATCTGCTTTTTTCCCCGTCGTAACAATTAATTGAATGGGCGCTGTATCTATTATATAATGCAAATCATTATAATAAACATTTTTTATCGAAGAATCTGATGCACCATGAATTTGGCAGCTGGCTACCACATCCCATAGTGCAATTTTTCGCGTTTTCAGATATTGTTTCTTTTCAGAAATACTATTAGGTACAATTTTATCGTTAAATGCCCCGCATAAAGTTTTCCAAAATCTATTTCGTGGATGACCATAATAAAAACCAGTTTTTCTTGATTTTGGAGAGGGAAAAGAACCTAATATTAATATTTGGGAATTCAAATCAAAAAAGGGATCTATATTGTGTTCAATCTGTTCCATTATTTTTTAATATATATAATATTTAAAAATCCAAAATATGACAAATGTCATATTTTGGATTCTACACATTATTTTTCTGAATTCTTCATTTCAACATGTTGACCAACTTTGCTTTCTGTGCCCGCGATAATTCTTTTAATATTGCTGCGATGCTGAACGTCCGTAGACACAGCCATAAAAATAGTCAAAATCAATGCTGGCAGATTAGTAAGTCCCCAAAACGCCAATGTAACAAATGGTAAAATTGTCATGCCTGTAATTGAAGCTAAAGAAACCATTTTAAAAATTGCTAAAATGATTAAAGCAATGCCAATACAAATTACTGCGATTCTCCAATCATATAACAAGAATAACCCGATAGAGGTTGCTGTGCCTTTGCCTCCCCTAAATTTCAGAAGCGCTGGCCAGTTATGTCCACATAATACGGCAATTCCAGCTCCAGCAATCCACATTGGATCAAGTCCTATTTTTAGATTGAGATACTTGGCAACAGCAATACATAGAGTCCCTTTAAGTGCATCAAGTAAAAGAACCAATGCTGCGTATTTTAATCCCATCGTTCGCAGGACGTTTGTTGTCCCTGCATTTCCACTGCCGTAGTTACGTATATCATCATGTTTTACTATTTTTACAACAATGTAAGCAAAATCTAAATTTCCAATGAAATAGCATCCGATAAGTAGTAATATTCCCCACATCACATTCATAGCTTCTCTCCGATTATGATTGAATTACTTTAGATTTTTTTCACTTAGTTCCTGGATAAATATTTTTAATTTATTCATCACTTGATCATAATTTTCCCTTTTATGTGGGACTGTACAATTTGTACATACCTTAATCCCCTTTTCAGATATGTAAAAATTGCCGCCACATCTCTTTCCTAAGGCGTAAAGTGGACAATAACAAAATAAACAATTAAAATTGGAAATTTGATCATGCTCCACTTGATGACAAGGGAAAAATTCACAATCCTTATGTTGAAAAAATCGATAGTTTTGGCCGTTTTCTTTATTCACTAAACCAAATCCATTCCTTTTTTAATAGCGATTTGATTTAATTCAACAAATTTTTTCTTGACATTGTCTGCAATGATCTGATCCCAATCAATGTGATCCAATCCCATTGCTTTGACAATTGCGCCTAATAAAATGACATTCGTTACTTTTTCATTGCCAAGTTCTTCGGCCAGCTGAGAAGCATTAATTACAGTAACGTCCGCTAATTTTTTTAATTCGCCTATAATATCCGAATGATATTTTGCTTTTCCAATAATAACGGGCATTGGCCAGATTTCTTTATCGTTAACGATAACTTTTCCATTTGGTTTTAAATAATTGATATAGCGCATGGCTTCCATTTTTTCAAAAGCCACAATGATATCAGCTGTTCCAGCTTCAATAACCGGCGACTGTACTTCAGAGCCATAACGTACTTGAGAGCTAACAGAACCACCTCTTTGACTCATCCCATGTATTTCACTCATCTTGACATCATATCCCGATGCCATAAGCCCAGTTGTCAACAATTTTGCGGCTGTAATAGTGCCTTGCCCGCCTACGCCAACTAACAGTATATTTTTTGTTTCCATATTACATTATCCTTTAATAATCGCATCAACCGGGCAAACCTGACTACAAACGCCACAACCCACACAGCTTTCAGTGATGTTCATTTTTTTGTCCTGAACACGACCGAATTCTAATGAAGGGCAGCCTGTCCCGATACATTTTTTACAACCGATACATTTATCCATATCAACATGATATTTCTGAGTAAAGACCTTAGGAAATTCTTGCTTGTCTTCTTCAGAGAGTTTCTTTAATGCACAGGGCCATCTTGTAATAATGACAGCTGGTCCGTCACAATGAATTCCCCAATCTAATGCATCTTTCATTTCCTGTAAATTGTTTGGATTAACTGTCCGGATATTGGTAATGTTAATTGCACGACAGATCTTTTCAATATCAGAAATCGGTGCTTTATTTCCCTTTAAATCATAACCGCTTCCTGGGTTTTGCTGATGACCGGTCATCCCTGTAATTCTATTATCGAGAATAACTGTTAAATACGAACTTTTGTTGTAAGAAGCGTCAAGTAATGATGTGATGCCGGAATGGAAGAAAGTCGAATCGCCAATTACAGATACGACATTCATGTCTTCGTTTTTTAATTTTAAAGCCTGCGCCACACCATGTCCGCCTGAAATTGAAGCGCCCATACAAATGCAGGCATCTGTAGCGTTATATGGCGCCAATGCCCCTAAGGTATAACAGCCAATATCGCTAAAAATCATAGTGTTTTTAAGTTTACTCAACTCATAGAAGAATCCACGATGTGGACAACCCGCGCAAAGTGCTGGTGGCCGTCCAACAACTGCTTCCGGATTTGGTTTAATTGTTTCCTGAGTTTTTCCAAAGGCAGCTAGTCTAATACGTTCAGGCAATAATTCCCCTCTTTGTGGAAACATATCTTTGCCAATACACGGAATACCAGCAGCTTTTATTTCCGTTTCCATAATCGGATCATTTTCTTCTAAAACATAAATGGTTTCAACTTTGGATGCGAATTCTTTTATTAATTCCATCGGCAATGGATGTGAAAAGCCAATTTTCAAATAAGAAGCTTCGTCACCAAAAACTTCCTTTGCATAGCGGAACGCAACGCCAGATGCAATGATCCCCAATGGCTTATGGTTATCTTCAATATAGTTCCACTTGCAATGATTTGAAAAATCTTTGACTTTTTCTAAATTTGCATACAATTTTTTCTGCATATCCCCAGTAAAAGCAGGCATTGGGCAATACTTAGGGATATTTTTTTCATATGGTTTATCAGGGATATCTTTGCGATCTTCACAATTCACAATACTTTTTGAATGATCGACTCGCGTTGTCATTCTAAATAAAACTGGAACATCATATTCTTCTGAAAGATCAAAGGCATTGATCATCATGTCCTTTGTTTCTTGTGAATCTGATGGTTCAAACATCGGCATTTTAGCAGCTCTTGCGTAATGACGATTATCTTGTTCGTTTTGGGAAGAAAACATTCCTGGTTCATCGGCCGTCAGTATAACGGAACCGCCGTTAACGCCCAAATAAGCAAAGGTAAACATCGGGTCTGCAGCCACATTGAGACCAACGTGCTTCATACACGCTAAACTCCGAACACCTGCGATCGAAGCACCAGCCACTGATTCAACTGCAACCTTTTCATTTGGTGCCCATTCCGTTTGAACTTCATCGTACAATGCTAAATTTTCCAGAATCTCCGTACTTGGAGTCCCCGGATAAGCTGCTGCAAATTTTACGCCTGCTTCCCAAGCGCCTCGCGCAGCTGCTTCATTTCCTGTAAACAATTTTTTCATAAAGTCCTCCTTGCTTTTATGAAATGAATCCATCTATATATTAGCTTAGTAAATTTCAAAATAACTTTTAATATTTTCTGATATGATGGTTTCAATTGATGGACAATTCGATTTTAAGTGATCTTTCAACAGATACACAACATTTTTTTCTGTTCCAAAATGTCCGGCATCAATGACCCATAAACTATTTTCTTTGGCATTTTGCGCTTCGTGATATTTTAAATCACCTGTGATATAAGCATCTGCTGCTTTGAATTTAGCAATACTTAGAAATTCAGCGCCTGCCCCTGTACATAAGGCAACTTTCTTTATTTTTTCAGGGATTGGTCCAGCCGTACGAATAAAATTTACGCCTAAGCTCTTTTTTATTAAATCAATAAATTCATGAGAAGACATCGACTTATTCAAAAAACCAATTCTCCCTAAGCCATTTTCATTTTTTGAAATGGAAGAATCTAAAGGATACAAATCATAAGCCATTTCTTCGTAAGGATGGATCTCTTTTAAAATAGGTAAAATCTTTTTGGCTAAGTGTCGATCAATAATGGTTTCTATACGATCTTCAATAACAGTCTCAACTTTATTTGTTTTTCCAATATATGGTTTTGAACCTTCAAGTGGTTTAAACGTCGATTTACCCGCGGCTCTAAAAGATGAATGACTGTATTTTCCCAATAAACCTGCGCCATTTTCTCCAAGTACGTCTAAAATTTTTTGAGAAAAATTTTGAGGTGTGAAGATAACAAGTTTAAATAACTGATCTTGATCAGATTGTACAAGTGGCTCAGTCTCTTTAATCCCTAATTGATTGGCAATATAATGATTTAATCCTAGTTTTGCAGAATCAAGATTAGTATGTGCTGAATATACAGAGATATTATTTTTAATTAATTGTGCGACAAGCTCTCCCTTGCCATTATCTATACATAGCGATTTAATGCCGTTAAAGATAAATGGATGGTGCGATACAATTAACTGCACATCTTTTTCTACTGCTTCCTGAATCACTTCTTTTGTGACATCCAAAGTCAAAAGAACTTTATTGATATCTCGATTATAAGAGCCAATTTGAAGTCCGGAATTATCCCAATCTTCAGCCAAATATAATGGAGCAATCTGTTCAATAACCTTATATATTTCTTGTGCCTTCATAATTTTAGCCCCCAATTTGAAAATATTCAAATTATTTAAGTGTCTCCTCTAACATACAGATTATATTCTTTGTCTGAATGATTTTACGACGTGCATTAGCTGTAGGCTGATTTTTTGTATAATGGATGATCTCTTTCTGTTTTGATATTAAAGATTTTATAAAATTTTCAAATACAGCATCAGATTTTCTTGCACTTTTGCAGCCTACCCAATAATCAATTGGGTCATCAATTTTCATGTTCCCTGGTTCAGCAACGATGATCTGATAATAATGATTGTTTTCAAATACAATCATTTCTTTTGTAATCTTGTAATCGCTGAATTCGAGAAACATTCGAACAAAATGTGCATTATTCATTGGTTGCAAAATTAATGTTGCATTTTCTATTTTATTCACACCGCGGTTGAGGATATCCTCGATTAATAGCCCACCCATTCCAGCAATAATAATTGTATCACATTCATCTTTGTTTATTGGATCCAAACCATTACCTAACCGAGTTATTATTTTGGAACCCAAGTGATTGATTGCTACCTTTTTTTGGGTTTTATTTAAAGAT
The DNA here is from genome assembly GCF_903789625.1 of uncultured Pseudoramibacter sp. Taxonomy (NCBI): domain Bacteria; kingdom Bacillati; phylum Bacillota; class Clostridia; order Eubacteriales; family Eubacteriaceae; genus Pseudoramibacter; species uncultured Pseudoramibacter sp. The sequence goes on along the minus strand of NZ_CAIFFF010000003.1, from coordinate 156,746 downwards.
GGGGCGGAGACATCAGTGGCAATCACCATGTCCGCCCGATGAGAATCAATTAATTTCAAAGGAACAATGCCATGATCTGTTCCAATATCCGCAGTGCACCGGCTATGCGCAACTAATTCAGAAATAACTTCTAGCCTTTTTGCAATCATCAGGTTAAATAATCTTTTAATTTTTTACTGCGGCTGGGATGACGAAGTTTACGCAATGCTTTAGCTTCTATTTGACGGATTCGTTCACGGGTCACGTCAAATTCTTTTCCAACTTCTTCCAAAGTTCTCGCTCTGCCATCATCTAGACCAAAACGGAGACGCAGCACTTTTTCTTCTCGGTCCGTCAATGTGCTAAGCACGTCCATCAGCTGCTCTTTCAACAATGCATAAGAAGCCGCCTCTGAAGGAGCCGGTGCTTCATCATCCGGAATGAAATCACCAAGATGGCTGTCTTCTTCCTCACCAATTGGTGTTTCTAACGAAACAGGATCTTGTGCGATTTTTTGAATTTCACGCACTTTTTCTTCAGAAAAGCCCATTTCTTTGCCGATTTCTGCAGGCGTAGGTTCTCTGCCATATTCTTGCAATAATTGTCTTGAAACGCGAATGAGTTTATTGATTGTTTCGACCATATGAACTGGAATTCTAATGGTTCGAGCTTGATCTGCTATGGCACGAGTAATGGCTTGGCGAATCCACCATGTCGCATAGGTAGAAAATTTGAATCCTTTTTTATAATCAAATTTTTCAACAGCTTTAATTAAGCCAAGATTTCCTTCTTGAATCAAATCAAGGAAAGACATCCCTCTACCCACATAGCGTTTGGCAATGCTGACAACCAGTCGTAAATTGGCTTCTGCCAATTCTTTTTTCGCTTCTTCGTCGCCCTCATCCATACGTTTTGCAATTGCCATTTCTTGTTCTGGTGTCAACAATGGAACACGGCCAATTTCTTTTAAGTAAAGTCTGACTGGATCATTTACATTAATACTATCCGATAGCTCGGCGTCCTTTTTTTTCTCGTTTTTCTCAATCTCATTTAGTTCAGCGATGCTCGTATCATCCATTTCAGATAAATCATCGACATCATCTCCGAAAATCAAATTGATTCCTTCTTTTTGAAGATATAAATAAATAGAATCTATTTCTTCTGGATCTAGATCTTTTTTATCTAAGGCATTATCAATGTCTTCATTATCTAGATATCCCTTCTTTTTCCCCTTTTTGACAAGTTCTTTAACTTCCGGCAATTTCTTAAGTTCAGGAGTAATATCTTCAATTTCCTTTTCATTTTGACTCAATTGACTTAAAACACTGTTTTTCGTCAATTCGTCAGATTTAGTTTTCGCCATTTTGTCCTCCTATATTTGATTCTGCCTTTAACGTTTTTATTTGCTCCATAATATTTACGACATCAGAATTGAAAGGATCGTCTTTTAATTTTTTCTCCAGTTGAGCAATTTTTTTATTTTGTCCTTCTCTTTGCAGTATTTTTATGCTCTCTTCGTACATATTCAATAAATCACTATTTCCCTGCTCGTTTTTTATAAGCATTTCCGAAAGCTGTTGTTTTTCATCTGTCTCGAGAAAAGATATGATTGTTGATGCGGTCATGTCGCGATTATTTTCAATAAGATTGTAGATTTTTTTATTGAATGGATCTGTAAAGCACAATGTATCGAGTTTGCAATTCTCAATATTAATCTCTTTATTCAACAGTCCGAGGATGACATTTTTCTCCGCTTGCTGAAGCACCTTAGGCACTTTATCAGAAGAGGATTGTTTTTGAGACAAGGCAGTTAAATTAATCTTATTATTTTCACTTTTACTTTTTTTTGCCTCGTTAAATATCATTTTAGCAGAGATTCCAGTTCTTTTTGAAACAACTTTTGCATAAACCTCTTTTTCTACGTCACTTTTTGTATCCTGGAGAATAGGAATCGCTCCGTTAACATAATTAATTCTTTCTTCGTTTGTATTTAGAGGGTTATTTATTTTTAAATTATCTAATAAATAATCTGTAGCTGTTTTTGCATGATTGACTTTATCTAAAAAAGCATCGGTCCCATTTTTCCGGATAAATGAATCTGGATCGTCTTCGATATTTAATCGCAAAACTTTAATTGTCAAATCTGATTTTTTCAATATATCAATGGCGCGTTTCGTCGCCTTTTCTCCAGCTTGGTCACCATCAAAGCATAAAACAACAGATGACACGTATCGGTCTAATATTTTCGCATGGTTTGGTGTAAAGGCTGTGCCTAACGCAGCCACGACATTTTTTATTCCATATTGATATAATGCGATCACATCCATATACCCTTCGACAACAATAAACTGATTATTTTGAATATTTTTTTTAGCTCGGTTCAAGTTAAAAAGTTCAGTTCCCTTTGAAAAAATTGTCGATTCTGGAGAATTTAAATACTTTGGTGTATTTTCTTTTTTATCGATGACACGTCCGCCGAAGCCAATGATTTTATCCCGACTGTTTTGAATAGGAATCATCAAACGATCACGAAAACGATCATATAATTTGCCATTTTTTCCTTGAATCGCTAAACCAATTTGTAGCATTTCTTTAGAAGAAACGTGATTGCTCGATAAAAACCGAATCGCATTATCCCAGGAATCTTTTGAATAACCAATCCCGAATGTTTTAATTGTCGACTGATCTAAGCCTCTTTCCTGGATATATTTTTGTCCTTTGGAAGAGTGCTTTAATAACACGTAATAATAATTTGCAAGCTGACGGTTGATTTCGTAAAATTTTTTCTTTTGTTGATACTGATAATCCGTATATTCTGTTTTTTGAGGCAGCGTGATATTAGCCCGTTCCGCTAACCATTCCAAGGCTTCCGGAAAACTCATATTTTCAATATCCATAATAAATGAAATGACGTTTCCACCAGCGCCGCATCCAAAACAATGATATAGCTGTTTGTCTGGTGAAACAGAAAAAGAAGGTGTGCGTTCGTTGTGGAAAGGACATCTGCCCATAAACGATCGGCCCGATTTTTTCAATTGTACATACGAAGAAATAACACTAACGATATCGTTAGCTTCAATGACCTCTTGAATAATTTCTTCAGAATAACGTGGCATGACATGACCTTCTTTTATTTAGTACCTTGCAAGCTCGAGGGATGATTCCTGTATATTTTATCAATATAATCAATATCGTATTTAATACGATCCATTAATTCATCTACATTGTCAAATTTAATTTCATCTCTTATTTTCTTTACAAAAGTAAGTGACATGGTTTGATTATATATATTTTCATCGAAATCGTATATAAACGTTTCAATCGTGTAAGGATGCTGTTTAAATGTTGGGTTTGCTCCTAAATTAGTCAATCCATCGTATACATGATCATGTAAAATTACTTTTGTGTAATAAACGCCAGAACTAGGTAATATGACCTTTGATTTTAATTTTAAATTCGCAGTAGGAACGTCGAATTGGTGACCTAGTCCCTTTCCCTTTACAATTTTTCCTTTGATTTGATAAGGCCGCCCCAAAAGCGGTTCAATCTCATCAACCTTGCCAGCTTTTATTAAGCCGCGAATTCTCGTACTGCTGACTGGTTCGCCGTCAATAATACACGGTGAAACCACCGAAACACCAAAATGATATTTCTTGCCATATTTTTTTAACGTCTCGACATTACCAGCACCTTTATAGCCAAAAGTATAATTAAATCCAACCACGAGATGCTTAATATTGTATTTTACTAATAGATAATCTCTAATAAAATTTTCACTAGAGAGATTCATTAGTTTTTCATTAAAATCATCCAAATAAACATGCTGAATGCCTAAAGAATGGATAATTTTTACTTTTTCATCATTTGTTGTAATTAAATCCGGCGTATATGCTGGAAAAATCAGAGTTAGAGGATGTTTAACAAAAGTCATGACGCCTGATTCCAAATGATCATTTTCTGAAATCTCTATTACTTTTTTTAGCAACGCTTGATGCCCTTTATGAACACCATCAAAAAAACCTAAGGCCATGACCATTCCTTGATCAGACTTATTTGTTTCTCTTCTTTTTTTCATATTAATACTATTAAAACATTTTCAATGGATACACAAAATTTTCTATTTGATTGTACCTGCCCATTCCAATAAAATGGCGTTGACTGTCATAAATTTTGAGAGGCTCTCTATCTCGATAATTTTCAAAAGAATCAATTGCATTCCATTGAAAAAGCTTATTTCCGTTCTTAATAAAACGATCTCCTCGAGCATTACTCTGCACTGATCGATAGGACGGCAAGAAATCGTCAACTGACAATAACAGCTCCATTCTTTGGGGAAGACTCATTTTCACTAAATCGTTGATGTCAAGCGCTTGCTCAATATCAAACCTTCCAACCGCAGTTCGTTCCAATTTTCCCATGCACGCGTATGTGTTAAGTGACAAACCGATATCATGACATAAACTTCTGATATAGGTTCCAGAGGAACATTCGACGCGTATATCAGCTGAAAATGGCACCTCCGCATCTAAAAGCTGGACATTAAAAATTTCAACCTCCCGCCTTGGAATATCAATTTGTATCCCCTGGCGGGCGTATTCGTAATAATGTTTGCCATCCTTTTTTAATGCCGAATAAATCGGCGGCTGCTGCATAATTTTTCCGACAAAAGATACAAGACTATCTTTTAACGACGTGACAGAAAAATCTGGTTTCTTACTCGTTATGATTTTTCCGCTTATATCATAGGTATCTGTTTCGTTACCGAAAAGAACTTGTGCATGATACGTTTTATTTGTATCTGAGAAAAAACGGATAAACTTTGTGGCTCTGCCTAAAGCGACAATCATAACCCCTTGAGCATCGGGATCTAAAGTACCAGTATGTCCCACTTTTTTTATATCAAATAATTTTCGAACAATATTGACCAAATCATGAGATGTTATCCCGATGGGTTTATTTAATATTAAGACGCCATTTTTTTCCTTATTATTGATTTCTTCCATCTTTTACTTCATTAAATTTACTGGTTATTTCCTGTTTTAATGCTTCCAAGTTAGATTGGAAGGTGAAGCCTGAGGCTTTATTATGCCCACCGCCATCGTGGCATTTTGCGATGCTGGATACATCAAAATCACATTCTGAGCTTGCTCGGAGAGAAACTCTGTATATATCCTTTTCAACCTCTTTTAAAGTCACCCCAATACTGACACCTTTAATGTTAATTCCGATGTTTGCAATGTCATCGGAAATATTGATATCGCCGCCATATTGATGGATCGTCTTGTAATCCAAAACTGTCCAAGCGATTGTCGCATCGTTAATTAGAGTTGTGTTTTCAATTGCTGCGCCGTACATTTTCATTTGCATCAATGATTTTTCATGGTGAACCCGTCTAGCAATGTCAGCATATCGATAAGGATATTGATATAACTCAGCAAGAATTTGATGTGTTGCTGATGTGACATTTGAAAATTGAAACGAGCCCGTATCGGTCGATATCCCCGTGTACAAAGCGTCAGCCATTTCTTCATCGAGAGGTATATTCATTTGTTTAAGCAAACGATAAATCAGTTCTGAAGCCGCTGCCACATCCTCGACATGATTGAGATCTCCGTAGCCTTCGTTCGTAATGTGATGGTCTATATTGATGACCGCTTTGTATTCGGGAAGTTTAGCCGGTTTACAAATGTGTGTCCATGTCGAACAGTCGACCACTATCACAGCATCGTAGGATTGGTTCTCTGTTTTGTTGAAATATTTTATTTCATCAAAAAAACTTAAATTCTGTTCAATTGAATCCTGAACAAAATAATCGATTTGTTTACCGAGCTCCTTCAATCCTCTGCCAAGCGCAATAACTGATCCGATGGCGTCACCGTCTGGTTTTTGGTGTGTCATTAATAAAAAGGTTTGATTGTTTTGAATATAGTCTGTAATTTTTTCGTTAATTAATTTCATTTCTTATCATTTTCTAATTCTGATAATATTTGGTCAATATGGATACCATATTCAACAGATTCATCGATTTTAAAAATAAGTTCCGGCGTCGTATGTGTTTTCAAGACACGACCTAATGAACTGCGCAGAAAACCTTTTGCGTTATTCAGCGCATCTATGATGCCCTCTTTTTCTTCTTGAGAGCCTATGACCGAAATATAAACCTTTGCAACTTTTAAATCCTGAGTTGCTTTTACATCCGTAATACCAAAGGTTGTATTATGCAGTCTTCTGTCTTTTGCCTTTTGACTGATAATCAAACTTAATTCTCTTTGTATTTGTGCGTTGATTCTTTCTAAACGATGAGAAGCCATTAAGCCACACCTCTTTCATATGTCCACAAATTACAGTTCACGCTTTACAGCTTCATTGACAAATGTTTCGATGATGTCGCCTTCCTTGATATCGTTGTATTTTTCAATCCCGATACCGCATTCATAGCCCTGCTGAACTTCTTTGACGTCATCTTTAAATCTGCGTAAAGATCCAATTTTGCCTTCGTACACGACAATACCGTCTCTTACAACGCGTACTTCGTCTGTTCTTGAAATCTTACCATCTGTCACGTAAGCACCGGCAACAATAATACCACCAGGAATTCTAAAGGTGCTTCTGACTTCCGCTTCACCGGTTACCTTTTCAACATAATCCGGAGTCAGCATCCCTTCCATAGCCTGTTTAACATCGTCAATCGCGTCGTAAATCACACGGTACAAACGAATATCCACTTTTTCATGATCGGCTGCTTCCAATGCGTTTTTATCTGGTCGAACATTAAATCCGATAATGATTGCGTCGGATGTCGAAGCCAGCAAAACATCTGATTCGTTAACTGCACCGACAGCACCGTGAATGACATTGACGCGAACTTCGTCATTACTTAATTTGACTAAGGACTGCGATAGCGCTTCAACAGAACCTTGAACATCCGCTTTTACGATCAAATTGATGTCCTTCATTTCGCCTTCTTTGATTCTGGAGAAAAGATCTTCAAGCGACACACTGCTCTTCGCCTGCTTTTCATTCTTTTCCTGTTCTTGGCGTCTTTCAGCCAGCTGTCTTGCTTCCTTATCAGAAGGCATAACAATAAAATCGTCTCCAGCTTCCGGCGTACCTGATAAACCTGAAATCTCGACGGGCTTCGACGGGCCAGCCTTTTTAATGCGATGCCCCTTATCATCAACCATTGTTCTGACACGCCCGTAGGTTGTTCCAGAAACAATTGCATCGCCGATATGGAGCGTCCCCTGCTGGACGAGCATCGAGGCAGTTGAACCTTTCCCTTTTTTCAACTGCGCTTCAATAACGCATCCTCTTGCCGGACGATCTGGATCAGCTTTAAGCTCTTCCATTTCGGCTACAAGCAAGATATCTTCGAGCAGCTCATCGATATTTTGTCCTTTTTTTGCAGAAACAGGAACGGCTATAACATCGCCACCCCATTCTTCTACAACAACACCTTGATCGACGAGTTCTTGTTTGACTCTTTCCGGATTAGCGCCTTCTTTATCTATTTTATTAATCGCGACAATAATTGGGACGTTTGCAGCCTTTGCATGATCAATGGCTTCAATCGTTTGAGGCATAACGCCATCATCGGCCGCAACAACAAGAACAGCGATATCTGTCATCTGAGCACCGCGGGAGCGCATCGCGGTAAAAGCTGCGTGTCCCGGTGTATCAATAAAGGTGATAGATTTTCCTTTGATTTTTACGGTATAAGCCCCAATATGCTGCGTAATGCCGCCCGCTTCACTTGCAGTAACGTGGGATTTTCTAATCCGGTCCAATAAAGAAGTTTTCCCGTGGTCAACATGTCCCATTACCGTAACGACAGGTGGTCTCGAAACTTCATTTCCAGTTTCTTTTTCATCATATTCTTCGATGATTTTTTCAAAAACATCTTCATCTTTGATGACTTTCACTTCATAACCGAGTTCATCACAAACAAGTTGAGCCGTATCCGCGTCAATCGTTTGATTGATGGTTGCCATTGTCCCTGCCATCATCAATGTTTTTATGATATCTGTCGCATTAGCACCAACAATATCAGCTAATTCGCCAACAGTTAAACTTTCAGGAATTTCATAGACCTTATTCTTAGCCTGTTCGGATTTCTTTTCGTCCTTTTTCTTTTTATAGACAGAATGAGAAACTTTTCCCTTTTTGCTATGGTCTTTAACTTTTATCGTTTCCTCACGATTTGAATTTTTAGATTTTTTCTTGCGGTTCTTCTTGTTACGGTTATTCGTATTTTTATTGGATTGATCTTCAGATTTATTATCAGCATGAGGATTTGAAGCTTTTTTGTTTTTTTTCTTTTTAGGTTCGGCTTTATCCTGCGTTTTCAATTCACTTGCAGCCTGTGTTTTATTTACTTTTTCGGCTTTATCTGGCTTTTTTTCTTTCTTTTTAGAAGTCGGCTTTGATTCTTGCTGAGACTTTTGTGAAACCTTCTTAGAAGTTGACTTTGATGAATTTGACTTTTTCTTTTTAGGTACTTGTTCTTCTGCCCTGCGGTCTTTAGTTGGATCAAAGCTCGCTTTAAATTCTTCAACCTGCTGATCGGTTAAAGCACTCATGTGATTTTTAACCGGAATATTATATCTATTTAAAATTTGAACAAATTCTCTACTGGGAATTTCATATTGACTTGCTAACTGGTAGACTCGCAATTTTGCCATATAAACTCCTCCTTTTTTCTATTTTTACATGGTTTTCATTTCCTTATATAATATATTTTTCAAATCTTCTGTTTTTTCAGAAGTTATTTGCTGTTTAAATGTTCTCGATAAAATTGAGGCATTCAGTTTGGAAAGGCATTGAGAATTCATACATATGTATGCCCCCCTGCCGTTTTTTTTACCCGTACGATCATATTCTAAATTTCCGTCTGAATTGATAACGATCCGCCCCAATTGCTTTTTAGGCATTTTTTCTTTACATACTATACAAGTTCTTAATGGTATTTTTTTCATTTTTATTCGGTACGATCATCATCGCTATTTAATTCCATCGAATAATTATCATCTTCTAAGTCAAGCTGACCAGATCCGGCTGTATTATCCAACAGTGCATCCATTTCTTTTTTGATTTCATCAACAAGCTTTTCAACATGTTCGTCTTTTTTGCTAAATTCTTCTCTGAAATTAGGATTATCGGATAATATTTTTTCAAATTCAGAATCACTTTTTATATCTATTTTCCAACCGGTTAGATGAACCGCCAATCGAACGTTTTGTCCTTCTTTTCCAATGGCCAGTGAGAATTGAAAATCATCAACTATTGCGTAGGCCTGTTTCGTTTCTTGATTAATCAATACTTCCTTAACATTGGCCGGGCTCAATGCATTTGTGATATATTCATACGGATTATCACTGTATTTAATCACATCAATTTTTTCATTTCCCAGTTCATCAATGATATTTTGTATGCGGCTGCCTTTATGGCCTACGCAAGCACCTACTGGATCAATCGAAGGATCATTTGATTTTACAGCAATTTTAGATCTTGCTCCCGCCTCGCGGGCAATGCTTTCAACCTCAACAATGCCATCATAAATTTCAGGAACTTCATCTTCCAGCAATCTTTTTAATAATCCCGGATGTTTTCTCGATAAAATAATTTCCGGTCCCTTGCTTTGATTGCGCACAGACAAAATATAAACTTTAATTCTATCGCCTGCATGATAATTTTCTCCAGGGATCTGTTCATTTTGAGGTAAAAAACCAATCGTATCACCAAGATTCACAAAAATCATTTTTCGTTCAACATGATCGACGGTGCCTACAACCACTTCATCCTCATGTTCGATGAATTCATTATAGATTTTTTTACGTTCCTGTTCCTTTATTTTTTGATAAATCATCTGCTTGGCATTTTGAGCAGCAATTCGTCCAAAATCTTTTGGTTCGATTTCTTGCTCGATCACATCTCCAATTTGACAGGAATCGTCAATTTTCAATGCATCGTGAAATCTTTTTTCAGAATGAGATTGTCCGATTGGTGCATCATCGTCCACAACAAGCCATCGCGCAAAAATTTTGATTTCGCCCGTATCGCGGTCAAAATTCACTTCAAAGTCCTGGTCATTTCCATAATTCTTCTTATAGGCTTGCTCAATTGAACTTTCAATATCCTGTATCAGTTCCTCTTTATTAATACCCTTTTCTTTTTCAATAATATCTAATGCAGCCATAAATTCTGCGTTCATTTTCCACTCCTACAATATATATTAATTAAAATCAAAATGGATTGTCGCCTTGGCAATATCTGAATAGCGAAACTGGATTTCTTGTTGATCGTCTAAAACAACGATTCCATCATCGCCCGCTTCTTTTAGCAAAACGCACAATTTTTTCTTTTTATTTATTGGCTTAAATAAATTAATATCTATTTTTTTCCCAACAGCCGCCTGATAGTGTTTAACTCTTGTTAATTTTCTTTCAATTCCTGGAGAAGATACTTCCAATGTATACGCATCCTGTATTGGATCTACTTCATCTAAAAATTGACTGATTTTACGACTGACAGTTTCACAGTCATCTAGTTTTATACCATCTGGATGATCAATATAAACAATTAAGACTTTATTTTTTCCATTTTTGTTTAATTCAACATCGTAACATTCATAACCCATTTGGGTAACAATGGGTTCAAACAATTCATATATTTTTTCTTGTTTAGTCATTTTGTTTCACAAAAAACATAAGAGTGGGAAGCCCCACTCTCATGCCATAAATTATATATTCTTTTTAAACTGCTAAAATTTCCTTTTCTTTTTCGTCCAAGATTTGATCAATTTCTTTTATTTTTTTATTTGTCAAATCTTGAATATCATCTTGAATATCGTGCAATTCGTCTTCGCTGATTTCATTATCTTTTTGCTGAGCTTTAATTTTTTGATCAGCTTTTCTTCTTACGTTTCGAACTGAAACTTTGCACTCTTCGCCATATTTTTTGGTTAATTTGACCAATTCTTTTCTTCGTTCTTCGGTCAGCTGCGGTACAACTAATCGAATTATTTTCCCATCGTTTGATGGATTAAATCCTAAGTCGGCCTTTAAAATAGCCTTTTCAATATCTTTGATGCTATTGATATCGTATGGCTGAATTGTAATTGAACGAGGTTCCGGAACAGCTATTGTAGCAATCTGATTAACAGGCGTCTTTGCTCCGTAATAATCAACTGTTACCTTGTCTAAAATATGCGCATTCGCTCGTCCGGCTCGTAATGTCAGCAAACTACTATTTAAATTTTCAATGGCGCCGTTCATCTTTTGTTCGGCAGCCGTCATGACTTCATTACTCATTTTTATCTCCATTAATTAATGTTCCAATTTTTTCGCCTGAAATAGCCCGTAAAATATTCTTTGGATCGTTTAGTCCAAAAACTAAGATTGGAATGTGATTATCCATACATAAGGTGATTGCAGTAGAATCCATCACCTTTAATCCACGATTGATGACATCTAGATAAGATAAATGAGAATATTTTTTAGCATCGGGATTAATGTTAGGATCAGAATCGTACACAGCATCGACATTCTTTGCCAACAAAATAATATTTGCATCAATTTCTGCTGCTCGCAGTGCTGCTGTTGTATCTGTAGTAAAAAAGGGGTTTCCTGTTCCAGCGGCAAAAATGACAATGCGATTTTTTTCAAGATGGCGAACTGCTTTGCGCTTAATGTAAGGTTCGGCAATTTCTCGCATTTCAATAGCTGTTTGAACTCGAACCGGAATTCCCATGCCTTCAAGTGAATCCTGCAGAGCGAGCGCATTCAGAACAGTTGCCAGCATTCCCATGTAATCTGCTGTTGATTTGTCCATTTCATCACTTTGGCGGCCTCGCCAAAAATTTCCACCGCCAACAACAATCGATATTTCAACACCTAAATCATATACAGATTTAATTGAAGTGCAAATATCTTTAACAGTTGATGGATTAATTCCAAACCCCTGATCGCCTGCCAGAGCTTCACCGCTAAGTTTTATCATCACACGCTCATATTTTGCTTTCACAGGAACCTCCTTATTCTATATCCTAAAAAAAGAACACAAAAACGTGCTCTTTTCGACAACAACTTATTTTTATATTTATATATATTATACACTATTCTACATAAATGTAAAGACTTGAAATGATTCTAAAAATAGAAACTTAGAGGTCATGAAATTTTATTGACAGTTAAAATGATAACCGTTAATATAACTTTTATATCTTAATTAATAGGAGGGATATTATGTCTTTAGAAGATAAAGTCCTTGCGATTGTAGAAGGTAAGGAAATTACTCAGAATCAGTTAGATCTTCTTATTGCGCAGGCTCCTGCAGATCAACAGGCTCAATTCAAAACACGTGAAGGGCAGCGTCAGCTGTTAAATGAAATGATTGCGCAAGAACTGTTCTACTTAAAGGGAAAAGATGAACACGTCGAAGAAACGGAACAATACCAAAAAGAATTTGCTGAAATGAAAGAAAAGTTCATGAAATCTTATATGATTGCGCATTTCATGGATAATGTGAAGGTAACTGAAGAAGAATTAAAAGCGTATTATAACGAACACAGCAATCAGTTTATTGCACCGGATTCAATCAGAGCTTCTCACATCCTGCTTCCTTCTAAACAGCAAGCTGTTGATATCATTAAAGAAATCAATGATGGCGGCAAAACATTCGAACAAGCCGCTAAAGATTATTCATTAGATCAGGCAAATAGAGAAAAAGGCGGAGATTTAGGCTATTTCCACAAAGGTCAAATGGTCGCTGAATTTGAAGTGGCTGCTTTTGCTTTGGAACCAGGTGAAATGACTTCCGAACCTGTCAAATCACAATTTGGTTATCATATCATTAAAGTAACCGATAAAAAAATCAAAGAAAAGATTCCTTTTGAAGCAGCTCATGATAGTCTGCATCGTTTCCTTTTAGGACAAAAACAGAACAGAGCTTATGTCAACGAAGCCGAAGATTTAAAAGATAAATATAATGTTGAAATTAAATTAGGACTATAACAAAAAAGACGTCATACGCAAGGTGATCGGCACCTTTCAAAAGTATGACGTCTTATTTATTTTAATGCACTAATTTAGCTAACCACTGCCAGAAACCCGTCGATTGCAAGAACAATATAACCATGATGACAGGTGCAATGTATTTTACCATCACAGAATAAATAGATTTTCTTTTAAAATTTTCTCCGTTCAATTCCATTTCATCAATGATCAGCTTAGGCTTTACGACCCATCCAATCAAAATGCACGATAATAAAGATGTAATTGGCATTAATACACTATTACTGATATAATCCGCTAAATCTAATAATTGTCCTACTGTACCGTTGGGCAATTTTAATTCAAAGTAAAAGATCGTGTATCCCAATGTAATTATGACTGTAGCCACACTATAAATAACCGTTAAGACTAGAGTGGTCTTTTTTCTAGGTGCATTAAAAAGCTTCGTGCAGTCTGCAACCAATGTTTCAAGAACAGAAATACAAGAAGTAAGCGCTGCAAAAGTCACCATAATAAAAAATGCAGCCCCGAAAACATTACCTGCTGGCCCCATTGCGTTGAATACCTTTGGCAAAGAGACAAAAATCAATGATGGCCCAGAAGCCATTCCTTCTGTTCCAGAGAAAACATAAATCGAAGGAATGATCATTAACCCGGCTAAAAAAGCCACAACGGTATCAAAAACCTCGATCATGTTAATCGAATGGTTTAAGTCTACATCTTTTTTTACATAAGACCCGTAAGTAACCATGATTCCCATCGAAACTGATAATGAGAAAAATAACTGACTCATCGCATCTAAGGCAACTGAGAGAAATTTTCCAAATGTCATTCCCTTAAAATTTGGAATCATATAAACAGCTAATCCCTGCAGACCGGTCCGAGTGACGCCATTTTCTGTATGCTTCAGTGTAAGTGAAAAAATAGAAATGGCCAAAATCATGATAAACAAAATCGGCATGCACACTTTCGAAAATTTTTCGACGCCATTCTGTACACCACGATACACAATAAGCGAAGTAAAGATCATGAAAATAAGACCATATACAATTGGAGCGACCGGTGATGTAATGAATGAAGAAAAATAGTTTGTGGAAGCCGCAGCTTGTCCCTCTCCAATAAAATAAGTTATTACATATTTGAGTACCCATCCGCCAATAACAGCGTAATAGGTCATAATAATTGCTGGAACTAAGAAAGTGATTTTTCCTAAAAAGCCCCATCCTGGTTTAAGCGCTTCATAAGCTTCAATTGGGCTTTTTTGGGTATATCTGCCGACCGCAATATCACTTGTAAGTAAAGTAAAGCCAAACGTTAGAACTAAAACTAAGTAAATAATTAAAAAAACACCGCCGCCGTCCTTAGCCGCTAAATATGGAAATCGCCAGATGTTTCCCAAGCCAACAGCTGAACCCGCAGCAGCCATCACAAAGCCAAGTTGTCCACTAAAGCTACTGTGAGAATGCTTATTTTGCATAAACTACCCCCTCTAAAACTTCTTAAATATTTAAGTATTCATTAATATATCATATATATTTGTTGGGATAAAGATTTATTTCAAGAAAAAAAGATGACAGGCTTACCCACCTGTCATCTCTGAACTGTTCTCTTAATCTTCATGTTTTTCCATCACGCTCATATACGCCGGTCTAATGATTTTATCTGTACAGATCAACTCTTCCATTCGATGTGCACTCCATCCAACGATTCTTGCCACAGCGAAAAGCGGTGTGTACAATTCAATTGGAATGTTTAACATGTTAAACACAAATCCGCTGTAAAAGTCAACATTTGCACAGACAGGCTTTTTAACTTTACGTTTCTCATTAATGAGCTCTGGCGCTAATTTTTCAATATTTTCGTAAAGTAAAAGATCGTTCTCTCTTCCCTTTTCCTTGGCCAACTGTTTAACATATTTCTTAAATATTTTTTCTCTTGGATCGGATAAAGTATAGACAGCGTGACCCATACCGTAGATCAGTCCTTTGTGATCCAGTACTTCCCCTGCTAGTATTTTTCTCAAGTAATAGGCTATTTCATCTTCATCAGAATAATCCTTTACATTTTGACGGATATCGTTCATCATGTTCATAACTTTAATATTAGCCCCGCCGTGTTTTGGCCCCTTTAGAGATGACATAGCTGCACTAATCGTAGAATACGTGTCAGAACCACTTGACGTTACGACTCGCGTTGTAAATGTTGAATTATTGCCTCCACCATGTTCCATGTGCAGAATCATGGCAGTGTCCAATGTCTTTGCTTCAACTGAAGTGAAAGATTGATCGGGTCTGAGCATCATTAAAAAGTTTTCAGCGGTCGACAATTCCGGCTTTGGATTGTGTACGTACATGCTGCCATCCAAATTTGTAAAAACATGGGCATGGTATGCATAAACGGCCAGCATCGGGAATTGACCGATTAATTGTAAGCATTGTCTTAAATTATTTTGAAGAGAGGGATTTTTGGCTTCTGAATCATAAGATGCCAGTGTCAAAATAGATCTAGACATACTGTTCATTATATCCGAACTGGGTGCTTTCATAATGACATCTCTGACAAAATTCGTCGGCAGTTTTCGATAATGGCGAACTGCTGAAGTGAAGGTTTTTAACTCTTCATCAGATGGCAATTCTCCCATTAATAATAAATAGGCTGTTCTGCCAAATCCCATTTCATTTTCACCTAAACTATTGATTAATGTTTCAATACGATAGCCTCGGTACCACAATTCCCCTTCACAAGGCACGCGTTTTCCGCCGACAACCTTTGTACCATTGACTGCGGAGATATTCGTTAACCCAGTTAGGACGCCCTTTCCATCAGGATCTCTCAACCCTAAATTAACGCCATATTCACTGTAAAGCCGAGGTGAAATTTCGTCATTTTCTTTACATATTGCTATTTGTCTTTCGAGATATTTTGATTGTCCTTGACTCATTGTTTCTCCTTTTCCAACTCTGTCGTGATAACGGTATCCAATTGCTTCATTAAGTCAAGTAATTTTATCATATTCTGTTGACCGTACTTTTCGATCACATGAGAATAAAATTGTTGCGTTGATTTTTGGTGGTCCTCAACTAATTTTTTTCCATCATCTGTGATCATAACGTATGTACCCTGTTCTCCATCTCCATCATGCTTCCAGATAATCAACCCTTTGTCTTGAAGCTGTCGCGATAAATTGGATACATAGCGAATTGGGCGGTGCAGACTTTCAGCTAAATCTGATAAATAAGTTTTACCTCCATAAATCGGATCATTTTTCTCATTTTTTAAAATTAAATTCAGTACAATGAACTCAGGAATTGTCATTTCGTGAAAAAAATGCTGGAGTTCACTGTTGTTAATCAACATAAACCTACGATATATTAATTCATCTGATAGATCAAAATTGTGCTTATCTTTTTGTTTATCCTCTGTCATTTCAATACTCCTATCTATGATATTTTTCTCGTCTATGCTTATGCTTTGGTATTTTTTGAATAAATCAGGTCTAAACCTTTCCGTCATTTTCAATGATTGAATATGACGCCATTTTTTGATTTTTTTATGATCTCCTGATAACAGTACGTCGGGAACGCGATACCCATCAATTTCCCTGGGATGTGTATATTGCGGATACTCTAAAAGAAAATGATCAAAAGATTCTTCTTCAAGACTAGATGCTTTCAAATTATCTTTTAATTGTCTTAATATTGAATCCGTCACAACCATAGATGGTAATTCTCCGCCAGTTAAAACATAATCACCTATTGAAAGTTTTAAATCAACATGATTCATAACACGTTCATCAACACCTTCGTAATGGCCGCAAATCATAATAATATTATCATAAGTGTGGGCAATTTTTCGAGCCATTGCCTGATTATACGTCTGTCCAGAAGGTGACATTAAAATTGTAAAAGTCTCACTATGTTTGAGTGCATTGATCGCTTTTACAATTGGTTCATAACGCAGAATCATGCCGGCGCCACCACCGTAGGGCGAATCGTCAATTTTGCGAAAACTTCCTTTGACAAATTGCTTGATATCAATCACCTGTACATTTGCTGTTTGATTTTTAATCGCCCGTTTGACGATATGAGATGATAAAAAGCCCTTAAAATCCTCTGGCATTAATGTCAATATATTTATATTTAACATAACAATTATTGTACTGACGAAGTCATATCCTTATTAAACCATTTTTTTGTCAACTTTGCATACGTACCATTATCGATTAAATGTTTTAACGCTCGATTAATTTTTTTCGTCAACTTCTCATTATCTTTTCGACAAACGATTGAATAATTTTCATTTGCTATAGGTTGAGATGTAATCTCATATTGATTTGGATATTTTTTTATGTAAAAAATTGCTTCAGACTCATCGATAATCAAACGATCAACCGTATCATTTTTCAATGCTTTAACGGCATAATTGAGAGAATTAAATTTCTTAACTTTCCCGTTGTCCAAGTGTGCCTTTGCAGTTCCGGCCCCACCACTATTTACAACAACGCCAACCTGTTTGTCTTTCAAATCCTTTAACGTCTCATTTGAATCATTTACCGCTTCATCGCCTGTTTTGGATTTTTTTAATATCACGATATTATTCACAAAGTAATGGTTTGACAAGCTGAAATTATCTTCTCTGGAAGGCGTGTCAGTTACAGAAGATAGGACACAATCGTACTTATTTCTATTCATCCTGTCAAAAATACTATTCCAAGATGTATTGATCCAATAAGGATTTACATTTAATTCTTTTGCAATGGCATTGCCTAAATCAATTTCAAATCCAATGACATTTTGTTTATCATCAGTAAAAGCCATTGGTGCATGATTTGCGCAGACGCCGAATGTAATTGTGCCATCAGCTAACGAATCTGAGTTTGTTTTCGTCTTTTGACTGCACGCAGTTGTTAAAGTAAAAATCAATGCTAAACAAAAAATCAGAAAAAAGATTTTCCTTGTTCTTTTCATGGTATACCTCTCTCTTTTGTATTCCATTCGACAAGTAATTTAAAATATTATACACTTTTTAATTATTTAATTAAAGTAATAAAGTCTTTTTAAAGAAATAAATAGAAATGCAAATTAAGGTATAGTATAGTATTAATTAATTTACTTATCAATGTGAGGGAAAAATGAATCAGCTACAAAGAACAGAATTATTACTTGGTTCAGAAGCCATGAAAACGTTAAGAAATTCGCATGTCGCTGTTTTTGGACTAGGCGGCGTGGGTGGATTTGCTGTCGAAGCAATTGCCCGCTGTGGTGTGGGTCATATAGATATTATCGATAAAGATACGGTTGATATTACAAATTTAAACCGCCAGATTATCGCGACGAGATCAACTATCGGACAATTAAAAACGCAAATTATGAAAGAGCGTATTCATGATATTAACCCACATATTTCAGTAAAGGCCTTTCCTATTTTTTTTCTGCCGGATACCAAAAATCAATTTGATTTCACACAATACGATTATGTTATTGATGCAGTGGATACTGTCACAGCAAAACTAACACTTATAGAAGAATCTTATCAGCACCATGTTCCAATCATAAGTTCAATGGGGGCAGGAAATAAATTGGATCCCACTAAATTTAAAGTTGCCGATATTTTCCAAACTTCGGTTGATCCATTGGCAAAAGTCATTCGACATGAACTGCGCAAACGTCATATCAATCAATTAAAAGTTGTTTACTCTACAGAAAAACCACAAAAAATAAAAACCGACAAATTTGAAAAAATTGTCGGTTCTGTCTCTTTTGTCCCATCGGTCGCAGGATTAATTATGGCTGGAGAAGTAATCAAGGATCTCATTCATTCTGTGTAAGAAATTCTTTTAAGTACGCACCTGTATATGATTTTGGATTTTGTGCTACTTCTTCTGGCGTCCCCTGGGCGACGATCGTGCCGCCGTTTTCGCCGCCTTCTGGGCCTAAATCTATGATATAATCTGCAACTTTAATCACATCGAGATGGTGTTCAATGATCACGACTGTATTTCCCATGTCTACCAAGCGATGCATAATTTTCACCAGTTTTGCGACATCATCAATGTGCAGTCCCGTTGTCGGTTCATCCAAAATATAAATGGTTTTACCTGTATTTTGTCTGGATAATTCGGTTGATAATTTTACTCTCTGTGCTTCTCCTCCAGACAATTGCGTAGAAGGCTGCCCCAGTTTGATATAACCTAACCCCACATCGTGAAGTGTTTCCAGCTTTCGCTTTAAGCGCGGGAGATTTTTAAAGAATTCAAGTGCTTCATCGACAGTCATGTCCAACACTTCAGCAATATTTTTTCCTTTATATTTAACGTCCAAAGTTTCCCGGTTATATCGTGTCCCCTTGCAGACCTCACACGGCACATACACGTCTGGCAGGAAATGCATCTCTATTTTTATGATCCCATCACCATGACATGTTTCGCATCTGCCACCTTTTACATTAAAGCTAAATCGTCCTTTATTGTAACCGCGGGCCTTGGCTTCATTTGTACTTGCAAATAAATCTCGAATTAAATCAAATAATCCTGTATATGTAGCCGGATTAGACCTCGGCGTTCTGCCAATTGGTGTTTGATCAATTGCAATGATTTTATCAATGTTTTTTATCCCTGAGATATGTTTGTGTTTCCCCGGGCGCTTGTAGCTGTGGTAAAGTGATCTGGAGACACCATTGTATAAAATATCTTTTACCAACGTCGACTTTCCCGATCCTGAAACACCTGTCACTAAAATAAGTTTTCCAAGGGGGAACGCAACATCGATATTTTTCAAATTGTGTTCAGCCGCTCCTGTTATTTTAATAAATTTTCCGTTGCCTTCTCTTCTTTTAGAAGGAACTGGAATTCCTTTCTGACCGGATAAATATTGCCCTGTAATCGATCGCTCTGACCGGATAATATCATCCACATGCCCTTCTGCAATAATTTCTCCCCCATTTACGCCGGCCCTTGGACCGATGTCGACAATCCAATCAGCTTCACGTATGGTTTCTTCGTCATGTTCAACAACAATGAGTGAATTGCCCAAATCTGTCAACTGCCTTAACGAGTTTAAAAGCTTACGATTATCTCTCTGATGCAGCCCGATACTCGGTTCATCAAGCACATACAATACGCCTGTTAATCCCGTTCCGATCTGCGTTGCTAATCGAATTCTCTGGCTTTCTCCTCCTGAGAGCGTCCCAGCTGAACGTTCGAGTGTCAAATAATCAAGACCGACATCTGATAAAAATTGAAGTCGATTTTTGATTTCTGTTATGATTTGACTCGCAATCAGCATTTCGTGTTCTGTAAGCGAGAGTTGATCTAGAAACTTTAGCGCTTCGCGAATTGAAAGTTCAGTAAACTCAATGATGTTCATATTCGCAATGGTTACGGACAATACTTTAGGGTTCAGTCTCTTGCCGTGACAACTTGGACACGGAATGTCCGACATGTATCTTTCAATAAATCCACGCATTGTATTTGATTTTGTCTCTCTAAACCGTCTCTCCATGTTATTGATCAGGCCTTCAAAGCGCGACGTATACGTCCCCTTGAATTTACCATCGTAAGTGACAGTCATTTCATCATCAGAGCCATATAAAATTTCATTAAGACAGGCCTTTGACATATCATTTATTGGCGTATCAAAGTCATAATTGTATTTTTCCAGCAAACTTTTTAGCATTGACTGAAGATGCCTGTTATCGTGTTTAAGTCCAAAAAATTTGATAGCCCCTTCATTAATTGACAAGCTGCGGTCTGGTATTAAGATATGTGGATCAACTTCTTTGTGAAAACCTAAGCCGTTGCAGGTTGGGCACATCCCGTATGGGTTGTTAAAAGAAAAAGAACGCGGCTCAAGTTCTTCCATAGAAAAGCCGCAATCTGGACATGATAGCTTTTCACTGAACAGTCTACTTTCTCCATCGATGACTTGACATTTTACAAGGCCGTCAGACATTTTAAGTGCGATTTCAACTGAATCCGTCAAGCGCTCGCGCATATTTTCTCTCTTTTTCAGCCGATCAATGACGACATCAATTTGATGCTTAATATTTTTCTTTAATTCAATTTTTTCGGAAAGCAGGCGCATTTCACCGTCAACAACAACACGAACGTATCCTTCTCTTTTTAAGCGAGAAAGCAATTTTTTCTGCTGCCCTTTTTCGCCTCTTACTAAAGGCGCTAAAATCATAAATTTCGTTCCTTCTGGCAGTTCCAAAATGTGATCGACAATTTGGTCAATGCTTTGAGACGAAATTTCTTTGCCACAGTGTGGACAGTGCGGAATGCCAATTCTTGCATACAATAATCTTAAATAATCGTATATTTCCGTAACTGTTCCGACTGTGGAACGTGGATTCCTATTTGTTGTCTTTTGATCGATGGAAACAGCTGGCGAGAGCCCATCAATTTTTTCGACTCTAGGTTTTTTGCTATTACCTAAAAACATTCGCGCATACGAAGATAAGGATTCGATATATCTGCGCTGCCCTTCGGCATAAATCGTGTCAAATGCTAGCGTGGATTTACCCGAACCCGATACGCCAGTGAAAACAACCAACTGATCTCTCGGAATTTTTAGACTGACATTTTTTAAATTATGTTCTTTTGCTCCAATGACTGATATATATTTCATATAACTTTTTGACCTTTGATTTCCTTAATCAAATCTCTAATTTTCGCAGCCTTTTCAAAGTCAAGCTGAGCTGCAGCTTCTTTCATTTCTTTTTCAAGTTTTTCTAAATCAAAATCGTCTACATTTCGATTTGAAGGCTGCTTTTCGTATTTAACAGGTGTTTCAGCAGCTTTGGTCACTTCAATAATATTGTGAATATCTTTCTTTACAGTTTGTGGCACGATATGGTGATCTAAATTGTATTGCTGCTGAATTTTTCTTCTCCGCTTGGTCTCTGTAATTGCATAGTCCATCGATTTTGTAACGGTATCTGCATACATAATGACATGGCCATCTACGTTTCGAGCTGCTCGACCAATCGTCTGGATTAACGATGTTTCGCTTCTTAAATAACCTTCCTTGTCCGCGTCTAAAATCGCAACAAGTCCAACTTCAGGCAGATCTAATCCCTCGCGCAAAAGGTTGATCCCCACAAGGACATCAAAACTTCCAAGACGTAATTCTCTTAATATTTTCATTCTTTCAATCGTATCAATATCAGAATGTAAATATCGAACTCTAATTCCATTGTCTTTTAAATATTCCGTTAAGTCTTCTGCCATTTTTTTCGTCAGCGTCGTAATCAAAACGCGCTCTTTTTTCGAGACTGTTTTTCGTATTTCGCTAATTAAGTCATCGATCTGCCCTTTGGTCGGCCGAAGTGATATTTCAGGATCCAACAATCCCGTCGGACGAATCAATTGTTCTACAACCTGCTCACTATGTTCTGCTTCATATTTTCCTGGCGTCGCGGATGTAAAAATAATCTGATGAATTTTTCCTTCAAACTCTTCAAAAGTTAAAGGCCGATTGTCATAGGCGGAAGGGAGTCTAAATCCGTAGTCGACGAGGTTTTTCTTTCGCGCTCGATCGCCTGCACTCATGCCGCCGATTTGCGGAATTGAGACGTGAGATTCATCAGCGAAAATCAAAAAATCATCTGGAAAATAGTCAATTAATGTATAAGGCGGCGCACCCGGTTTTGAACCGTTAATATAGCGCGTGTAATTTTCAATTCCTGTACAATACCCCATTTCCTGAAGCATCTCTAAATCGTAATTGGTGCGCTGCAGTATTCTCTGTGCTTCAACAAGATAATCGTGTTCTTTAAACCAAGTGTATCTTTCGCCGAGTTCTCTGCGTATCCCTTTTATCGCGTTCTCAAGCCGATCTGGTGTGGTCGTATAATGCGAAGCCGGGAAAATAGCAACGTGGCTTAATTCTCCAATGATTTCACCTGTTACCACATTGATTTCCGTAATGCGGTCAATCTCATCGTCAAAAAATTCAATTCTTACTGCCTTATCAGTTGATGACGCCGGGAAAATTTCTAAGACATCGCCGCGCACGCGGAAATTATTTCTCTCAAAACCGATGTTATTGCGAACATATTGAATATCGACAAGCTGTCTGATGATTTCATCTCGATCCTTCTTCATGCCTGGTCTCAACGAAATAACGAGATTTTCATAATCGATTGGGCTCCCAAGACCATAAATACAAGAGACAGATGCAATAATGATGACGTCTGTTCGTTCAAACAAAGCTGCTGTGGCAGAGTGCCTCAATTTATCTATTTCATCATTAATCGAAGCATCTTTTTCGATATACAAATCTCTGCCTGGGACATAAGCTTCTGGTTGATAGTAATCATAATAAGAGACGAAATATTCCACTGCGTTATTTGGGAAAAATGTCCTAAATTCATTTGCCAATTGCGCCGCCAATGTTTTATTATGTGCCAAAACAAGTGTTGGTTTTTGAACGGCCTCTATGACTTTTGCCATTGTATAGGTTTTCCCTGAACCCGTTACTCCCAACAACGTTTGGTATTTCATCCCTTCTTTTATTCCCTTTGAGAGCTTATCGATAGCCTGCTGCTGATCTCCCTTTGGCGTAAAGTTTGATACAACTTTAAATGGTTTTTTGACTTTTGTGATTTTTTTCATTTTGAAATTTTACTACTTATTACTTCTAAGGCCTTCTGAAACTGTTGATCATTATCAGTAAGATAATTTTCCGTCAAATCACTTTCATTGACAACAAGGTCAGGCGTAATGCCTTTTTTATTGATATTTCTTCCCTTGGGTGTGTAATATTGAGCTGTCGTAATCTGATATCCCGTACCATCATGCATCGGAATAACGCTTTGGACAATTCCTTTTCCAAATGTTTGTGTACCAATAACGGTCGCCTTTTTGTAATCCTGCAATGCCCCAGTCAATATTTCAGAAGCACTCGCCGTATTTTGATCAACTAAAATAACCATTGGAAGTTTAACCTGAGCCTTGCTAGTTGCTCGATAGGTTTCATCATTGCCCTTTCTTCCCTTTGTCGTTACGATTTTCCCTTTATATATCAATTGATCGCCAATATTGACTGCTGTATCTACGATACCACCGCCATCTTCGCGCAAATCAATGATTAAGCCCTGAATATTCTTTTTTTGAAGTGAAGTCAGCTGCGTTTCAAAATCTTCATCTGTATTTTCTGCAAATTCAGAAATATAAGTATAACCTATTTTCTTTCCATTCTGATTAAAAGTTCTCGACGTCACTGACGAATTCTTTACTGCAGCACGTTCAACTTTAACATTTATGTCTTTCCCATCTCTTTGAATCACAAGCTGAACGCTGGATCCCGCTTTTCCTCTGACTTTATTCGCGACAGCAGACGAGCCTTTTCCAAAATAATTGGTGCCATCCACTTTTTTGATCACATCTCCGGCCTTTAAACCTGCTTCTTCTGCCGGTGTATTTTTCATAACTGACACAATATACGCGTTTTTATTGTTGTCTTCGCTTAATACGACCCCTATGCCATAATATGATCCAGAGATTTCTTGGGTCAATGCCTTGTATTCTTTTTTCGTGTAATAGATAGAATATTTATCCTTGATTGCCTTGAACATTCCTTTGTAACCAGACTCTGATAGTTTATCGGTATCCACTTTTTTATAGTAATTTTCTTCTATTGAATTCTCCAGCTGTGCAAATTTTTGAGTCGATTTTGCAATTTTAGAGGTATTGGCCTTGAATACATAGTAATCTTTTAAGTGAAAAATACCGAATGAGGTGAGAAAAAAAGTCAGCAGATTCGTTAAAATAATCACTAAAATGATAATAAGGACATTCTTTTTTGTACGATTCATTGATATTACTCCATTGAGATTGATTCCACTAATATAAATATAATAAGCCCCCCAATTGCTAATCTTTCATGAGTTTATAAACTCAATACAATTGGGGGGACGTAAATATTTCCGCGCTATTCAAATAAATTAAACATCTAAGAACTTTCTAATCGCAACACGGCTTCCAATCGTACCGATCAAAATACCGTACACTAAAAAGAAAATAACAATTTGTCCAATCAGGGCAGCAGGCGAGGACAAATTAGCCGTAATTGGGAGCAACGCATTACCGCTTAGATAGCCTAGAATATAGAAATATCCAGTACGCACAGCTAAAGTGGCCGCTAACGCTGCAATAATGCCTAAGAATGCCCCTTCTAAAATAAACGGAGCTCGAATATAACCGTCCGTAGCACCGACATACTTCATAATGCCTATTTCTTTTCTTCTTGCAAATACTGTCAATTTGATCGTATTGTAAATCAAGAAATAAGAAATAACAGACAAGACAATTACTACAAAAATACAAAACAGATTAATAAAATGACTAAAATTAGTCAACGCCTTAATATAATCTTTTCCGTATTTAATGTATTCAATTCCCGCATTATTTTTTTTGTTGTACTGTGAAATTTGCTTTTTTATCTTACCGAGATTGTCTGCATTTTTTGCTCTAACGATGTACGACTCCGGCATAGGGTTATTTTTAGCGTTAAACGTATCAGTTAAATCTGATGAACTATTCAACTGGTTAGAGAAATTCTTTAATGCTGTCGCCTTAGATTCGTATTTGACAGATTGAATCAAATTATTTGAATTTAAATAATTTTTCAATCCATCTTTCTGCTGTTGTGTGCAGTTTTCTGTCATATACACCTGGATTTGCAGATTACCCTCAACGTGTTTAGTAATTTGCCGAATATTCATTGTAATGACTAAAAAGATGCCCAAAATGATTAACGCAGCAGTCATTGAAATAATGGAAGCCAAGCTCATTAACGAATTTCGCCGCAAACTCTGCCCGGCATCGCGAATTGTAGATCTTCGAAGATTAAACATTCACAATCCCACCTTTGCTGCTGTCCCCGGTTAGCCTGCCATCTTCAAGTGTTAAAACTCGCTTATTTAAAAGTTTAACGATATTCATGTCATGCGTAACAACCACTGTCGTCGTGCCATGTCTGTTAATTTCGAGCAAAATACGCATAATATCCTTCGATGTTTCCGGGTCCAAATTCCCTGTCGGTTCGTCACAAATCAATATACTCGGATTGTTGATAATTGCTCTCGCAATAACAACCCGCTGCTGTTCCCCACCAGAGAGCTCATTGGGATAGTGGTACATCCGATCTGATAAGCCCACCATGCTTAATGCAAGCGGCACCTTTTTTCGAATCTTCTTTTCTGGACGTCCGATAATTTCCATGGCGTAGGCAACATTTTCATAAACATTTTTGTTTTCCAATAAACGGAAATCCTGGAAAACAACGCCTAATTTTCTTCGCAAATAAGGAATTTGTGCCTTTGACAGTTTTGAAATATCATGTCCCTTAATACGGACAACGCCGCTCGTTGCATCAATTTCTCTCAGCAATAATTTAATAAATGTCGACTTTCCAGCGCCACTACGTCCCACTAAAAAGACAAATTCTCCAGATTCAATACGCAGATTGATATCCTTCAGCGCATCTTTTTCGTTTTTTTCATATGTTTTTGTAACATTATCAAATTCTATCATAGTGTACTCTTTCTATATCAATCGATTTAAAACTCGCTTTTACAATGCGAATGCTTAATTTTTCTAGTTTAGTATAACTCAAGAATTCATAATATACAAATTATTTCAGCGTTCTTTAAAAAAAGAGACACGTCTAACTAACGTGTCTCAAGTGTCCGCATTAAAGCGCTTGTTTAAAGGTATCAACTAATGTTAACTGTTCCCACGGTAGATTCAAGTCATCTCTGCCGAAGTGACCATAGGCAGCTGTTTGTTTGTAAATTGGTCTTCTAAGATCTAAATTTTTAATGATTGCATCCGGTCTCAGGTCAACATTTTCTTCAATTAATTCGACGATTTTATCATCGGGCACGGCACCTGTACCAAAGGTATCTACGAAAATGGAAACTGGTTTAGCAACCCCAATCGCATAAGCAAGCTGTACTTCGCAGCGTTTAGCTAATTTTGCTGCAACGATATTTTTAGCAATCCATCTTGCTGCATAAGCTGCGGAACGGTCAACCTTTGTCGGATCCTTTCCGGAGAATGCGCCACCGCCATGACGGCCTACACCACCATAGGTATCGACGATGATTTTTCTTCCGGTTAAGCCAGCGTCTCCCTGAGGACCACCGATCACAAATCTTCCGGTCGGATTGACAAAAATTTTCGTATCGTCATCCATCATATCAGCATCGATAACAGGTTTGATGACATATTCGATCACATCGTGACGAATTGTCTTTGAATCGACTTCTGCACTGTGCTGCGTAGAGATCACAACCGTATCCACTCTAACCGGTGTGTTGCCGTCGTATTCAACAGTCACCTGCGATTTCCCATCTGGGCGCAGATAATCGAGCTGGCCGCTCTTTCTGACCTTTGCTAACTGTTTCGTCAATTTATGTGCTAACGAAATTGGCATCGGCATCAATTCCGGCGTTTCATCGCACGCGAAGCCAAACATCATACCTTGATCGCCTGCGCCGGTGTTCATATCTCCGCCTTCTTTTGATTCAAGAGATTCATCAACGCCCATTGCGATGTCGCTTGACTGTTCATCGATTGATGTTAAGACCGCGCAGGTATCGCAGTCAAAGCCATATTTTGCGCGATCGTAACCAATTTCTCGAATGGTTTCTCTAGCAATTTTCGGGATATCAATGTAGCAGTTCGTTGTAATTTCGCCAGTCACCAAAACTAAACCAGTCGCAACAGATGTTTCACAAGCGACACGTCCCATAGGATCCTTTTCCATGATCGCGTCTAAAACTGCGTCTGAAATTTGATCGCAGATTTTGTCTGGATGTCCTTCTGTTACTGATTCAGAAGTAAATAATCTTTTCATAATATCTCCTTTTGTATGTTATATTAAAAAATCCCACTTTGTAACGAGTGGGATTCTTTCATCCCATCATTCAGTTTCCTGAAGGTATTAGCACCATACTTTTGCTGGTTGCCGGGCTTCATTGGGCCTTTCCCTCCGCCGCTCTAGATAGGTTATTTTTCAATTGCGGTGTTCATAATAACGCTCTGCAATTCTTTTGTCAAGATTTCTTTATAATTATTTCACTATAGATAATATCCATATGAAGTGAATGCATTTTCAATATGCCGTACCCTTACATTTTCTTTATTCGTTCCAACGACTTCTACGACATCAAAACGGATTCTCGGATTTATTACTCTTCTTTTTTGTAAATATAAAATGGCCGTTCTAATGATATGTTCTTGTTTTCTAAAATTTACAGCTTGTCCGGGAGTGCCATGATGCATATTCGCTCTGTATTTAACCTCTGTAAAAACGTACATCTGGTCAATTTTTGAAATAATATCAATCTCGCCGGTTTTATCAGAATAATTTCTCGCGACGATTTGATGATTTTTGTATTTTTCCAAGTAAAATGCAGCTACATCTTCAGCCCAATTCCCTTTTTTGCGATTTAATTTTTTGTCCATCTACATAAAATTTTTAATAAAAGTTTTTCTGTGAATCGGTGTTGCACCAAATCGACGAATAGCGGCTATATGTTCCGCTGAGCCATAGCCTTTATTGCTTTCGAATCCATATTGAGGAAATTGTTTTGCGTATTCTTTCATCAAATTGTCACGATAAACTTTTGCCACGATACTTGCCGCACCGATTGAATAACATCTTTCATCTCCATGTATCATGGCTTTAACCGGAATATCTGAAGGCAATTGAACCGCATCGATTAATAACAAATCAGGGCTGGGATGAAGTTGTTCAACGGCATTGTTCATTGCTAATTTTGTCGCTTCTAGTATATTGATTTGATCGATTATTTGTGGTTCAACCTGCCCGATTCCAATGGCAATTGCTTCTTTTCTTATTTTCAGGTTGAGCTTTTCTCTCGTTTTTTCCGAAAGTTTTTTTGAATCATCAATCCCCAATATACACGACTCTTTTGGCATAATGACTGCTGCTGCAACGACCGGTCCCGCCAGAGGGCCTCGTCCAACTTCATCAATGCCCGCAATAAACTGAAAGCCTTGAGACATTAACTCATCTTCAAGTTGCTTTTTCTGATGAATTTTTTCG
The DNA here is from genome assembly GCF_903789625.1 of uncultured Pseudoramibacter sp. NCBI lineage: Bacteria > Bacillati > Bacillota > Clostridia > Eubacteriales > Eubacteriaceae > Pseudoramibacter > uncultured Pseudoramibacter sp. Next base: position 127,678 of record NZ_CAIFFF010000003.1, on the reverse strand, counting down.
AGATTGGCAATTGTTCTCTGCACTTGTCTTCTCTTTTTCTTCACAAGTGCCTGCACGCCTTTTCTTGAGTCTTTTTCCAGACATGTTAAAATTTGAGACAGCTCATTTTCTGAAATTTGACTAATCCAATTGTCGATTTCTTTAATGGTCATTTTAGAAAGCTGCATTTGATCAAAATGTTGCATCATGATTTTACTCGGTGTCGCTCTCTGGCATGTCAATTGTAATTCTTCCGAATTTTCCATTTTTTATGTCTGTCAAAAGCATATTTGAAGCACGGCCATAATCGTACTCACCGCCCCGCACAAGCAGTTTTTTTTCTTCACAGATCATATCAAAAATTTTCCAAGGTTTTTTCCCCGAAATATCTTCAAGTTGATACCGATCTTGAATACGGTCCGGATAATACTGCATCATAAATTTTATGAGCTCACCAGCGAGATTTTCTTTTTCGAAAATCGTATCTTTTATCGCACCAATCCATGCCAGCTCGTTTCCAATACGTTCTGAATCAAATTTGGGCCACAAAATACCCGGTGTATCTAACAGCATGATTTTTCCTTCAGTTTGAATCCACTGCTGTCCTTTGGTGACGCCAGGTTTATTTCCTGTAACTGCCTTCTTTTTATTTGCCAAAGTATTGATAATGGCACTTTTCCCAACATTAGGGATGCCACAGATCAAGCATTTTTTTGATTGGCTTTGCTGCAGCACATTCATCAGCTTTGATCGATCACCTCGGCTATAAGCCGTAAATGCCATCACATGTTGAGCTGTCGTTTCCTTTTTAATTGCGCTGATCCATTGTTTGGTCCTTTTCGGATCAGCTAAATCAGATTTATTTAATAAAATAATATGCGTTTTTTTCCGCTTTTTAAGGAGCTGTGCAATATCCGGATTACGACTTGCGAAAGGGACACGTGCGTCCAATATTTCGATAATCGTGTCGACTAGTTTTAATTTCTCTTTAATTTGGCGCGTTGCTTTGGCCATATGCCCCGGATACCACTGCAGCTGCTTCGATGTTGTTGCCATTGTTAGTTACCTATTTTTCCCCATTTATTAAAGGGCCAAAATCTAAACACCACGTGACCGATCATATCTTTACTATCTACGAACCCTAAGGAAGTAAATCTACTGTCAGAACTGTTAGCGCGGTTATCACCCATGACAAAATATTTTCCCTTTGGAACGGTCGTCTTTGGATAATCACCGTATGGTTCTTGACTGATATAAGACTCTTTCAAAAGTTTTCCATTGCGGTAAACTTTCATATTTTTAATTTCGATAGTGTCACCGCCTTTTGCAATGACGCGCTTGACGTAATCTACGCCAGGAGAAAACCTCAACACGACAATGTCGCCATAATCAGGCTCACCCACCCGATACTCAATTTTATTAATGACGAGGCGCTGCCCTTGATGTAATGTCGGCTGCATTGAAGGTCCTTGTACGACTACGAAATCAAAGAAGAACATCTTAATCACGATTGCGATACCAACTGCAATCAAAATAGAAATAATCCAATCCTTAATACTTGCCGATTCTTCCTCGTTTTCTTTTCGTTTCTTCGACATATTGTCCCCCTAAAATATCGCATACAAAACAAGGGCCCATAAAGGACCCTTATGATTAAGTGTATTAGTCTCTGCTTTTAACTCTTGCAGCTTTCCCAACGCGATCGCGAAGATAATTTAATTTTGCTCTTCTGACCTTACCACGGCGCACAACATCGATTTGAGCAACCTTTGGAGAATGTACCGGGAAAGTTCTTTCTACGCCAATTCCAGATGATAATTTACGAACAGTGAATGATTCGTTAATGCCGCCGTGCTGTTTCTTCAGCACAACGCCTTCGAACATCTGAATTCTTTCACGTTTTCCTTCAATAACGCGTACATGAACACGAACTGTATCACCCACTTCAAATGGTGTGACTTCTTTTTTCATGTTGTCTTCTTGAACTTTTTTCAATAAATCCATAACTTGTCTCCTTTATGTAGAAAATTTGAAGATCATTCGTATAACCATACCAGCGGATCATCAAGACAGTACTTATCAATTTTAATCGAAGCGATTCATAATTGCAAGCTATTTCTCTTTTTTTAATAAATCCGGTCGTTTTTTCTGCGTAATCTCAAATGATTTAGCTTTTCGCCATTTTTTTATCTGAGCGTGATTCCCAGAAAGTAAAACTTCTGGCACCGCCATCCCCTCAACTTGCTGCGGCCTCGTGTATTGCGGATATTCGAGTAGATTACTTTCAAAAGATTCCTCCGTTAAACTTTCATCGTTTCCCAAGACACCTTGAAGGTGTCTGATAATGCTGTCAGCCATAACAAGAGCGGGAAGCTCACCTCCAGTTAAAACGTAGTCGCCTATAGAATATTCGTCAGTTACATAACGATCGATGACGCGTTGATCAACACCTTCGTAATGGCCGCATAAAAATATAAAGCGCTTGCGCTCTTTTAACCTTAAGGTTAATTTTTGACACTCTTCCGTATTAAATGGTGTACCTGAGGGCGTCAAAAAAATAATTGGAATCTCCTGATAATCCTCAATGCTTTTAATAGCTCTTATGATCGGCGGCGCCTGCATGACCATTCCAGCACCGCCGCCATAAGGGTAATCATCTACGCGATTGTGCTTGTTATTTGCAAAATCCCGAATATCAATTGCATGAACCTGTATAATATGATCTTCCAGTGCGCGCTTCATAATACTTTCAGAAAAGTATTGATTAATAATATCTGGGAATAACGTCAAAAAATATAAGTCCATCATAGCTATTTATAAATCAAAAAATTCTTCAGGAATATCGGCCAACATCGTTCCTTGATCTAAATCCCACTGATAAAAATAGCATTTTCTAAAAGGAACATAAATTTTTTTCGCTTTATTCCTGAGCTGAATCTCAAGCGTATCAACTGATCCTGTATTAGTTAACACATCCGTAATTTTTCCTATTTCACTATTTTTTTTGTCGAAAACCCGAATACCAATAAGATCAGCAATATACACTTCATCTTCTTCTAATTGATCCTGGCTGCGATCGATGCAGACCGTTGTGTTGATTAATGCTTCCGCGTCATTTCTACTTTTAATACCTTCCAATGTGAGCAGCACCATGTTTTTATGTAATCTCACGTTTTGTACATTCATTTTCTGCGGTTTATTCCCCTTTTTTTGAATATAAACCGTTTTAAATGAGAAAAACTGCTCTATAACGTCCAGCATTGGCATGACGCGCATCTCTCCTCGAATACCGTGAGCACCTGTTATTTTTCCAATTGTTAATAATTGTTTCATTCGATTTCCCAAGATATAAAAAAATGATTCGCTTGCACGAATCATCCTTCGATATTAATTATTAATCTACAATATTCAGCATAACGCGTTTATTTTCTTTACTTCCCATCGCCTTCAAGACAGAACGGATCGCTTTCGCAATCCTGCCTTGACGACCAATGACTCGGCCCATATCGCGATCGGCAACGTGAAGTTCAAGAATAATTTCATTATGCTTTTCACTTTCAGTCACTTCTACAGCATCGGGATCATCCACGAGTGCTTTAACGATCACCTCAACCAGTTCTTTCATAAAAAGTGCTCCTGATTAGTCGATGATGTTTTCTTTTTGTAAAAGCGCCTTTACTGTAGCAGATGGTTTAGCGCCATTTGAAATCCATTTTTTAACCGCATCACCGTCAATTTTAATTACAGGCGGTTCGACAGTTGGATTGTAATAGCCGACTTCTTCGATGAACTTTCCATCTCTTGGTGCTCTGATATCAGCAACAACTAAACGATAAAATGGGCTCTTTTTCTTTCCCATCCGTTTCATTCTGATTTTTACTGCCATTTTTGACTCCTTTCATTTTTGCTATCTCTATGTTCAGTAATAACATTATTATTACATAAACGGCAATTTCATTCTTCCTCTTTTTTTCTTACCCATGTTGCCCATCTGTTTCATCATTTTCCTGCTTTGTTCAAATCCCTTTAACAGGCGGTTAACATCAGCAACACTGGTCCCACTGCCATTTGCAATCCGTTTACGTCGGCTGCCATTGATGATATCCGGTTTTTCTCTTTCTTCCGGCGTCATCGAAAAAATAATGGCTTCGGTTCTACTCATTTGTTTTTCTGTAGCTGCCATATCTAAGCCAGCCAGAGCTTTCTTATTCACACCTGGCATCATTTCAAGCAGGCTTGAAATGGAACCCATTTTTTGGAGCTGATGGAGCTGATCAAGGAAGTCATTGAGATCAAAAGATGCATTGCGTATCTTTTGTTCCATAATTCTGGCTTCTTCTTCATCGACCATCCCTTGTGCTTTATCGATTAATGAAAGCACATCGCCCATTCCCAAAATACGGGAAGCCATTCGGTCTGGATGAAAAGATTCAATATCTGATAGCTTTTCACCAGTTCCGATAAAAACAATCGGTTTTTGCGTGGTGTACGCGACAGACAGAGCCGCGCCGCCTCTGGTATCGCCATCAAGTTTTGTCAAGACCACACCAGTTATACCTAGTTTTTCATCGAAGGTTTGTGAAACATTTACGGATTCCTGACCTGTCATTCCATCAACAACCAGCAATTTTTCTGTCGGTTGGATGGCCTGATCGATATCAGATAACTCCTGCATCAATGTCTCGTCAATCTGTAAACGGCCAGCGGTATCGATAATAACTAAATTATAGCCCTTACCTGCTGCAATTTTCTTCGCTTCTTCCGCTATTTCGACTGGATTTTGATTTGCCTCATCGGAATAAACAGGTATGCCCAGTTCTTTTCCCAGAACTTTTAACTGTTCAATTGCTGCAGGTCTGTACACATCAGCAGCGACGAGCAGCGGCCTTAACGAAGCTTCTTTTCTCAATAAATTGGCAATTTTTGCCGCTGTGGTTGTTTTCCCGGCCCCTTGAAGACCAATCATCATAAAGACATTCATTTTATCTTTTGAAATCTCAAGTTTTTGATCTTCACCGCCGAGCATCTTCACCATTTCTTCATTGACAACTTTAACGTATTGCTGCCCTGGTGTTAAAGATTTAAGAACTTCTTCGCCTTTTGCTCGTTCACTGACTGACTTAGTAAAGGACTTAACCACTTTAAAGTTGACATCTGCTTCTAGGAGAGCTAACTTGATTTCTCTATTTGCAGCCTTGATGTCAGATTCATCAAGCTTGCCTTTTTTTCGCATTCCCGCGAATACATTTTGAAATTTTTCGCTTAACCCTTCAAACATGATTGTTTCCTCTAATATTCATCTTTAAAATCATCAATTTCTTTTGATAATTTTTTGAGCGTCTTTATCGCTACCGGCGATTGTTTGATCATCTCATCCGTTTGCAACTCGTCCAACTCTGTTTCAATATTGGCGATTAGAATTTTTGTCTTTTCAAACCGCTCTACGAGATGGAGTTTGTTTTCAAATTTTTGCAGCTGATTGCGCCCTCTACGAATGGCATCATATGCGCCTTGTCTGGTCATTTGCACGATTTCAGCAATTTCAGTCGCCGAATAATCATCGTTATAGTAATACGATAATGGCAATTTTAATTTCGACGAAAGCAATTCTCCATAGAAATCAAAAAGCAACTGTTCTTGATATTTTTTCTGGATCGACTCTTCTTTTGACATAGACCTTTTTCCTAAAGACTTATATATTTTACAAATCTTTCCATGATGTGTCAAGTCTTTTTCTTTACAATTTATTATGAATTCGCATCTTCATCGGGATGGTACAACATTTCAACAAAATCCTTTGCATTAAATGGGATTAGATCTTCTGCTTTTTCTCCAAGACCCACATATTCAATTGGAATCTTCAATTCATTTAAAATAGGAATAATTACGCCGCCTTTAGCTGTGCCGTCGAGCTTTGTCATAATGATACCACTCAGTGGAACCGCATCATTAAACGTTTTGGCCTGCGTTAAAGCGTTTTGCCCCGTTGTCGCATCCACAACCAAGACATTATGGATGTGATAATCGCCCTTTTCTCTTTCGCAGATTCGATTCAGCTTATTTAATTCGTTCATTAGATTGACTTTGTTATGCAGACGTCCAGCCGTATCGCAAATCAATATATCCGCATTTTTAGCTTGAGCAGAATGAATCGCATCAAAAACAACTGAAGCCGGATCGGCTCCTGAACGGCTTGTGATGATATCAACTCCGATTCGGTCCGCCCAAGTTTCTAGTTGTTCCACAGCAGCTGCACGAAACGTATCTGCCGCAGCGAGCACTACTTTTTTCCCTTCACTCTTATACTTTTGAGCTAATTTAGCTATTGTAGTCGTTTTTCCAACGCCATTTACCCCTACAACTAATGTGATTGCAGGAAATTGAATCGGATCTTCCGGAATATCAACCATCTGGATCATGATATTCTGAAGTTCTTCAATGACACTTTCGGTGGTTTTCAATTTTTTTATCTTGATATTATCCTGCAGTTCTTCGACAATCGTTTCCGCCGTATTGACACTGATATCTGATAATATTAAATTTTCTTCCAGTTCATCAAAAAAATCTTCGTCTAATTCTTTGTAATAAAGCAAATGATCAATTTTTTCAGTGAATTTTTTTGTCGTGCTGGAAACGCGATCGCGCATTTTTTTAAATACAGAAGCCATTCTATTCTCCTTTTATAATATTAAATATAATCTGATATTTTTACTGAGACAACTTTTGAAATGCCTGTGTTCGTCATTGAAATTCCATAAATCGAATCGCAGATTTTTAATGTGTTTTTCCGATGCGTAATTAATATGAATTGAGTTTGATCATAAATTTTCTTTAAATAAGTCGTAAAGCGGTAAATGTTTTGATCATCTAGAGCCGCATCCACCTCATCAATGATACAAAACGGTGATGGATTAAGCTTTAAAAAGGCAAACAGTAGGCAAATTGCTGTCATCGCTTTTTCCCCACCTGACATTAGCGACAGCTGTTTTAAATTTTTCCCAGGCGGCTGAGCTTCAAGTCCAATACCGCTTTGTAGGATATTTTGAGGGTCCATATAAAATAGGTTTGCCTTTCCGCCGCCAAACAATTCTTTAAATATTTGTGAGAAATACAACTGAAGCTTTTTAAATTCAAAATCAAATCTTTCTGTCATTTCTTTTTGAAGGTCCTGAATCATTTTTTCTATTTTCTCTTTTGATTTTAATAGATCGTAATATTGATTTTGAATAAAAAGATATCTTTGATTGATCTCTTCGTAATCTTCAATTGCATTCACATTGACATTGCCCAGATCTTTAATTTGCTGTTCTAAAGACTGAATAGACGACTTGTCAACAGCCGTTTCGTCCCAATTTTTATTTCTCAGCCAATCACTAATCATCGTGAGATTCATATCGTAACGTCTCATCATTTTGTCGGACATATTTTGTCCTACCGTTAATATGCGGTGTGATGCGATTTGCAGCTTGTTCAATTCTTCATTTTGCAAAACCTGCTGATGATTTAACGTTCTAATTTTTCTGTCGGTATCCTCTATTTGTTCGTCTATTTTTGCTTCACTCTCTGCAAATGAATTGGCCTTTTCTTTTCGGTCAATTTCCTGCTTTTGTAATAATAGAATCGACTGATCGATTTCTTTCAAATACGCTTTGCTTTGTTTTGCAGCCATTTCAAGCTCTTTAGAGAGAGTGATCTGAGCCTCAATTTTTTGTATGAGTTGATCAATTTGCTGTTTTACATTTTCTGATTGTTTCTTTTTTAATTTAATGCCTTCATCATTTTTTGCAATTGCAATGTTGTATTTGGCAATGATCCGGTCATTTTCCCTTTGCTTTTGATGCAGCGCATTTAATTGATTTTGAATATCGCTTTGATTAACAGCATGATCGTTAGTATCGTCTTTTGTTATCAGCTCTTTAATTTTTTTGATTGATTTTTGTATGTCACTGAACCTATTTTTCAGTTGTTGACATTCTTTTTCTTCTTGATCAATATTTGTATGTATATCTAAATTCGTTTTGATTAATGTCTTACTTTTATGATTTTCTTCGAAAATAAGCCGTTTAACTTCTTCGTCATGAGCCTTTAATTTCAAATAGTTTTGCTGTTGAGTTGATCGTGATTTCTGTACAACAGCTAGTTCACGATCACAATCTGCTATTTGCGTAGCCATTTTCTTTTCTTGAAGTGCATAGGTTTTAAGCTCGTCTTTTTTATTGTATCGGTAGGTACTTTGATTCTTTTTCTGCCTCCCACCGACAATTGCACCGCCTGCATAAAAGATTTCACCATCCAAGGTCACAATCATGTAGTATCTCACAACATGCCGCATTTGTCTCGCCGCATCGAATTTGTCGATCACAATCACTCTACCCAATAAACTTTCAACCGCCGGCTGAATTTCAGGAGAAAATCGAATTAAGTCAGACGCAATACCGACATAGCCTTCAAAATGAGCAAAACTGCTTTTTTCTCCTTCAGAAATCTGATTATTTTTTAAATTGGATAAAGGCAAAAAAGTGACACGCCCAGAACGATTCTTTTTTAATAATTCTATACAATAACGAGCCGTGTCAACATCGGCAACAATAATATTTTGAGTCTTTCTTCCTAAAGCAGAATCTATTGCATAAATTAAATTGTTCGGAACTTCAATGAGATCGCCAACGGGCCCAAAAATATTATGTTGTATTTGTTTTGGCATTGAGCTTTTTCTGCTCATAATCCATCTTGTCCCAGGCACATAATCCAAGAACTGGCTTTGTACCCTTTTAAGATAATCAGTCCGAGTCCTGAGAAGTGATTGATCATTTCTGAGTTGATAAATCTGTTTCGATAGCTTTTTCTCTTCATCTTTTAATTGATTAAGTGTCTCTTGTGCTTCTGATAATTGCCTTTGAATGTCTGCAGCCTGCTTTTGATCTTGTTCTAACTTTGCGTGCTCGCGTTCATAATGCTTCTTATTTTCCGAAATGGTATTTTTTTCATTCCGTATGTGCTGCATTCTAATATTGATTTTTTCTTCAATAACTGATAACTCTGAATCGTATTGTGCGATTTTATCTTTATTTTTTTCTCGTTCAGATTGAAAATTCTTATCAATTCCCTGCGCTTTTGTTAATTGAGCTTGAATTTTTCCAATAGCTTGCGCATGCTCATTGCCCTTTTTTTGCTGCAGTGCTTGTTCGTGCCTTAAACGCTCATTATCCTTTTGGAGCGCCTGGATCTCATCAGCTATCTCATCTATTTTTTTCTGATTCTCATCCTTTTGAGTCGATAAATCTGTTATGAGTTCATTGCATCTGCCGATTTCAAATGTTGTGCGATTGATTTGTTCTTCTATACGCGCTTTGTCTTTTTCAACATTCACGTTGTTCTTGGATATTTCTTTAAATAATAGATCACTTTCTTTTTTAGATTCTAATATTTTCTTCTTCTGAACACGTAATCGTTGATATTGCGCGTCCGCATCATGTATGTCTATTTTTATTTTATTGATTTCATCGTTACATTGATCGAGCGCTTTTTGATTTTCTGATTTTTTTCTTTCAAGTGCTTGGTATTCCTTTTGAAACGAGATTAAATCTAACCTTTTCAGCTTTTCTTTCAAGTCAAGGTAACGCTTTGCTTTTTCCGCCTGTTTCGATAATGGCGTGCGCTGACGTTCCAATTCAAGCATCAAATCCTGAATCCGCTCCATATTCGCTTGAGCAGAATCTAATTCTTTTTGTGCTTCATGCTCACGGGATTTATAATTAACGATGCCAACCGCTTCTTCAATAATCCCCCTTAAAGTATCCGGATCGCTGTTAATAATATTTTCTATATTTCCTTGACCTACTATTGAGTAGCCATTTTTTCCAAGACCCGTGTCTGCAAATATCGCGTGAATATCCCTCAAACGAACCGATTGATTATTAATCAGATACGCGGATTCTCCTGTTTTAAAGAGCCTGCGCGTTATGGAGACTTCGTCAGGAAATTCGCTAAAATATCGGTCCGAATTATCCAATAGAATCGTCACTTCTGCGTATCCCATCGGATTATGAAAAGATGTGCCCGAAAAAATAACGTCATCCATTTGTTTTCCGCGCAGAGATTTACTGCTTTGCTCTCCCAGAACCCACCGGATCGCATCGATGATATTGCTTTTGCCACTTCCATTAGGACCGATAATGGCTGTGATATTAGGATCAAAAGTGAGTTCAACGGAATTCGCGAAAGATTTAAATCCGACCATTCGCAACGATTTTAAATACATAAATATTATTACACCTTTAATTACAGATCTAATTTAATTTTTTATATAATACATTTTTAGCAGCCTGCTGTTCAGCCTCTTTTTTCGTTTTCCCTACGCCATCGCCGCATTTTTCCCCATTAATAAATAAGGAGACGTAAAAATTCTTTTCGTGTTCCGGCCCTGTTGTGTGGTCAAGAACGTATTCAATAACATGCTCCTTTTGTTGTTGAATCAGCTCTTGTAAGGCTGTTTTATAATCATTATTCAAATGTCCGCTAAGCGCTAAATGTATGTTTTCGTCCAATAAAGAATAAGCGATTTTTTTTGTTTGATCGTAGTCTGAATCTAGGAACACTGCACCAATTAAAGCTTCAAAAGCATTCTCTAATATTGATCTGCGATGTCTTCCTCCGGATGCGATTTCACCTTTTCCCAATAATAGAAAATCGCCCAAATGGATTTTCGCTGCCGCTCTGGATAAAGATTCGGAGCATACAATACTTGCTCGAAGCCGTGTCATTTTTCCTTCAGAAAAATTGAAATGCTTGTACAAGTATTCTGAAATAGATAATTCCAAAACAGCATCTCCAAGATATTCCAATCTTTCATTGTTCGTGTCGCTTTTTCCATACGAACTATGGGTTAACGCTTCGATTAGATATTTTTTTTCATCAAAATAATAATTGATTTCTTCTTCTAATTTATTAGTTTCCATTTCTAAAAGAATCCTTATATTAACGAAAAAGCTCCCATATAAATGGGAGCTTCATCAAGTTTCATTTAAGCGTCAAGAATTTTAATAATGTCACCGACTGTTTTGATGTTTTCTAATTGATCATCTGGGACCTTGACACCAAATTCATCTTCAAAAGCCATAACCAGTTCAACAATATCCAAAGAATCTGCATCGAGATCTTCTACCAAATTGCTATCTTCGCTGATTTCGTCTTCAGAAACACCTAACTGTTCTGCAATGATGTTTTTTACCTGATCAAGTTTATCACTCATCGTTTGATCCTCCATTTAATTATTTAGACTGCATTTCACTATTTATTGTGTTTTCAATTTTCGCTATGATGTCGCCATCCATGTAAGCAATTGCCTGCTTAATTGCATTTTTGATCGCATAAGCATTGGAGCTGCCATGTGCCTTAATCAGTCCATTGCGTATGCCAAGAAACGGTGCACCACCCACTTCATCAGAACTAAATTCTTTCTTAAAAGATTGGAGATCTTTTTTTATGAGTGCTCCGCCAATTTTACCTCTGGTCGAACCTAAGATGGCTTGCTTTAATCCATTTAATAAAAAGCTGGAAAGTCCCTCGAGCTGTTTTAATAATATATTCCCGGTAAAACCATCTGTGACGATAATATCTGCTTCACCGGTCATGACGTCACGAGATTCAATATTGCCAATAAAATTAATTGACTTTGTCTCTGATAAAAGCTGATACGCTTTTTTAACCAGAACGCTGCCTTTTTCTTCTTCTGTACCTATGTTAAGTAAAGCAACTTTCGGATAGGCAATGTTAAAAACATTTTGATAGTAGATTGATCCTAAAATACCAAACTGCTGCAGGTATTCTGCTTTACAATCTGCGTTCGCTCCTGAATCCAAAAGTAAAGTCACATGATCTTTTGTCGGAAGCGGCGTTGCTAAAGCAGGTCTTTTAATTCCTTTGATGCGCCCCAGCTTGAAGAGACCGCCTGCCAACAAGGCACCTGTTGAACCGGCTGACACAAGCACACTATTTTCTTCTTCTTGATTGACTGCATCTAACCCGACAACGATCGAAGAATCCTTTTTTTCTCTAATCGCCTTCATAGGTTCTTCATTAAAGCCAATCACCGACTTCGCCGGCAGAATATCGATAGCTTCTTTTGGATATTTTGCCAAAGACAACTCGTCACGGATCGCCGACTCGTCGCCGACGAGGGTCAAATGAACATGATATTCATTGACCGCATCGACGCAGCCCTTAACAATTTCTCTCGGGGCATAGTCGCCACCCATTGCATCCACAAAGATATGCATATTGTTTCCCTTAAAAATTAGAAAAACAGAGGCAAAGCTCTGTTTTAGTCTTCAGCTAACACTTCTGTGTCTTTATATGTTCCACAATTTCTGCAAACACGATGCGGTAATTTAATTTCACCACATTTCGGGCAAACACTCATGCCTGGAACTGTCAGCTTGTAATGTGTTCTTCTTTTGTCGCGTCTTGCTTTAGATGATCTGTGCTTTGGTACTGCCATTGTTACACCTCCCAACGTCTATAACTATGATTAAGTAATTATACTACATTAGCCCCATTTATAAAAGTTTTTTTAATGCTTCCATTCTAGGGTCAATCCCATTGTCGTCATCAGAATGATCGCTGTCATTGCATCGACATTCTTCAAAGTTTAAATTCACGCCGCATCCCGGGCAAAGTCCTTTGCAGTCTGGTTTACATAAAACTCTAAAAGGCTCGTTGATATAAAGACATTCTTCCACGCAGGGAATGACGTCAAAATCCTTTGCTGAAGGATTGATTTCGCTCGATTCACGGTATGTATAATTACACTGGTATGGTGTCGGCTGTAAACATCTAGCGCATTCAAAAATCATCGTCCCCGTTATCTGCAAATCAGCCATCACTTCATGACGATTTAATAGGCTGAGATGCCCCGTAACATGCAGACCTTCATCAGAAATTTGGCCATTCAATTCTTGATTTTCATCGACCAAATCTTCCGAATAGACTTGAAAATCCAGTGGATACTGCACACCACCGTGTAATTCTGAAATTTCTATTTTCATTATAAACTCCAAATGGGCAAGACTCATTATAAATGAGAATTGCCCATTCTGTCAAGAAAAATTCTTGAATTAATATTTCGGTTGTCCTTATTTAGCCGCTTCAACTAGTTCGACTGTATCTCTAGCAATCATTAATTCTTCGTTGGTCGGAATGATCATGACCTTTGTCTTCGAATTGTCAGTTGAAATAATGGTTTCTTCTCCGCGGATTTTATTCTTTTCAGGGTCAAGTTCAACGCCTAAAAACTGCAGGCCGTCACAAATTGCAGCACGCGCTGTATCTGAGTTTTCGCCGAGACCTGCTGTAAAGATAATGCCGTCTACACCATTCATAGCTGCTGCGTACGAGCCAATGGTTGTTTTAACTCTGTACTGGAAGACATCTAATGCCAATTGTGCGCGTTTATTGCCTTCTCCTGCAGCCCGTTCAATATCTCTAAAGTCTGAGCTCACACCAGAAATCCCAAGGACACCAGATTCCTTATTCATCATATGGTCAACTTCTTCTGTCGTGTAGCCTCTCTGACGGAGGAAAATAAGAATTTCAGGGTCGATATCCCCACATCTTGTTCCCATAGCCAGACCAGCCAATGGCGTCAACCCCATTGAGGTGTCGATCGATTTGCCATGGCAAACTGCGGCGATACTTGCGCCGTTGCCTAAATGGCATGAAATTAACTTAAGTTCTGAAAGCGGCTTACCCATTAATTTAGCTGCCTGTAAAGTGACAAAACGATGGGAAGTTCCATGGAAGCCGTATTTTCTAATGCCATATTTTTCGTAAAGTTCATACGGCAGCGGATAAATAAAGGCCTTCGGCGGCATCGTCTGGTGGAAAGCTGTGTCAAATACTGCAACCATCGGCACATTTGGGAGCATTTCTTGGCAAGCACGAATGCCGATCAAATTGGCCGGATTGTGCAGTGGCGCTAAAACAGAATTTTCTTCCATTTTTTCGATCACTTCATCCGTAATAATCACGGAAGATGCGAATGCTTCCCCGCCGTGAACGGTTCGATGCCCAACGGCGTCAATTTCGTCCAATGATTTGATCACGCCGTGGTTTTCATCAACCAAAGCCTTAAAAATAATGTCGAGCGCATCTTTATGTGTATCTAATGGACGTTTAAACTGAACCTTGTCTTTGCCAGCGGGTTCGTGTTTGACAACAGAACCTTCAATGCCGATTCTTTCTGCAAGCCCTTTTGCCAAAACGGTTTCAGTTGCCATGTCTAATAACTGGTATTTTAAAGAAGAACTGCCAGCGTTGATCACAAGTACTTTCATCTTTTCACTTTCTCCTTAGAATAAAAATATACTATCCAAACTTATAATACTATATCATTTTTTTGTTCTTTCGTCCTAAATTATTTTGTAATATAATATGAAAATATCAAAAAAATCCAAGAAAAAAAACAAATGGAGGCATTCGTTTTGAAAGCTTTAGGAATTATCGCCGAATACAATCCCTTTCACAATGGGCATCGCTTCCATATTCGCGCCTCTCAAGAGAAAGTCCACCCGGACGCAACCATTGTTGTCATGAGCGGACCTTTTGTACAGCGCGGCACACCTGCTGTTTTAGATAAATGGCAGCGCTGCAGGATTGCGCTTTCTGGCGGCGCCGATCTCGTCTGCGAGCTGCCCGTCCCCTGGGCAACAGCAGGTGCCGAAAAATTTGCAGAAGGTGCCGTTGCCATTTTAGACGCATTGCATTGTACATACCTTTCTTTTGGTTCGGAATCGAGCGACATCGAATCGTTAAAGAAGATTGCGCATCTCTTATCTGAAGAACCGCCTGTTTTTCAATCAGAACTGAAAAAGCGCCTTAAACGCGGGGCCAGTTTTGCAAAATCTAGAGAAGAAGCCGTTTGTTCACTTCTGGGGCGAAGCGCTGCCGACGTCATGACTAAGCCTAATAATATTCTCGGCATCGAATACTTAAAGGCGATCACCCGCAGTCACGTCCATCTCCACCCGATCACAGTAAAAAGACGAGGTGCGCTTCATGACCAAATCGCTTCCAATTCATTTTCATCGTCTGCCATTCGGCAATTAATGAGAACAGACGATATTGCCCTCGCTTCAGACTACCTGCCCTACCCATCACAAATATTAAAGGACACCCACTTTTGTTCTCTGGAAACACATTTTGAGAACTTTGCGGCGGCTAAATTGTTAACAGCTTCCCTGCCCCAGCTTCGCGGCCTGCCGGAGGTGACAGAAGGCTTGGAATTCGCCTTTCAAAACACCGCCCGCGATCCACAAGGATTTTCTTATCAGCAGATCATCGATCGCGTTTCGTCTAAACGCATTCCTAAAAGCCGTGTCCGGCGCATTCTTTTCAATTTGGCTCTCAATATTTCAAAACAGTCAATCGATCAATTCTGGACATGCGCACCGCCATATATTCGTGTTCTTGGAATGAACAATCGAGGGCGTGCATTCTTAGCTGAAAATAAGAAAAAAATTGACTGTCCTATATTAATAAATGTAAAAAGCAATCAAACACAATTAAATCAACCAGCAAAGGAAATATTAGAACTTGATATGCGCGCCCAAAATATGTGGAATTATCTCCATGGCGACGCGCTGTTGTTTCAGGACTATCGTCATCCGCCAGTCCTTGTCTTTTAGATATTCAGAGAAATGAGGCTTATTATGAATTCAACACTCACTTTTAAACAGAAAAAAAATAATTTCGCTCATCTTGCCTGCTCTTTAGGCGTCAATATTCAGCCCGGTCAGACGCTCGTTGTCAATGCGCCAGTGGAAAGTGCTGATTTTGCACGCCTTGTTGCCAAAAATGCCTTTGAACTCGGCGCGAAGGATGTCTCGATCCGCTACAATGACGAATATTTTTCAAGACTGCGATACGATCACGCCGATCTGGAAGCCTTAACAACCATCCCAAAGTGGCAGCAGGACCGATTAAACGACTACGTCGATCAAAATACGGCGGTGATCTCCATTTATGCGGAAGACCCTGATGTGATGAAGGGTGTGGATACCAGCAAGGTATTGGCTGCTACACGGGCTGCTCAGACTGCTGGAAAAAGGTATCAGGAGGCCGTGATGAACGACCGCATCCGATGGTGCGTCATTTCTGTTCCAACGGCCGGATGGGCGCACAAAATTTTCCCAGAACTTCCTGAAGATCTTGCTGTTTCCAAGTTATGGGATGCCATTTTCTACACCACAAGAACAGATTTAGCTGATCCTGTCGGCGCTTGGCAGGCCCATAATCAAAGCTTTGAAAAACGTGTCAACCTATTAAATCAGCACCAGTTCACAGAATTCATCTACACTTCCCCGTCATCCGGCACTGATCTTCACGTCGGCATGCCCAAAAATCACGTTTGGGCCGGCGGTTCAGAAATCGCCCAGGACGGCGTGTCCTTTTTCCCTAATATTCCAACTGAAGAAATCTTCTGCGCACCTGATAAAGATCGCGTAAACGGAACGCTCGTCAGCACACACCCTTTGGTTTACAATGGGCAGCTGATCGACCATTTTCAGTTTACATTTAAAAACGGCGTTGTGACAGATTTTTCAGCAGAGCAGGGATACGACGCGCTGAAATCACTGCTTGAATCCTGCCCAGGCAGTAATCAGCTCGGCGAAATTTCTTTTGTGCCCTACGATTCCCCAATTCAAAATCTCGGCATTCTTTTCTACAATACCCTGTTCGACGAAAATGCCAGCTGTCACTTTGCGCTCGGCGCCGCTTATCCTACCTGTGTTAAAGGCGGTCAGAATATGGACGAAGAAGCGTTAAAAAATGCTGGATTGAACGTTTCCGACACCCACGTGGATTTTATGGTCGGCGCTTCAGATTTAAATATTACCGGCGTTAAAGCTGACGGCTCCAAAATCCCTATTTTCATCAATGGCAACTGGGCCATTTAAATTTTAATCATAACCCAAAAACGGGCTGTCCCTTTCCAGACAGCCCGTTTTGATTTTACGCCAAAACAAATTTTTTAAATACTTTTTTCCCTTTTTTAAGGACAAATCCCTTTTCAAGCATCGCTTTGGTAATCTGCATATTTTGATCGGTTATCTTGCTGCCATCAATCGAAATACCGTTTTGATTGATCAATCTTCTCGCTTCTGATTTGCTCTTGGCAATTTCAGAAACCGTCAGCAGATCCACAACACCGATCTGATCATCTTCTAATTGATCGTTAGAAATTTCAACCTTCGGCATGTCCGAATCACTTCCTGCCCCAGTGAACAGGTTTCTGGAAACCTTCTGAGCCTTGTTCGCTTCTTCTTCACCATGGACCAAAGTTGTCAATTCGTTTGCCAAGATTTCTTTCTTTTCATTGATACGAGAATCATCCCATTTTCCCATTTCGTCGATTTCGTCAAGGGGAATAAACGTCAACATCCGCAGGCACTTCATCACGTCCGCGTCGTCGATATTCCGCCAGTACTGGTAAAATTCGAAAGGACTGGTCTTGTTGGGATCGAGCCAGACCGCGCCTTTCCCTGTCTTGCCCATTTTCTTACCTTCAGAGTTCAATAACAGCGTAATGGTCATCGCGTACGCATCGTCACCAGTCTTCTTGCGAATCAATTCTGTTCCAGCGAGCATATTGCTCCACTGGTCGTTGCCGCCGAACTGCATATTAACCCCGTATGCCTGATGCAGGTGATAAAAATCGTAGGCCTGCATGATCATGTAATTGAATTCCAAGAAAGAGAGTCCCTTTGCCATACGTTGTTTATAGCATTCTGCTCTCAACATATTGTTCACCGAAAAATGAACGCCAACTTCCCGAAGCACATCGACATAATTTAAATTTAAAAGCCAGTCCGCATTATTGACTAATTGGGCTTTATCTTCTCCAAATTCGATGAACCGCGACATCTGTTTTTTAAAGCAGTCACAGTTGTGCTGAATTTCTTCCGGCGTCATCATTTTTCTCAAATCCGTTCGGCCTGAAGGGTCGCCAATATACCCTGTGCCGCCGCCGACCAACGCCACTGGACGGTTGCCAGCCTGCTGCAGTCTTTTCATCAAGCACAATGCCATAAAATGACCGACATGAAGAGAATCTGCTGTTGGATCGAAGCCAATATAGAATTTTGCGCCGCCTTTATTAATTAAATCCCGGATCTGCGGTTCGTCAGTTACCTGAGCGATCAGACCCCGCGCAACTAATTCGTCATAAATTTCCATTCATTTACCTCCATATCATAAAAAATCCTCTATCTGAAAATTCAGATAGAGGACGAATAACCGTGGTACCACCTCAATTTAAGCCGCTAAGACTCCTCGGTGTATTAATATAATACAAGCTGTATCGGGCAGACCCGTCCAATCCTAATCAATCACCGCAAGGCGATTTTTCAAACTGAAAGCTCCAAAATGTACTTCATTTATCTGCTCTTGTGTTTTCTCAGCGTCCAAACACTCTCTGGAAAGAAACAAATAAACTACTCTTTTTATCATCGCTTATTCAAATGAATTGTTTAGTATTATATCTAATCCGTATCAAGAGTTCAAGTCTAAAATTTAACGACGATGCCGACTGCCGCGGCAATTGCGATAAATATAATCGGATGCCAGTTCTTCACCTTCGGAACCCAATTTGACAAAACAAAAATAACGACGGCAAAAGCAACCGCTTTCCAATTAATGAAAGACAAGAAATTTTGAATCGACAAATGCGTATGGGTATTAAATAATGCAATTTCTCCAACCGAACAGCAGGCCGCTGCGATTAACGCCGTTGAGGCGGGACGCAGCCCATAAAAACCGTCCTGAACGTATTGATTATCCTTAAAGGTCTGAAGTACCTTCGCAATCAGCGTGATAATGATCACTGAAGGCAGTACCTCACTCAAGGTCGATACAATAGCTCCCCACACGCCACTAACGGTAAAGCCCACATACGTCGCCATATTGATGCCAAGCGGGCCTGGCGTCGACTCAGAGACTGCGACCATATCCGCCAGCTGAGACTGGGTATACCAATGTGTGGTTTGACCAATATTGCTGAGAAAAGGAAAGGTGGCCATCCCTCCTCCAATTGCAAAAAGACCGGTTTTAAAAAATTCCCAAAAGAGTCGTATGTACACCATTATCTTTTACCCCCTTTTCGGAAGCGCAAAGATTGAATCAATATGCCGGCGGCGGCCGCAATGAGAACAAACACAACTGGCGACACATTTGTGGCAAGAGCCAATACCAAAACGACTAAGAAAATGCCAGCTGTCGCTTTGTCGACTATTGAGCTTTTCCCTATTTTGATAACCGCATTGAGAATGAGCACAACAACCGCAATTCTGATCCCTTTAAAAGCATTGACAACCACTTCAGCGTTTTCAAAACGACTGATAATTTTTGCCAGCGTCATAATAATCAAAAGTGACGGTGAAATGACGCCCAATGTCGCAAAAATTCCGCCAATGATGCCGCGTTTCTTATAGCCAATAAATGTGGCTGTGTTCACTGCGATGATCCCTGGCGTGCACTGTCCAATCGCGTAATAATCCGCAATTTCCCGATCTGTAACCCATTTCTTATCCTCGACGACTTCCCTTTGAAGAATCGGCAGCATCGCGTAGCCGCCTCCAAACATCATCGCACCTATTTTAAAAAAGGTGATGTATAATTCTAAGATTGAAACGCGTTTTTTCACTATATTTCCCCCTTTGCACCCGATAAAAAAACGCCCAATCGTAAAGTGATTAGACGTTCTTTCCTCTTTTTGACTTAAATTTGTTCAATGACGCCTACCGGGCAGCCATCCATCGCTTCTTCAGCACTTTCCGCTAACTCAGGTGTAACTTCGATATCTCTGGCTTCGGCGACACCGTCATCATTAATAAAAAATATTTCCGGACAGGTCGCTTCACAAGCGCCGCATCCGATACAACCTTCATTGACTTTATATTTCATTTTTATCCCCTTCTTTCATCTTGGATATAGTTTTAGTATAATACATTAAGCGAAATAAAAAAAGAAAAATCTGGAGGCTGTCCATGGAAATAAAAGCATATGCTTTAGAGCAAATCAAACTATTTAACCATATCAATCCCGCCGAACTGGAAGCACTTCTCAGTTTTTTGGGCTGCCATGTGAAGACGATTCAACGCAAAAAGTACATTTATCATGTCGGAGATCAACTTAACGAATTTGGCATCGTCTTAAACGGCGAAGTGCGTATCGAAAACGTCGACTTTTGGGGAAACACCTCGATCATTGCCCATTTATCAAATGGCGCCATTTTCGCTGAAAGCTATGTTCTGGCTAATAAGCCGTTGTCCGTCGACGTGATCGCTCAGAAAACCAGCGAGATCTTATTTATCTCTACACAAAAATTATTTCAATCTGTCCCCGCAGAACAATCAGCCATTTCGTCAGCAAAAAATACATTAATACAAAATTTACTTCTCGCCTGCAGCCAAAAGAATTTGCATTTGTCCCATAGAATTTTTCATACATCCAGCAAAACCATTCGCGGACGTGTCATTTCGTACTTGTCTTTTCTTTCAAAAGAAAAAGAAAGCGCAAGCTTTGACATTCCCTTTAACCGGCAGCAGTTGGCCGATTATTTGAACGTCGATCGCTCCGCGCTTTCCCATGAACTCTCAAAAATGCAAAAAGATGGTTTAATCACAATGAATAAGAATCATTTTTCGTTAAACGATAAAGTGATGTGATAAATGGCGAGTAACAATTCGCTTAATTCTAATTCCGATTCGACGACAAAATCAGGCGTGTACTCGCTATCGTCTGGCTGAATGTGGTGGCGTCTATTGAACCATACTGATTTCCAGTTTGCTCTTTTTGCCCCCACCACGTCGATCGGATAAGCATCGCCAACGTACAAACATTCGTCAGATTGACTGTGGGTACGCTTCTCTACATATTGAAATATTTCCCGATGCGGTTTTGTGAGCCCTATCTTTCCAGATATAAAAATATTTTCTTTAGGGAACCATTTTTCAAGGCCTAAAGTTTTGATTTTAAACCACTGATGCCGTTCTGGCCCGTTGGAGATGATGCCCAAGAACACACCCTGCTTTGACAGATAGGTCAACAAATTTTGTATCTGTTCTGAAAGGCAGATTTTCCCTTGAAAGGTCTCGTAATTATCCTGAAAGGCCAAACAATCCGATTTTGAAAGGTAAGCGCCATTATCTTCAAAGGCTTTTCCGATTCGATACGCGTACATTTCTTCTTTATCGATTTCGCCTCTGGAGACCATATCAAAAACCTCGTCACTCCGGGCACGGCTGTCGATAAAAATGCGCTCTACATTCAACGCTTTGAAGCGATCCCCAAAGGAATATTCAAAGGCTCTTCTAAAAGGCTCGTACTGATTGTACAACGTGTCGTCAATGTCGAAAAAGAATTTTTTAACTTTATTACTCATCTTTATTTTTCTTCGGATTTTGCATATTTGTTCAGCAGCAGATTATTATCAGGATCAATGACATTTGTAATCACAGGTTCGTATTTGTCTTTTCCAAACCTTCCCCGGCGATCCATCAGATGAATAATCCCGTATGCCGCAAACATGAGAATGAGGCCTCCGAAAAAGCCAGTGTAAACTTCATTTAAATGCAGCATCGGTGCAATGGAGTACCCGATAAATATCCCGAGTAAAAAGCCGATCAGTGGAAAACCGTAGGCCACACCGCTTGCCTTCATCAAGTTGGCAAATTCCATTTCAAGTGCAACCTTGTCGCCAACCTTGGCATTGACCTCGTTTTTTGCGTCGACAGTCATTGTTTTATTTGACGTGCCCAATTCACACGCTTTACAGTCGCCACACATTTCATGACGCGTAATGATGACCCTTGCCGTATTGTTTTTCTTTATTCTTTTAACTGTTCCGTATTCGATCATCTTAAATGCCTCTGTTTTACGCTATTAGAAATATAACTCCCAAAAAATTTGGGAGTTGTACATTCAATTAAACAATATCTTCATCAACACTGATGCCCAAATCGATCAATTGATCCAAACCTGCATCAGCTGGCGCTTCTGTCATTAAATCGCTATGGTTCTGTGTTTTCGGGAACGCAATGACATCGCGGATGTTATCGATATTCATCAGCATCATAATCAAGCGGTCAAAACCGAAGGCTAAACCACCGTGTGGCGGTGTCCCGTATTTGAGTGCTTCCATTAAGAAGCCAAACTGTGTTTGAACCGTTTCTTCTGAGAGATTAAGCGCCTTAAACATCTTTTCCTGAATATCGCCATTGTGGATACGGATAGAGCCGCCGCCAAGTTCTACCCCATTGACAACCATGTCGTACGCATCTGAACGTACTTTTTCTGGTGCCGTTTCCAAGAGTGGAATATCTTCATCAAGCGGTGCCGTAAATGGATGGTGAACCGCCACATAACGGCCCTGTTCTTCATCGTATTCAAGCAGCGGGAAGTCGATGACCCACAAGAATTTAAACTGATTGGATACGTCGATCTTAAGACGGCGTGCCAATTCCAAGCGCAGCTGCCCCATCGCGGTGCACGCAATTTGGTCTGTATCCGCGATCATGAAAATATAATCGCCTTCTTCTGCGCCTAAGCGGTCGTAAATCGCTTGTTTTTCTTCTTCAGAGATGAATTTCAGAATTGGTGTTTTCATCTGGGATTCATCGTCTTTGACGTCAATCCAAGCTAAGCCCTTGGCTTTGTAGATCTTAGCGTGTTTTTCCAAATTTTTAAGGGCTTTTTTAGACAGTTTCCCCTGTGCGTCCTTCGCGATGATTGCTCGGACAGAACCGCCTCGTTTGATCGCATCTGAAAAAACATTAAAGGATGAATCTTTAAGAATATCAGAAAGATCGTGTAATTCCAGACCGAAACGCATATCCGGCTTGTCTGAACCGAAGCGATCCATCGCTTCCCGCCATGTCATCCGCAGGAACGGACGTTCCAATTCAATACCGCGGATTTCTTTAAAGATCTTTGCGATCATTTCTTCCATAATCGGCAGGATGTCGTCCTTCGTGACGAATGACATTTCCATATCGATCTGGGTAAATTCCGGCTGGCGGTCCTGGCGTAAATCTTCATCTCTGAAGCATTTTGCCAATTGATAATAACGATCCATGCCAGAGATCATTAAAATTTGTTTAAAGAGCTGTGGGCTCTGCGGCAGACCAAAGAATTTGCCCTTTTGAACTCTAGAAGGAACCAAGAAATCGCGAGCTCCTTCTGGCGTTGTCTTTCCTAAAATAGGCGTTTCGATTTCGCAGAAGCCATGTTCATTCAAATAATTTCTGACAATAGAAGCGACCTTCGCCCGAGTCATCAAAATTTTCTGATTTTTTGGTTTGCGCAGATCCAGGTAGCGATATTTCAGTCTGACGTTTTCGCCTGATTTATCGTTGTCTTTTACATAAATTGGAGGTGTCGCTGACGTATCCAAGATGGTAATGTGATGTACCATTACTTCAACCTTCCCGGTTTCCATCTTAGGATTGACCGTTTCAGGTGTTCTTTCCTGAACAACCCCTTCAACATTCAATACGTATTCATCTCTGATCTTTTCGGCAATTGGGAATTCAGATCCAACTATTTTTTCATTGAAAACAACTTGAACCTTCCCCGAGCGGTCGCGAAGATCAACAAAAATAACACCACCCAAGTCTCGGCGGCTGTCGGCCCATCCCGCTAATTTAACGGTCTGGCCCACTTTACTTTCATTGACCTCGCCGCAAACGGCAGATCTAAAATGCGTTTCCATCATTTGACAATCTTCCTCCTAATTCTATTCAAAGCCCTCAAAGAGGCATAATTTCATGTTTTTTTATTATATGCATTATTAATTATTCCGTCAAGCACACAAAGGATTAACGTGATGTGTCAATCATCCATTTCTAAATATTGTCGATAGGCTTTTATCTTTTTTGCAATAATTTCTTCTGCCCGCGCGTTGTACGTTCGGATATCTTTAACAGTGTAGACTTTATTAAGCCGGTTTTGTTCAGGATGATACACTTTTCCCGTGGCGCCAGCGCCAATGCCGATGATCGTCTGCCGCTCCGCCATCATTAAAATATTGTAAATCCCTTCGCTGCCATTTAAGCAGTATCCGATATTCTCTCCGTTACCCTGTGCGTATTTTTGGCGGTAAAGGTAATACGGGCGATATCCCGAGCTTTTCAGGCGGTTTGAAATTTCGTCGTAAAAATCCTTCGAGTAAATCTGCTCGTACTGACACCCTTCTTCTTCTCTCAATCTCGATCCTTTTTTAATCGCAAGGCTGTGGACAGTTAAATTTTCGGGATGCAGTTGAATGACCTGTTGCAAAGAAGACAGGACCATCTCAGGCGGTTCTTCGTTGAGTCCAACGATTAAATCCATATTGACACAGTCAAATCCGATTTCTCTTACCATTTGATAGACATTTCGGATATCTTCAGCCGTGTGCAGTCTTCCCACTGCGCGCAGTGTAGCGTCGTTCATGCTCTGAGGATTGAGGCAGAGTCGATTGACATGATATTGCTTCAGGAGCTTGAGTTTCTCGAGCGTTGTCGTTTCCGGGCGCCCAGCTTCGAACGTAAATTCCCGAATATTCGACAAATCAAATTCGCTGGAGACTGCCTTTAATAACGCGTCAAGCTGCTCAGCTGAAAAGATCGACGGCGTGCCTCCGCCAATATACAGTGTGTCGATTGAAAGCCGCTGATCGCGGATGAGTTCTGCAAATGCCCTTATTTCGATCAAAAGCGCTCGCAAATAATCCGCGCATAATTTACCCTTTTTGTCTGCAACCGTGGAGACAAAAGAACAATATGCGCATTTTGCCGGACAAATGGGAACGCCAATATAAAGCGAAATCTTTTTTGAATCGTTTGGATAAACAATCGGCATTTCATTTTTTGCGATGTCGAGGGCAAGCTCAGCCTTTTCCGTTGAAACAAAATACTGATCCTTAAAATCCTTCAGCGCCAGTGCCTCGTCGTGACGATTTTGAAGCAGCAGCTCGTGTGCAATTTTTACGGGTTTAATACCGGTCAAGCTTCCCCAAGGCAGGGTGTGCGAAGCGATATCCGACATAAAACGATAAAAAAACCCCTTGAATTCATTAGAATCAACGGGTTTTTCTGAAATACGATAAGTTTCTCGCTTCAATTCTTGTTGATCGAATTGTGCTGCAAACACGATTTGATCAGACTGAATCATTGTCTGGATGACAAGATCTCCTGCCCCTTCAAAAACAACCTTCGCATTGGGAAAAAAGGATTTTGTCAGTTCGCGTGCACCGTTTTTCCAAGACGGAACGTCCGGCATTATCAATACAACTTGATCAATTTCTTCTATTTTCATAAGCTATTGTGCGTAAGGGTTATTCATCTTTTCAAATTTGATTGACGTTTTTTCGCCATGACCCGGATAAACAACGATATCGTCAGGATATGTCAGCAAACGTTTGACGGATTTGATGATATCCGGATAAGAGCCGCCTTGAAAATCCGTTCGCCCGACAGAGCCAAAAAACAACGTATCCCCTGTGAACATTTCCTGGTTCGTCAAAAAACAGGCCCCACCCGGAGTGTGTCCCGGCGTATGAATCACCGAAAACGAAAGTTCCGGAGAAATTTCAATTTTGTCGCCATCCTTAAGCAGCTCATCTGCCGCTGGAAAAACGGCGGACTGCCCCATCAACAGGGAAATGTTTTTACCCGGTGAGGACAAACAATCCGCATCGTCTCTGTGAATACAGACGTCGGCATGCGTATAGGCGCTGGCCTGCGGAAGTCCTGCCATATGATCGTAATGTCCGTGTGTCAGCAGAATTTTCTTGACCTGGACCTGATTGTCCTCAATGTCTTTTTCGATTTGCTTCGTCCATCCGCCTGGGTCGATAATCACACCCTGATGATCCGAATCAGACCAAACCAGGTAGCAATTGGCCATCAGCGGACCAACCATATATCTGTTTATCTTTATCATAATTGTTTACTTAGAATAATTTCCTACTATCAAGCAAAAGCGTAACCGGCCCATCGTTATGAATTTGAACCTGCATATCTGCCTGAAATTGACCAAAGGCAACGCGGTCAGCAGCAGCGTTTTTAATCTTTTCTTTGAATCTCAAATAATTCTGCCGCGCCGTCTGAACGTCACCGCTTTTTGAAAAGCTCGGTCTCCGTCCCTTTCTACAATCTCCGTAGAGCGTAAACTGTGACACGACCAAAAGCTCGCCATGAACATCTAATAAAGACAAATTCATCTTATCATTTTCATCTTCAAAAATACGCAGGTTCAGCGTCTTATTGATGATATAATCCATGTCGGCTTCCTGGTCCGATTGTTCAAAACCGATTAAAAGGCAGATGCCCCGACCAATTTTGCCAATCACTTGACCGTCAACCTGAACGGAGGCATTAGATACCCTTTGAATAACTGCTCTCATCACTTGACCCTATATACGTTTAACCACCAATACAGAAGGAAATTTTTTAATGTTTTTAATCACTAAATTCAATTCTCTTCTCGATTTGACTTCAAAAACAGCTTCAAAATAATCGAATTTTCCTCTGTCATTTCGTGCGGTCAGCGCCGTTAAAGGAATATCCATTTCAATAAATACTTTATTGATTTCAATAAGCGTATGGGGATCTTCATCGGCCTGAATGCTGATTTCTGCACTAAAATTACCTGATACACCAAATCGATTCCATTCGACATCAACCGTCTTTTCGGCGTCAATGTGCAGCACATTGGGACAATCTGTACGGTGAACCGTAATACCGTGGGATTGGGTAATATGTCCGATAATCTGATCTCCCGGAACTGGGCTGCAGCATTTCGCTAAATGCACGTCAATATCGTTTAGCCCCGCAACCAAAATATTGGAATTATTTTTTTCCTTTTTTGTCGGTTTTTTAATGGCAATTTCGGGTTCTTGTTCTTTGAAAACCTCTGGGAAGAGCAATTTCATTTTTGTAAAAATGGTTCCCATTTTAATGCCATTGTAGCCAATCGCAGCGTAAAGATCATCTACGGTTTTATAATTCAGCTGCTTGCACAAAGTTTCCAATTCGGTCGTATTGCCAAGCTTAGAATCCTGCAGCCCTTGCCGCTTTAATTCATTTTCAAGCGCTAATTTGCCCTTTTCAATGTTTTCTTCTTTTGTCTCACGCTTGAAATACTGCTTGATCTTATTTCTCGCATGGGCGCTTTTGACAAAGTTTAACCAGTCACGGCTTGGGCCGTTGCTGTGCTTTGAAGTCATAACTTCAACAATGTCGCCATTGCTGAGTTCGTAGTTCAGCGGCACAATTTTGCCGTTGACCTTTGCGCCGACACAATTATTCCCGATATCGCTGTGAACGCGATAGGCAAAATCAAGGGGACATGACCCGACAGGCAGCTCAAACACATCGCCTCTTGGTGAAAAGACGTAAACTTCTTCGTTCAGCAGATCGACCTTAATTGTTTCCAATAAGTCGCCGGCGTTGTCGAGCTCCTGCTGCCATTCCATAATCTGTCTGAGCCAGGCAATTTTTTTCTCGTAATGCGCGTCCTTGGAATTTTTGCTGCTGCCCTTGCCTTCCTTGTATTTCCAGTGGGCTGCAATCCCGTATTCGGCGACGCGGTGCATTTCCTTGGTTCGAATCTGAATTTCTACAGGATCGCCGTTCGGCCCAATCACAGTCGTGTGGATGGATTGATACATATTGGGCTTTGGCATGGCGATATAGTCTTTAAATCTGCCTGGAATTGGCTTCCATTCTGTGTGGACCAGTCCCAAAACCCCATAGCATTCCTTTACAGTATTCACAATGACACGAACCGCGACCAAATCGTAAATTTCGTCGAATTTTCGGTGCTGCGCCTTCATTTTACGATAAATTGAATAAAAATGTTTGGAGCGGCCGTACACTTTACATGGAATATCGACCTCTGCTAATTTTTTCTTCAAAATATCGATGACTTGATTGACGTATTCTTCTCGAGCCTGTTTTTTGGCTTTTACACTTTTAACCAAATTGTAATAGCCTTCAGGGTCAAGATATTTTAAGGATAAATCTTCAAGCTCAGCTTTAATGGCTTGAATCCCCAGTCGATTGGCAATCGGCGCGTAAATATCAAGGGTCTCCCGCGCTTTTTCCTTCTGCTTTTCTTTGGTCATGTACTCTAATGTCCGCATATTGTGCAGACGGTCGACCAGCTTGATCAAAATGACGCGGATATCCTTTGACATGGCCATGACCATTTTTCGGATATATTCCGCTTGGCTTTCTTCTTTCGACTGGTAATCGATTTTCCCAATTTTCGTCACGCCCTCAACCAGGTCCGCTATTTTAGGATTAAACATCGTGGCAATTTCTTCATGCGTTGTATCTGTGTCTTCGATCACGTCATGAAGCAGGGCGGCACAAATGGTTTCCGTATCCATCCTGTATTTGGCCAAAATATAAGCCACTGCAACAGGATGAATGATATAGTCTTCACCTGATTTCCGCTTTTGCCCCGCATGTGCCTGATCCGCTAGGTTAAAAGCGCGCATAATCATATCCGGATCGGCATCGGGGTCATTCTTTTCAACGATTTTAATGATATTGTCTATCTTTTTTTTGACTGCTTCTGTTGCCATGCGCACCTCCTCTTACCGTAGCTCTGACGTTCTATAAAGTTCTATTAAATAGGGAATTGAATCAATGACTGGACGTAGTAGTCTTTTAACGCTTCTCTGCCCTTAAGATCTGTCAATTCAATCATGAACAGCGCGCCGCAGACTTCCCCACCAAGCAGTTCAACCAAATCGATTGCTGCTTTCATGGTACCGCCCGTGGCAAGCAGGTCGTCGATAATTAAGACACGGTCGCCTGTCTTAATGGCATCTTTCTGAATTTCAACAGTGTTTTCACCGTATTCCAGTTTGTAAGACTTTGCCATAACTTCGCCTGGCAGTTTCCCCGGTTTGCGGATCGGCACCAAACCAACGCCTAATTTGTACGCCAAAGCTGAGCCGAAAATATAGCCTCGCGCTTCCGGAATGCAGACGACATTCACATCCAAAGCCTTTGCGATTTCATAAAACTGATCGGTTACTTCGTGAAAGGCTTCCCCGTCTTTAATTAAGCTGTTAATGTCCTTAAAACTAATGCCTGGTTTTGGAAAATCAGGATAAATTGCAATTTTACTTTTTAAATCCATTGTAATCCCCACATTCTAGTTAATATTTCTTTTTAATTTTATCACTAACTCTGCTTTTTTTATATCCTTTTTTTGTTGTTCTTTCGGAATCTTTGAATATATGATCCCCTTCTTCAATTTTGAGTGAACCACATCGATTTCATTAAATATTTCCAATATCGCAAGCAGCTTAAAACAGTTCAAGGTTTTATTCCGATCCATCAAGGCATCAAATTTCACACCGTTTTCTGCATATTTTTTCAACATTTTATAAACCCAGACTGTTTCTTCCCGATTCGGTAAAATATCTTTTTGATCGTACTGCCAAATCGGCAGTTCCTTGATCACAGCATCCGACGCATTTTTGAGGATTTTCAAATATTGCCAGCATTTTTCATGATCAAATAATTCTGGAATTAAAATATTTTTTACCATCAGTTCAATTTGATCGTTTCCCATAAAATGATTGACTTTTGGAACAGCCAAAACATCGATGCCTTCGTCATAGTCTCTCAGTAAAGCGGATGCCAGTTTCCCCTGCGAAAAGGCAATGCACCTAAAATCCCCATCTTTAAAGCTTAAATGCGCCTGATCCTGTCCCATCGTTTTAACTTCCTCGGGATAAATATGGCTTAACCGAAAAAGCGGGCTCGGATTTTTCACGCCGTAGGGTTCACACATGGAAATGCAATCCATCAATTCCCAGTCAATATCGTTTTCTGAAAGATCGCCGTCGTAATAAATTTTTTTAATCAGATTTATTCTCGAATGATTTTTCTTGGCCCATTCTTTCAAAAATGATTCTAATTTAGGAATATTCTCCTCTTTAATTGAAAACCCGGCTGCCATCTCGTGACCGCCATAGGTTTCGAACAGCTCGGAACAGCCCGACAGCGCTTCGAAAATATTAATGCCTTCAACACTGCGGCAGCTCCCTCTTGCAATCCCGTCTTCATCGATTCCCATCACAATAACAGGGTGGTACCAAATTTCCTGAATTTTACTGGCGACAATGCCAATCACGCCCGAATGCCAGTTTTTCCCAGCAGCGCAGATAAAAACTTCTTGATATTTCTTTTGCGATTTAATGGCCTGCACCGCTTCATTGTAAATCTGAGCTTCAATTTCCTGACGTTTTTCGTTTTCGTCTTTTAAGAATTCTGCAACTTGATTGACCTGCGCAACATCTTTTTTCGTATACAAATCCACAACGCAGTCCGCTTCGCCCAGCCGGCCTGCCGCGTTAATCTTAGGTGCTAATACAAAACCAATATTACCCGACGTCACTTCCTGCACATTTGAGACCTGAGCCAGCGCCTGAATCCCAGCATTTTTACAATCGGTATTAATCGACTCAATACCCATTTTAACAATCAGACGGTTTTCGTCTTGAAGCGGCACAATATCCGCGACCGTCGCTATCGCCGCACATTCCAGATAATTGCTCAAATCGCGCGTCTGGCCTTGCCCTTCCTCCAGCGCCTGCACGCATTTAAAAGCAAGGCCTGCGCCGCAAAGTTCAGAAAATAGATACTGAGAATCGGGACGTTTCGCATCGATCACAGCGACTGCCTTCGGCAGTTCTCCCTGACACTCGTGATGGTCTGTGACAATCACATCAACTCCATGTTCTGCAGCGTAGGCAATTTCGTCCTTCGCTGCTATGCCGTTATCGACCGTCACGATCAGCTTCACGCCGCAATCGATTAATTTGCGAACGGCCTCAATGTTCATGCCGTACCCTTCGATTAAACGATTGGGAATTTTGTGCATGACATCCATACCGAGTGATTTAAAATAATCGACCAAAATCGATACGGCAGTTGTGCCATCGACATCGTAATCACCGTAAACGCAGACCTTTTCACCGTTTTCCTTGGCCGATAAGATCCGCTCAACAGCCTTTTGCATATCTGGCAGATCCCATGGATTGTGAAAATCCTCTACGTTGGGCTCTAAATAAGCCATGGCCTCCATGCCATTTCGGCACCCCCGTGCTGCAGCAATTTTTGCAACAGCTCTTGGAATATTGCATTCCTCTGCAATTTCATCGATCACAGCCGCTAATTCAGGTTGGCTGGAATCAATTCGCTCACACCATATCTCTTGCAATGACTTTCTCCTTTTTACAGATAACAAAAGGCCGAACAATTACGTTCGACCTTTATTTCATCATTAGACTTCAATCTTTTCAACCTTCCGACGGTTCTTTTGTCCGCGCCGTGATCTTTTCTGCATTTTAGTGTTAAATTTAGATTTAGATGATTTTTTCTGAAAAATGACCCACAGCGGACTTGCGACAAAAATTGAAGAGTAACATCCACAGGTGATCCCAACGATCAACGGCAGCGCAAAATCACGTATCGCATCGACGGCGAATATATACAACGCGATGATTGCCACCAACGTTGTCGCAACGGTATTGATGCTTCGCCTCATGGTCTGCGTAACGCTAAGATCAACTAAATTGGTTAACTCCTGTTCGTTGCTCATACCGATGAAGCCTTCATTTTCTCTGATGCGGTCAAATACAACGATGGTGTCGTTGATCGAGTAACCCAATATTGTCAAAATCGCTGCAATAAATGGAGAATTGACTTGAATTTGGAACAGTGCGTATACACCAATGACGATAACGATGTCGTGAATCAACGCCAAAACCGCAGACAACCCAAAATAAAATTCAAATCGAATCGTCACGTATACCAGCATCAGGACGACCGCCACAATCGATGCAATGATTGTATTCCGTGTCGTTTCTGCCCCCACGCTGGCGGTAATGTTATCAACTGAGACCAAATCCTTGTTACTCAAATTGTATTTTTTCTTAAAAGACGTAAATAATTTTTTCTGCTGGCTGTTCGATAAACTTTCTTTTGTGCTGATCACGACCTCATGCTTTTTTTTGCCCGAATAAGTGATATCAGCCGATTTATCATAGGCATTCGTAATCGTTCTGATGTCCTTGGTATTAAAGGTCTGATGCAGATCAATCGTCACGATGGTGCCGCCGACAAAATCAATGCCGTAATTCAATCCTCGAATCAGAATCGCACCGACTGCAACCGCGATCATAATCAGTGAAATAGAGAGCCAGATTTTAGTCTTTTCAATAATCGGAATTTTTTTCTCAATGTTCAAATCTGCCCTCCATTATATACCGTAGAATTTTGGATTCTGAATTAAATTGGTGTTTAAGAACAATTTAATCAGCTGACGAGTCACGACAACAGCCGTAAACATCGACAGAATAATCCCGACGACCAGCGTCAAAGCAAACCCCTGAGCTGAGCCCGTCCCCATGAAAAAGAGCACGAAACCAGCAATCAAGGTGGTCACATTTGAGTCGACAATCGAACGCATCGCGTTTTTAAAACCAGCATTCACTGAACTGGAAAGTGACTGTCCCATGTTTCTCGATTCTTCTTTGATTCGTTCGAAGATGATGACATTGGCGTCAACAGCCATCCCAATGGTCAAAATCATGCCGGCGATCCCTGGCAGTGTCAATGTGACGTTCATTAAAGACATCACTACTAAATCGAGCATAACAAAAACCAGTAATGCTAAATCTGCAATGATGCCCAGTCCTCTGTAAAAGACGAGCATAAAAACGAGAACGGCTGCGACCCCAATCACACCGGCAAAAATACTCTGGTCGAGTGAATTGGCCCCCAAAGTCGGACCGACTGTCGACGCCTGAACTGTAGTTAGCTTAACCGGCAGTGCCCCGCCGCGAATCAGAGAAGCCAAATTCCCTGCTTCGTCCATATCAGAGCTGCCTTCGATGACGGCTTCGCCATCGGTAATCGCCTGGTTGACCGTTGGCGAAGAAATAACTTCGTCGTCCAATTTAATGGTAATCTGCTGTCCGATATATTTTTGTGTCGCTTCGGCAAATGCTTTCTTTCCCTTGCTGTCAAATTTTAATGTGACAACAGGCTGTTCGACCCCGCTGCTCGTTTTCTGTGTGACAGCCTTTGAATCTGTCACGTGGGTGCCAGTTAAGATAGTCTTGCCATCCGGCCCGACAAATTTAAGCTGAGCAGTTCGGCCAATCAAGTCAAGTGCTTCCTGTTGATTTTGTATCGAAGGAATCTGAACGCGGATCCGTTTTTTCCCCTGACGTGTCACTGTTGCTTCCGATACGCCGAGAGAATCGACACGATTTTTCAGTGCCGAAACCGTTCCTTCCATTTTCGAGTCGGTCAGCTTTTTCCCTTTAGTCGGCTTTGCCTGAAGCACCACGTTGACGCCGCCTGTCAAATCCAGACCGTAATGCATATTTTCCTTGATATTCCCGATATCGTACACGCCAACTGAAATACCGTGGAAAAGCACAACCATACAAAATATAAGAATAGCAACAAAAGCGAAAAATCCAACCGTGCTTTTCGTGTTGATTTTCTTTTTCACTTATTTTTCCTCTTTCAATTGTGCCGTGTAATGGTGAAGTCTGCTAAGGCAGACGTCTTTTCCTAAAACATCCATGATTAAGGCAAGATCAGGGCCATGCATGCTTCCAGTTAAAATCAGACGAATCGGCATGTAAAGCGCCTTCCCTTTTATTTTTTCTTGTTTGTGTTCTTTTTGGATCGCCTTAATAATATCTTTCTGGATATATGCCGCGTTCCATTGATCCGCCGCAGTCATTTTTTCATCTAAGGCGCTGCATAGAATCGGCACTGTTTCAGCGTTCAGAATGTCCTGAGCTTCATCAGAGGTATCAATCTGGTAATCGTCGTCCAATATTTGTGCGAGCTGTTCAGGCGCCTGTGCAAAGTAATCGATGCGGTCTCTTAAAAGCTCAGCTACTTTTTCCAACCATACTGTTTTGTCTGATTCTGAATCCGTCTGAATCATCCCGGCCTTTTCCAAAAACGGCTGAATGCCATCAACGATGGTGTCGACAGATGCTTTTTTGATATACTGGCCATTCATCCAATTGAGCTTTTCTCTATCAAAGACGGCTCCGGAATTGCTGATCCGATGGATGTCAAAGGCCTTTTCCAATTCTTCCAACGAGAAAATTTCCTGATCGTCTTCCGGACTCCAGCCAAGCAGCGCGAGGAAATTAACCAGCGCTTTAGGCAGGTAGCCTTTTGCTAAGAAGTCACCAACCGCGACATCTCCCTGACGCTTACTTAATTTCTTATGATCTTCATTGAGAATGTTAGACAAATGAACAAAGGTCGGCGGCTGCCAGCCGAAACACTGATAGAGGTACACGTGCTTCGGTGTAGACGGGAGCCATTCTTCTCCTCTGATCACGTGGGTGATTTTCATCAGGTGATCATCGATGACTACCGCAAAATGATATGTCGGGAATCCATCTTCTTTGATTAAGACCTGGTCGTCCATTTCCTTCGTGTTAATCGTGATTTTGCCTCGCACGACATCGTCAAAGGTAATGTCGGTATTTTCCGGAAGCTTTAATCGAATCACATAAGGATCCCCGTTGGCGATTCTCTTCTGGACTTCTTCAGGAGATAAATTTCGGCAGTGGCCGTCGTAGCGCGGGGTTTCACCGGCTTTCTTCTGTTCTTCCCGTAATTGGGTCAAGCGCTCTTTGCTGCAGAAACAGTAATAAGCCTTTCCTTCGTCAATCAGCTGCTGAATGTATTTTTTATAAATATCCAGTCTTTCCGATTGAATGTACGGACCGTATTCGCCGTTTTCAATCGGCTTGCCGTCAACCAGCTGCAGGCCTTCATCAGGCACAACACCCGTTGTGTAAAGTGCATTTAAAAGATTTTCAACCGAACCTTCCTGATAACGTGTTCGGTCTGTATCTTCCAGCCGTAGTACAAATGTACCGTCATTTTGTTTTGCAAATAAATAATTATATAATGCAGTCCGCAAACTTCCGACATGGACATTGCCTGTCGGGCTCGGTGCAAAACGAACTCTAACCATTAATATCTTCTCCTTAGCGTTAATGTTGTTTGTTATTATATCATTTAAATGATGTCTTAGAACGGTTTTTTAATATTCCCGCATTACGAACAAGGACAGACGGCGGGAGCCATGAGAGCGCGCGATCGGCAAATTTGCTTTTGATTTCGCTCTCCGATAAGTTAAGAATCTCATCAAGCTTGACTGCGCTGTCTAACTCTGGTTTTTTCCCTTCCCGATTATTAAAAGGGCACACCCATTGGCAGATGTCACAGCCGTAAAGGAAATAACGTATTCTTTTTTCTTCCGTTTCTGTTAACTTCTTTTTCTGTGTCAGATAAGAGATGCATCGTTCGTAAAACAACTGGTATCCCCGATTACCCAAAGCATGACCCGGGCAGGCTTCGATACATCTTTGGCATTTCCCGCATTGGTTTGCCATAGGCGTGATTGCTTCGTGAACGATGGCCTTATCAATCAGAATTTGGCCAATATTCCACGCCGAACCAAATTGGGGGTGGATCAATAAATTGTTTTTCCCAAAAAATCCCAATCCCGCCTTCCAGGCGGACGCCTTGTCCATCAAACGGCTGTTGTCGACAAATTTTTTAACTTGAATCTCTGCCGACAACTCAGATTGGATCCGCGCACACAATGCGTCCATCTTTTCCATGACGACCTTATGGTAATCTTTCCCGCAGGTAACCGATGAAAAGTATCCGTAAGTGGTGAAATCCTCGATTTTTTGGGGAAACAGCGGATAAGGAATGCCAATCACAATGACCGATTTGACTTCCGGCATAACCGATTTAAAATCGATCCGGCGTTCAGGCTTTGTGCGCACAAAGGGAATCATCCCGTTGTTCTCCTGACGCCTTTGTTTTTCATAAGGCAGCATCTCCGTAATAGGCTCAGCGTCGATGATCCCAAGGATTGGAATATCGATTTTTTCTGCAAGCCTTCGAATTGCGTCTTCCGTCAGGGGCTCATTGTTTTGAATCATCAGCTATTTTGCTTTGAATAATCTGCCAGCAGGTTTCAACCCCTTCTTTTGAAACAGCCGAAAAAGGAATAACTGTGTCCGCTTCAACGTTCAATGAAGCCAGCAGCTGCCGTACAGATTTTTTCTTTTTAGACGCAGATAATTTATCAAATTTTGTCAAAATGATGTGCGTCGGCAGATGATAATATTTCAGCCAATTGTACATGAGCGCATCGTCTTCTGTGGGTTCATGGCGGCTGTCGATCAACAAAAAGACATTCTTGAGATTTTCGCGGTTGAGCAGATAATTTTCAATCATCTCACCCCACTTCTGCTTTTCCTTTCGCGACACCTTGGCGTAACCGTATCCGGGCATATCGACGAACCGGAAAAGGTCATTAATTTGATAAAAATTCATGGTCTGTGTTTTACCTGGCTTTGAACTGGTTCTTGCCAGATGCTGGCGGTTAATTAACGTATTGATCAGCGAAGACTTGCCCACATTCGAACGGCCAAGCAAAACAATTTCCGGCAGCGCATCATTTGGGTATTGTTTTTCCGAAACCGCGCTGATCACAATTTCTGCTTTATTTACTTTCATCAAATTCACCAAATACAAATTGAATGACTTCACTCATTTTTTCAACCGGATGAATTTCCAACTTTCCGAGCACGCTTTCTGGAATGTCGTCTAAATCCTTTTGATTTTCCTTAGGGATCAACACGCGGGTAATGGATGCGCGGCTGGCCGCCGTTAATTTTTCCCGCAGCCCGCCAATCGGCAGTACGCGTCCCAATAAGGTGATTTCACCAGTCATCGCAATATCCTGAGGCACCGGACGGCCAGTTAACGCCGAAATAAGCGCTGTTGCCATCGTGATCCCAGCTGATGGCCCATCCTTGGGAACGGCTCCCTCCGGCACGTGAATGTGAATGTCCTTGTTCGAGATGAAATCCGGGTCGATGTGCAATTGATTGGATACGGAGCGGATATAGCCAATGGCTGCCTTAATGGATTCCTGCATAACATCGCCCAATTTACCTGTGATGAAGGTTTTGCCGGTGCCGTTGACCGCGAGCGCTTCGATTTCGAGTGTTACGCCGCCGACAGCAGTCCAGGCCAGCCCGTTGACCAGACCAACAACGCTGCCGCTTTGAACCTTTTCAAAAGTAAATTTCTGTTTACCCAAGTATTTTTCAAGGTTTCTGACATTGATCTGATTTTTTGCTTTGGCGCCGCTGACGACATTTTTCGCCGCGATCCGGCAGGCCTTCGCAATTTCCCGTTCCAGCTCACGTACACCGGATTCTCTCGTGTAATACTCGATCGTGTTCCGAATAGCGCCTTCGCTGAAAGTGATTTGTTTCTTGGTAAGGCCATTTTCTTTGATTTGCTTCGGAATGAGGTATTTTTTCGCAATCACCTCTTTTTCATCCTCGATGTAGCCATTCACCTCGATGATTTCCATGCGATCCAGCAGCGGCCTCGGGATCGTCGACAGGCTGTTGGCCGTCGCAATGAACAAGACGTGGGACAAATCAAAGGGAAGCTCCAGATAATTGTCGGTAAACGTGCTGTTCTGCTCTGGATCTAACACTTCAAGCAATGCGGAGGCCGGATCGCCTCGGAAATTTTGACTGATCTTATCGACCTCATCAAGCAAAAACAGCGGATTACTGCTGCCAGCTTGGCGGATATGGTAAATGATGCGGCCAGGTATTGCCCCGATGTAGGTCCGGCGATGCCCCCTGATTTCCGCTTCATCGCTTAGGCCGCCCAGAGACATCCGAACGTATTTTCGATTGAGCGCTTCGGCAATGGATTTAGCGATCGACGTTTTGCCAACGCCCGGAGGCCCAACAAGACAGAGAATCGGTGCTTTTAACGACTGCGTCAGCTGAAGCACAGAAATATACTCTAAAATCCGCTCTTTCACGTTGTCCAGCGCGTAATGATCCCGGTTAAGAATTTTTCGCGCCTGATTGACGTCGATGATCTCTTCCGTGGATTCACCCCACGGCAGTGACAGGATCCAATCCAGATAATCCTGAATGACACCGGCCTCCGGCATGCCCGGCTGTGTCTTAGATAACCGTTTCAGCTCGTTTTCCGCCTTATTTTTAACTGTAGGACTTAAATTTTTCGCATCAATCTTTTTTTGATATGCCTCAATGACGCTTTCTTCACCTGTCGCGTGATTTAATTCGTTTTGCAGGACCTTGATTTGTTCCCGCAAAACGTATTCACGCTGATTTTTTTCGATCTCAGAACGGACCTTTTCGCTAATACTCTGCTTGATCTTGTAAGTGGAGAGTTCCCTCACCATTTCCTGATAGACCAGCATTAAACGATGATCCCCATCAAATTCCTGAAGAATTTCCTGAGCCTTTTCATGAGATAACGGAATATTCGCGCAAATTAAATCGATTAGATGATCCGGTTCATCCAGTAATTCTAAGGTATTCTGCACATTTTCAGAGGCATTTTTTGTCTGATGCATATAACTCACAAAGGTTTCTTCAACAAGTTTTAAAAGCGTTTGGCTTTCAGAATCGTTGGAGAAAGTGGATTCTTTAGGCTGAACTGAAACCATAAAAAAGGGATCGTCCTGTATCCAATAGTCGATCACACCCCGCTGCAATACCTCAACCAGCACACGGGCGTAGTCGTTAGGCAACTTTAATACCTGCTTCACCTTCGCGATGCACCCTACTGAATAAATGTCATATCGGTAGGGCGCGTTCACACCGATGTCCTTTTGCTCAGATAAAAAAGCCAGCTGGTCTGCCTGCATGCAGTATTCGAGTGCTTTGAGGGATTTGCTTCCGTTTAAATCGAAATGCAGAATCATTCCCGGAAACAAATTCATAGACTTAACAGGAATAAGCGGCAGATCTTTTGAAGTCTCTGCCTGGCTATTGTTCAATGGATCATTTTGGTTCTCTTGATCAATATGCATTTCCTTATTCTCATTTTCCATACACAATCTCCTTTAATTCTATGTTAAAAAAGGCAATCTTCACAAAGATTGCCTTGAATTTCTATGGATTATTTATGAAGCGCTTTCTTTTTCATTGTCAGCTTTTTTCTTTTGAGCGTTCCGATAGATTTTAGGCTTGCCCTTTCCCAAAACCATCTGTTTGGTAATGACTACCTTCGTCACGTCTGGGTCTGAAGGAAGCGCATACATCAAGTCACGCATCAGCGTTTCGATAATGCCGCGCAGTCCCCGCGCGCCTGTCTTGTTTTCCAGCGATTGAACCGCAATTTCTTCAATTGCACCCTTTTCAAACTGGAGATCGACATCTTCAAGCCTAAATAATTTTTGATACTGTTTGACCAATGCATCCTTCGGCTCTGTTAAAATATTGATCAATGCCTTTTTATCCAAATGATCAAGTGTCGCGATGACCGGCACTCGGCCGATAAATTCAGGGATCAAGCCAAACCGCAGTAAATCATGTGGCATGATCTGTTTCATCAATTTGTCTGATTCGATTTCAGAGCTGCTTTGAATGATCGCGCCAAAGCCGATGGACCCCTTTTCCATTCTCTTTGCAATGATTTTTTCGATGCCATCGAATGCGCCACCACAAATGAATAGAATATTCTTGGTATCAATTTGGATGAATTCCTGCTGCGGATGTTTACGGCCGCCTTGCGGCGGCACGTTTGCAACTGTGCCTTCCAGGATTTTCAGCAGCGCCTGCTGAACACCTTCACCGCTGACATCCCGCGTGATCGAAGGGTTTTCATTCTTACGCGAAATTTTATCAATTTCGTCGATGTAGATAATGCCCTTTTCGGCCTTTTCAACATTCATGTCCGCCGCCTGGAGCAGCTTCAACAAAATATTTTCAACATCTTCGCCCACATATCCCGCTTCAGTCAATGTGGTCGCGTCCGCAATTGCGAAAGGCACGTTCAGCATCTTCGCCAAGGTTTGTGCAAGCAACGTTTTGCCAGAACCGGTCGGACCCACTAAAAGAATGTTGCTTTTCTGGATTTCAACACCATCGTCATCATCATTGAGTGAATTGATCCGCTTATAATGATTATAGACAGCAACGGCCAGCTGTTTCTTCGCTTCATCCTGACCAATGACATAATCATCAAGATACTGTTTGATTTCCTGAGGTTTCGGTATTTCCGAGTAGGTTACTGTTTTCTCTTCTTCTTCGCTGTCAATAATTTCCTGGCAAAGTGATACACATTCGTCACAAATGTAGACGCCTGGACCGGCAACCATTCTTTTTACCTGTGACTGTGTTTTACCACAAAATGAGCATCTCACTTGATTGATTCCATCTGTATAATCAAATTCTGACATTCGTTCTCTCCCTCTGTGGGTAATAAGTCATAAAATTATTCACGGGAAGTAATCACTTGATCGATTAAACCGTACGCTTTCGCTTCTTCAGCTGTCATGAAATGATCCCGGTCTGTGTCTTTTTTAATTGTTTTCAACGGCTGACCCGTATTTTCACTCAATATGCGATTTAATTTTTCTTTTGTCTGCATCAAGTGCTTCGCGTGAATTTCAACGTCAGAGCTCTGTCCTTGAGCTCCTCCCAATGGCTGATGAATCATAATTTCGGAATTCGGAAGCGCCTGACGTTTTCCTTTTGCGCCTGCTGCAAGTAAGAATGCCCCCATTGACGCGGCCATTCCGTAGCAGAGCGTACAGACATCGCATTTAATGAAATTCATTGTGTCCATAATTGCAAAGCCCGCGGAAACGGATCCTCCCGGACTGTTGATATACATATAGATATCTTGGTCCGGGTCTTCGCCTTCGAGAAAAATTAACTGTGCTACCAATAATCCCGCTGATTCGTCTGTGATTTCACCATCTAAAAAAACGATACGTTCTTTCAGCAGACGAGAATAAATGTCGAAGGAGCGTTCGCCCAATCCCGTCTGCTCGACAACCATCGGAACTAGATTCATTTTAGTCTTCCTTTTCTGCTTCTGTGTCTGCTTTTTCTTCTGATTCTTTTGCTTTCGCTTCTTGTTTCGCTTCAAAATCTTCAACCTGATTGGCTGAGTCGACTAATAAATCTAAAGCTTTGCGGCGTTTAAGGGTATCCGTGATGTATTCCATCATCTGATCATCTAATGATTCCTTATACTTTTCGAATTCCTGGTTAAACGCATGTGCGTATTCTTTGATTTCGTCATCGATTTCTTCTTCAGAAGGTTCGATTGCTTCAGCCTTGCCGATTGCTTCAAGTACTAAATCTGCTTTGATGTTTCTTTCTGCATCCGGTGCCATGGACTGTCTGAAGACTTCTTTGCTCTGGCCTGTAAATTTGAAATAATTTTCCATCGTGAGGCCCTGACCTGACATCTGGCGCTGGAGATTTTCATAATCACGGTCGACTTCTTCATCGATCATCATTTCTGGAATATCCATTTCTGCATTCTGAACCGCGTAATCCAGCGCAGCTTGTCTTGCCGTGTTGAGTCTTGCTTCTTTCTTTTCGTTCGCAATCTTATCCTTCAGATCGTTCTTCAATTCATCTAAAGTGTCAAATTCACTGACATCCTTTGCGAATTCATCGTCAAGTTCTGGAAGTTCCTTTCTCTGAACTTCAACGACATGTACCTTGAAGACAGCGTCTTTGCCCTTGAGATCTTCTGCGTGATAATCTTCTGGGAACGTCACGTTGACGTCTTTGTCTTCGCCCGCCTTAACGCCAACTAATTGATCTTCGAATCCTGGGATAAAGGTATTGCTGCCCAGTTCCAGGCTGTAGCCTTCGTCTTTTCCGCCATCAAACGGAACGCCGTCAACAGAACCTTCGTAGTCAATCACGACAGTGTCGCCGCTTTTCGCTTCTGCCTGATCATCTGTAACCAGTCTAGAGTTCTGATTCTGCATCTGTTTCAAACGTGCTTCAACATCTGCATCGTCAACAGGCTGTTCTAAGACTGGAATTTCAGCGCCTTTATAATCGCCGAGTTTAACTTCCGGTTTTACGGCAACTTTAACAATAAAGGTCGCGCCATTGTCCCCTACATCTTCAACCTTTTCGAGAGACGGACGAGTTACCGGGTCAATTTCGACTTCCTTGATCGCATCCTGATAAGTTTCTGGGAATGCGAATTCAATGGCATCTTCTAAGAAAACTTCTTTGCCGTAGTGCGCTTCGATCACTTTTCTCGGTGCTTTTCCCTTGCGGAAGCCCTGAATGGTGAAATACTTTTTATTTTTTTTGTACGATTGATCCATCGCCTTCTGGAATTTATCCTGTGGGATACTCATTTCCAGTTTAACGACATTTTTTTCATTTTCAAGAATCTTTGCAGTCATTTTATCCTCCAAACCACTATTTATTACTCTTATTCAATTTTTAAAGTATAACATACGCGTTTTTCTCAATCAAGGAAAAAACTTTGATTCATCCTGTGCTAAATCAGCCGTTTCCTCAAAATTGACATTTTTTTAACCGGCTTATCGAATTCCAGTTGATAATGCATCTTCGCGTGAGGGGTCGACGCAATTGCATTGCCCTTCTCATCAAATAAATGCTTCACTTGACAGGAAAGAAATAATTCATTCTGCCCGCTTTGTCCCGGTTG
Source organism: uncultured Pseudoramibacter sp. (assembly GCF_903789625.1). Taxonomy (NCBI): domain Bacteria; kingdom Bacillati; phylum Bacillota; class Clostridia; order Eubacteriales; family Eubacteriaceae; genus Pseudoramibacter; species uncultured Pseudoramibacter sp. The sequence continues at coordinate 85,064 of NZ_CAIFFF010000003.1, read as the reverse complement.
AATCACTTCGATGTGATCGCCCACTGAGATCTTGCCGCGCTGTTCAACCAGCATTCTGCCATTTCCCGAAAAATCTTCCAATACAACACCCGAAAAATCGTAATTGCGCGTGTAACTGCTGCTGCCGAAATTTTCAGCATCGGCTGTCGGCTTGTGGTCGAAAAAGGCAGTGGTGTAATGGCGGTGGCTGACCTTGGTCAGTTCCTCAACCCAAGCGTGCGGCACTGTGAAATCAGGATCAGCCAGCGCAGCATCGATGATTCGGCGATAAATCGACACCACCGTCGCGACGTAAAAAGCGCTTTTCATACGGCCTTCAATTTTAAAACTGTTGACGCCAAATTTGATCAATTCCGGAATCCTTTCTGCAAGGCAGAGATCTTTTGAGTTCATAATAAACGTCCCAATCTTATCTTCTTCAATTGGGAAAAATTCACCTGGACGCTTCGATTCCTCTAATCGATATTGCCACCTGCAGGGCTGCGCACAGTCTCCCCTATTGCCATCTCTCCCTGTCAAATAATGAGACAGTAGACAGCGCCCGCTGTAAGAAATGCACATCGCGCCATGGACAAAGGTTTCGATTTCCATCTGATCAGGTCTGTTTTGGCAAATATTTTGAATTTCCTTTCCCGACAACTCCCGCGCAAGCACGATTCGCGACGCGCCTAAATCGTGCCAGAATTTCACAGTCCGGCTATTGACGTTATTCGCCTGCGTGCTGACTGATATTTTCATATTCGGCGCATTCTCGCGGACGAGCGTAAATACCCCAGGATCCGCAACGAGCACCTCATCGACGTGAATCTGATCTAAAAACCGAATGTAGTCGCTCAATCCCTCAAAATCTTCATCGTGTGGGATCATATTGAGCGTTACAAAAATCTTTTTATCTCTTTTGTGGGTATACGCGACAGCTTCTTTAAGAGTCTCTTCGTCAAAGTTGTCTGCCCTGGCGCGCAGTCCAAATTTCTTCCCTGCGCAGTAAACAGCATCTGCGCCGTATGCGAGCGCATATTTTAACTTTTCAAAATTTCCTGCCGGCGCTAATAATTCCGGCGTTTTGGTTTGATTCATTTTCCTTCCTCAAAAAAAGCACGCGGCTGCGTGCTTTTAATTATTTAATTATTTAAATATTTATCGACGTTCGCCTGATGATCCTGCAGGTTATTTGCGTAATAGGTCTTTCCAGATGAGTCGGAAACAAAATACAAATAATCTGTTTTAGCCGGACTAATCGCGGCCTTAATGGACTTTAAGCTCGGTGAACAGATCGGCCCAATTGGCATGCCCGTATTGGCGTAAGTATTGTACGGAGAATCGACCTTCAAATCGCTATTGGTGATATTGGTTTTCTTTTCGCCCAATGCGTAATTCACAGTCGCATCGGACTGCAGTTTCATGTTTTTCGCCAAACGATTATAAAACACAGATGCAATTTTCGGTTTGTCACTGTCTAATTTTGACTCCATCTCAATTAATGAGGCCATTGTCAAAATTTGATCGACCGTTTGATGATTGTCCGATATTTTCTTCAGCATCGCGTCTGAAAATTTGCTCTGGGTATTAGCAAGCATCTTTGACACCACCGTAGCCGCACTGCTGTTTGAAGTAAATTGATAGGTGTCCGCAAACAGATAGCCTTCCATCGGGGTACGCCCTTCTGCGTTATCCGGATAGGAGCTTAAAATCGAATAATTTTTTTTATACTCCGATACCTTTTTCGTCTCGTTGATGAAATCCGCTGAGGAACAGATATGACGCGATTCCAGAATCGCACCGATTTCCTTGATGTTCTTGCCTTCTGGAATGGTGATCGCCACCGCACCATCGTAATCCTTGCCGTTTAACATCGCGTTAAAAATGTCAACTGATGACATTGATGGCGTAAAACGATAGTTCGCCGCCTTAATCTGCTTAATGCCCCGGCTGTGTCTGCCCGCGTAGCTCTGAAAGACCATACGGTTTTTAATCAGACCACTGTCGTACAAAATTTTTGCAATATCATCGATATTGGAGCCTTCAGGAATTTCGACAATAATTTTTTTCTTGCTGCTGCTGACCGGTTCAAGCTGGCTGTTGTAATAAATCCGCCACCCGGCGCAAAGCCCCACCGCACAAAGCGCGATCACAATAATCGTAATGAAAACCTTTCGACGGGAACGCTTCATTTGTTCTTTGATTTTTTCAGAATCGGCGAAAAGATTTTTCGTCTCATTCTCGTTAGTTGTATGCTCATCAAATAGAGAAGATTGATCTTTCTTCGCCATGGTTACGCTCCTGTGATATTACCTAACACACCGTTAAAAGCACTCGAATCAAAGCCGACCGCGCCTGCAATGCGTTCCGCCAGTGTTTTTAATACCGGCATAATCGCCATTTGCGCTTGGAAAAATTCAGCAACTTCTGGAATGGTCAGCAATTCCCTCGTTTTTTGATTAAATTTTTCAATTTCTTCCTGGGACAATGGCATCCCCATCGCCTGACGCGCCTGCGTCATCGCCTGTTCACGCAAATAGGCTTCCACCTTTTCTTTCATTTCCGGCACAGCGTCAATTTTCTGTTGAGCCGCCTTGAATCGCATGCATTCGGGTGAATTCTCAAGCTTTTTTGTGAATTCATCGATCTCATCGTAAATATTCATATTTCGTATTATTCTCCATCATATAACCAATAACATGGCCAGTTTCATTTAGGCTTCCATTAAAATCGGGAGGATCATTGGTTTTCTTTGTGTTTCTTTGTACAGATATTTGAAGAGTGCATCCTGAATGTCGCTCTTGATGGTTTTCCAATCCGTTACTTTTTTATTTTCGCAGTTTTTCAGTGCCTTCTGGACAGTCGCCTTCGCACCGTTAATCAGATCCTCTGATTCGCGCATATAGACAAAGCCTCTTGAAATAATGTCCGGCCCGGAAACGGCCTTGCCATTTTTCATCGTGATGGCCACAATAAACAAGCCATCTTCTGACAGGCGTTTGCGGTCATTTAAGACAATGTTGCCAATATCGCCAACACCCAGGCCGTCTACTAAAACAGGTTCAGCCGAGATTTCATCGATTTTCTTAAATTCTTTATGGCTGAGCTGCATGACATCCCCGTTCTGCTGGATCCGGATGTTTTTCGCGTCCATTCCCAGAGACTCTGCCAAATCCGCGTGCAGTTTGAGCATACGCGCTTCACCGTGCACCGGCATAAAGAAGGTTGGCTTCACCAGTGTGTGAATAATTTTAAGCTCTTCTCGCTTCGCGTGGCCTGACACGTGAATGTTAGCAAATTTATTGTAAATGACTTCAGCGCCTAAATCAACTAATTTGTTGATGATTTCAGCGACCATCTTTTCATTGCCCGGGACAGGAGATGCGGAAATGATGATGGTATCGTCCTTGCCGATTTGGAGATATTTGTGATTGCCGTTCGCCATTCGGCCGAGCGCCGCCATCGGTTCACCCTGAGACCCTGTCGTAATCACGACCAGTTGAGACGGCTTGTATTTTTTCATATCGTGGATATCGATGACCAAATTTTTCGGAATGTCTAAATATCCCAAATCGCTGGCCACCGAGACCATCGTCTCCATACTGCGCCCGTTAATAATTACTTTTCGATTGTAGACCGCTGCCGTATTGATAATCTGCTGGACACGGTGCACGTTTGACGCAAAAGTCGTCACGATGATCCGCTTCTTATTGCCTCTGAATAAATCGTAAAAGGTCTTGCCAATTTCGGTTTCACTGCCAGCGTAGCCATTTTCTTCGACATTCGTCGAATCACACAGCAGCAGGTCGACCCCGCGGTTGCCCAAAGCGGCAATGCGCTGCAAGTCGATGATATCGCCATCTACCGGGTTAAAGTCGATTTTAAAATCGCCGGTATGGAAAACAGTGGCCGCAGGCGTTTTGATACAGAGGGCCACAGCGTCTGCAATACTGTGATTGACGTGAATAAATTCAATTCGGAAATCGCCAATCGTCACTTCATTGCCCGCCGCAATCACATGACGTTTAGCCTGACTGATCAATCGATGTTCCTCGAGCTTATGGTCGATCAGTCCCATCGTAAATTTTGTCGCGTAAATCGGGACATTGATTTTCTTCAGCAGATAAGGAATGGCGCCAATATGGTCTTCATGACCGTGTGTGATGACCAAGCCCTTAACTTTTGAAGCGTTTTCGACTAAATAAGAAAAATCAGGCAGTACTGAGTCAATCCCATACATGCCGTCTTCTGGGAACATCATCCCGCAGTCTACAATCACAATTTGATTGTTGTACTCAAAGGCGGTCATATTTTTCCCGATTTCGCCTAAGCCGCCGATCGGTATAACCTTTAATTTATCGTGCCTTTTTCCATTATTGTTGTTGTTTTTCTTTTTCTTTTTTCTGAACCAGCTATGACGTTTCGAGCTGCTCTTTTTCCCATTATTGTTCTGTTTCTGTTCGTTCAATCGTGGTTTCCTTTCGTTATATTGCCATTGTCATCTAACGCATATACGGGAATTTCTTTGATGACGTTCATCTGGTTGATCGTCACATCGCACAGCAGGACGTGTACATCCAGTCCATTTTGTCTCGCATTTTGAAACGCCTGTGTAAATTCTGGATCCGTCAATTGATTGGGAACGAAACAATCCGCATCATTTCTTTGTACAACAAAATAAAGGGCATTGTTTTGATGCTCTTTCAATCCTGAAGTTAATTCTATTATGTGTTTCGTTCCTCTTTTTGTCGGCGCATCGGGAAAACAAGCACATCGATTGCGATGATCGGAAGTTTCTATCACGAGGTTGACGCTTTTCACTTCGACGTAGCCGTAGCCGTTTTCGTCTTCTCTGGCTAAATCAAACCGGCTGTCTCGATAGGTCACCTCGCGCTGAAGCTTTCTTATTCCCTTTTGCTGTGACAAATAGTGGTAGACCAATCGATTTGCCGCAACGGCATCGATACATACCCAGATCTGATGATAACGAACGGTAATCAAGGTATAGTCTGTTTTACGCGTCGGGGACGGACAATAAGCCAATCCAACCTCCGCATCTTTTGTCAATAATTCCTTCATTCTCCCAGTATTGGGAACATGGGCCTCAACCCTTTCATTGGTCGAAGTCAAGAGAATTTCTGCGACAAAGCGATTGCGTCTACTGATAAATTTCCCGCTTACGACTGGATATTTTGATATTTCCAACTTACGATCTTGGCGTTATTCAGAATATCCCAATTCTTCCGGTGAAATCGCATCGTAAGCCGCCGCAACTTCTTCAAATTCTTCATCGTCTTCTACAGGAATTAAGGCTGCGGTTTCACCTTCGCCTTCAATTCGCATCGCTACAGCATCTTCTGAATCCAAATCCGCCAAAATGGCGTATTCATTTTCTTCAACGCTCAGCGTACAGACCAATTCAAATTCGTGTTCTTCACCATCTTCATTTTTTAAGATAATGGTGTGATTATCTTGGTTTTCCATCTTTTCACTTCCTTTAGTTTAAAATATTTTATTTCAATCATCCGGTTCCAAAATGAAATGCCTTTCGCCGTAATCGTCGTAATCAGTCATTTTCACCACGTGTTCCTGATGATTTTCATCGATAAAAATCATGTAAGTGCCGTCGTCTTTTTCTACAAGACGGACAAATTCTAAATTTTGCGGTTTTGCCATTTCAAAGCCACTTATGCCTTGTCATGAACTTGATCTAAATACATCTGAAGGATCAGCTGAGCCGACAAGGTGTCAATATACTTTTTTCTGTCCTTGCGATGGACACCGCCTTCAATCAGCACATTTTCAGACGCCTTTGTGGTCAATCTCTCGTCGATGTAAACTACAGAACAGTTTAACCGCTTTGCTAAAAAATTACAATAATTTTGTGTCTTTCTCGCCTGCGTCTGTTCCGTGCCGTTCATGTCTTTCGGCAGACCGGCAACGATCGTATGCACGTTAAATTGTACAATCACATCATTAAAAAAAGTCAGATCGTCCTGGCGCGTTCCCCGTTTGTAGGTGCGGTATCCCTGCGCCGTAATGCCCAATCCGTCAGAAACGGCAATGCCGATGTATTTGTCTCCGATATCTAATCCTAGTATTCTTTCCATTTTGTTTCTAAAAAAAAATCCCAGTATTTCTGCTGGGACTTTAAATCAATATTTAAATGTTATTCTGGTAACTTATCCAAATAACGCTTTACCAATTCGTCTAATAACTCATCCCGTTCGATCCGCTGGATCAACGTTCTTGCATCGTTATAGCTCGTAATATAAGTCGGATCTCCGGACATAACGTAGCCAACAATCTGATTAACTGGGTTATATCCTTTTTCGATCAAAGCATCCCGAACAGACCGCATAATCATATCGATCGCTTGTCCTCTCTGCTTGTCAGCATCGAACATGATGGTACCTTGTTCGACATCATTTTGATTATTAACGCCCATTATGCCTTTCTCCTCCCGTTTAATCTTGGTCTATTTTAACGCAAGTTTGAAATTAAAACAAGTCTAAATTATTTTATTATTCGGATAATTGTTCCGCGATGATGTTTTCTGCCTGAGCCAAAGCCTGATCTAAAGCAGCGGGTTTCTTCCCTCCAGCCTGTGCCATGTCTGGGCGTCCGCCACCGCCGCCGCCGACAGTTTTGGCAATTTGTTTGATCAGCTGACCAGCGTGGAAGCCTTTTTTCACGATGTCCTTGGTTGCCGTCGCGATCAAATTGGCTTTGTCGGTGTCGGCTTTGCCAAATACCACGATCCCGCTTTCCATGCGGTCCTTCATCATATCTGATAAATCGCGCATTTCGTTGACGTCTTCTGCTTTAACTTCGGCAATCAGCACCTTTACACCTTGAATGGTCTGGATCTTATTTAATAATTCGCCAGCTTCTGAATCTGCCTGCTGATGCTTGAGGGATGCAATTTCGCGATCCTTTTCCTTAAGCTGATCTTCCATTTCCTGAATCCGATCAATCAACTGATCTGGGGCAGCCTTGACCATAGCAGAGGCCTTTGCATTGACACTTTCGACCTTTTCTGCCCAGCGATAGGTATTCATCCCGGTTGTCGCTTCAATTCTGCGGATGCCAGCAGCGACCCCATTTTCACTGATGATCTTGAACATACCGGCCTGTGCGGAATTCTGTAAATGGGTCCCGCCGCAAAGTTCAATTGAATAATCGCCAACCTTGACAACTCGGACAATGTGGCCGTACTTTTCTCCAAATAAGGCCATCGCGCCCATTTCCTTCGCTTTGTCAATTTCCGTTTCAAATGTTTCCACCGGCATCGCTTTGAGAATGGCTTGGTTGACAATTTCTTCAACCTGCTTGATTTCTTCCGCGGTCATCGGCTGGAAATGGTTAAAGTCGAAGCGGAGACGCGTCGGCGATACGAAAGACCCGGCCTGTTCAACATGATCTCCCAATACCATTTTTAATGCTTTTTGCAGCATATGTGTCGATGTGTGGTTTCTAGCTGTTGCGTAACGCTTCATTTCGTCGACGTGTGCATAAATCGTCTGACCAACGTGGAAGTCGCCTTCGACCACTTTTCCGTAATGGATATGGCGTTTCAGACTCCCGTATCGACAGTCGTTGACTTCAATCAGGCTGCTGCCGTCTTCGCTTTCGAGCCGGCCAGTATCGCCGACCTGCCCACCGCTCTGTGCGTAGAATGGGGTCTGATCCAACAGCACCAGTACGTCATCGCCTTGATGCGCTTCCTGAACCAATTCGTCATTGACGATTAAACCGATGATTTCAGCGTCGCTCTTTAATTTCTGATAACCGACAAACGTGTCGACCGCATCCGGTCCCAAAGGATTGAACGGGTCGTCTGCCCAGACCGCGGTATCATTCTGCGCTCTGGCTGTTCTCGCTCTTTCTCTCTGCGCATTCATCGCGTCGTCAAATTCTTCTTTCGGGATCGTGTAGCCCTGTTCTTCCACGATTTCTTTTGTGAGGTCAAACGGGAATCCAAATGTATCGTACAATTTAAAGGCTTCTTCCCCGGAGAAAATATGATTGTCCGGATCCTTTTCCTTCATTTCCCGCATCATGGCGTTGAGCTGATTGAGGCCCTGATCGATGGTCGCGTCGAAGCGTTCTTCTTCGATTTTAATGACCTTTTGAATGGTTTCCTGCTTTTCTCTTAATTCTGGATAAGCATCGCCAGAAACCGCGATGACTTCTTTCGCCACATCGTATAAGAAGGCGCCGTCGATGCCTAACAGGCGGCCGTGACGCGCAGCACGTCTTAAAATTCTTCTCAGCACGTACCCGCGTCCTTCGTTGCTCGGCATGATCCCATCGCCAATCATGAAGGTGACCGAACGGATATGGTCAGTGATAACGCGGATTGAGACATCCTTCTGTTCGTCATCTCCGTAGTGTTCGCCGCAAAGATTGCAGATGTAGTCTAAAATATGGCGGATCGTATCGACTTCAAAAATATTGTCGACACCCTGCATGATGGTCGCCATTCTTTCAAGGCCCATCCCCGTATCGATATTCGGATGATCCAATGGCTGGTAGTCGCCGTTTTCATCACGGTCAAACTGGGTAAAGACCAGATTCCAGAATTCGACGTAACGGTCGCAGTCGCATCCCGGACCGCAGGTCGGTTTGCCGCAGCCGTATTTTTCACCGCGGTCGTAGAAAATTTCCGAGCACGGACCGCATGGGCCTGTGCCGTGTTCCCAGAAATTGTCTTCCTTTCCGAGGCGTTTGATGTGATCTTCCTTCACGCCGACCGAGCGCCATAAATCGTGCGCCTGTTCATCATCCAGATAAATCGTGACATAGATTTTTTCCGGATCAATCTTTAAATTCTTGGTGATGAATTCCCAAGCCCATGGAATGACTTCTGGTTTAAAATAATCGCCAAAAGAGAAATTGCCCATCATTTCAAAGAAAGTGCCGTGACGAGCCGTTTTGCCGACGTTGTCGATATCCGGTGTCCGGATACATTTCTGGCACGTCGTGACGCGCTTTCTAGGCGGAATTTCATCTCCGGTGAAATAAGACTTCATCGGTGCCATACCTGAATTGATCAGCAGCAGACTTTTGTCGTTGTGCGGAACAAGCGAGAAGCTTTTCAGTCTCAAATGCCCTTTGCTTTCAAAAAAAGACAGATACCGTTCTCTAATTTCATTTAATCCCAATGCTTCCATGCTGAATATATTTATCCTTTCAAATTGACTTTGATTTATTATTATTTTATCTTTTAGAACATTTTTAATTTTAACTTAACGAAAAAAAAAGTCAAGGCAGTATCATCGATACAGGCCTTGACGCCATCATTAATTTATATTTTTTTACTCGAAAATGTTCACTGCATCCGTTCGATGATGTTTTGAATGGACAATACCGTCTGTTTCATTTCGTCCAGCGTATTTTCTCTGCCAACGGTTAAGCGAAGGGCGTTGCGGGCCTGCTCGTCGTTCAGCCCGATGGCCTTTAAAACGTGAGATGGATTGATCGACCCTGCGGTGCAGGCCGAGCCGCCAGAAACCTCGATGCCATCCAAATCCAAGGCCGTCATCAGCGCCTCAGAGTGAATATCTTCAAAGTAAAAGCTCGCATTGCCGGGAAGGCGCAAATCCGGGTGACCGGTCAAATAAATGCCAGGAATTTTCGTCAATTGATCGATCAAAAATTGTGTCAATTCCCGCTCGTGTATGCAATTTTCAGATAACTGCTTCACGGCGCATTCACAGGCTTCGCCAATACCGACGATGCCCGCTGTATTTTCGGTTCCCGCACGGACACCACTCTCTTGCTTTCCGCCGTGAATCAGGGATTCCAGCTTGACGCCCTGGCGGCAGAATAAAATCCCCGTTCCCTTTGGACCGTAAAATTTGTGCCCTGACAAGGAGAGCATATCAACGCCTAAATCAGTCACATCAATCGGCACATTGCCAAAAGCTTGAACTGCATCTGTATGAAACAGAACCCCGTTTTCATGTGCCGTCTCTGCCAATGCTTTAATCGGTTCAATTGTGCCGATCTCGTTGTTAGCCATCATAATCGAGACCAAAATCGTATCTTCCCGAATGGCATTTTGGAGCGTCTGGACTGAGACAAGGCCGCACGGGTCAACCGGCAGATATGTGATCTCGTATCCCAACTTTTCTAAAAAATGGCAGGTGTTCAATACCGCTGGGTGCTCAATCGCTGTCGTGATAATGTGCCGTCCTTTGTCCTGCAAAGAAAACGCGATGCCTTTGATGGCCCAATTGTCTGACTCAGATCCTCCTGAGGTGAAATAGATCTCCTCAGGCTTGGCATTGAGGCTTCTGGCTGCCTGTTCCCTCGCTGTCTCAACCGCCGCTTTTGCCCTTCTGCCTTCAGCGTAGACCGCAGAGGGATTGCCGAAAGTATCAGAAAAAAACGGCTTCATCTTCTCAAACACTTCAGCGCTCATCGGCGTCGTCGCCGCGTGGTCCAAATATATTTTTTGTTTACTCATGTTCATCTGCCGTTTGAGAATGTGGCACGATTAAGTCCTGAAGGGAACGATGGTCGACGACGTTGCGGATGCTGTGGAGCACATCTCCCCACAGCGCTGCTGTCGGACACGCCATCTCCCGCCCGCAGTGCACGCTGTTTTCCACGCCGCTGCACCCGCAGAGCTCAATCGGTCCTTCAACCGCATCAATCACTTCGCCAACCGCTATTTCATCAGGTTGACGGCTCAATTTATAACCGCCGTGCGCGCCTCTCATACTGGTGATCAGCCCTGCTTTTTTTAATAATGAAAAGAGCTGTTCCAAATAAGCGTCAGAAATATGCTGCCGCTCTGCAATCTCCTTGACTGACATTGGACCATCCCCGTAATGCGCAGCCAGCTCGCACATGGCTAATACGCCGTATTGTCCTTTTGTTGATAATTTCATTTTTGCCTCCAAAAAGCATCAATTCCAAGTTGTTTGCTTGGAATTGCATCTCATTATATCACATTCGCTTTTAAAATCAAGGCTTCCAATAAAAAAAGCCGCCGGTTCTTCATCGGCGGCCTGTGATTTAAACGGGCATGTGTTTCACCATCTCAAGCAGATCTTCTCCGTATCGCGCTGCAGCTTCCTGATTCATTCCGGAAACCTGCTGCAATTGATCAATGGTTTTGGGTTTAACGGTGATGATATGAATCATACCTTCATCGGACAAAATTTCATTCTCTGCTTTAGCCTCAGCATTAGCCTGCTGTTTTCGCCACAAAATCAGCGATTCACGCAAGGCGAGCTCCGAGCGCGTAAAATGATCCTCTGGCCGCTGCTTTCGGTCCTCGATGGCCTTTTCCTGTATTTTGCGAATAGCTGCCTTCTGTTCGTCACTCAGCTCGTTGGGGTCGTACACTCTGGTTTGCTGAACCGCTTGATCGGAGGCCGTGCGCATTTTCCGCACTTGTTCGTTTTCTTCCTGCATTTCCTTTTTTAAATGGGTCAGCCGCTGTTCGAGACCGACGTTATTTTTCATCGTCGCTAAAACCCGGCTCATCATGCGGTCCATATTAGGCGAAAACACCTCAGCGTTGTTTTCCAGATCCGCTTTGAGAATTTTTGGCAGATCGCTGAGTAAAATAACCCTCACATGGGTGTCGGTATCCACCTCGCGAATTTCGCATCGGTCGTCGACAACGACGTACCCGTGATAATATTCCGGAGATGTGCCCGGAAAGAAAGACAGCATGGTCTTCACGTCATCGTCAATAGTCGTAATCGGGTTGTCAAAATAATTCTTTACTTCAGGCGAATCAAAATGGATCCACCATCTCGCCCCTTCCTGACCGACAATCCAACCCGAGGGCAGACTCAAATATCTAAAAATATAAAAGCCACTTGTTTCTCTGAGCATCAAATGCACCACGTGTGTGCCGCCGTCCGGCGTGGGCACGTAGGTGTTATTGTAAAGACGATCCGGCTCTCCTGAGACCTCCTTGACCGTTTCAGCGAGGAAACGTTCTTCAAGGGACGGACCATTATCCTGATCGGCCATGATCTCCACATCCTCAAACAAATCGTCATCTTGCTTTGTTTTGTCGTCATCAAAAAGCTGCTGCGCTTTGGGCGGCGTTTTTGTGTGCTTCTTGGATCCAACGACCGCAATGACGATGACCACTGCAATGACAAGTGCAATGGCAGCCAAATAAACGGGTGACATCTACATTTACCTCCTTGAAATTAAGTACGAATTTTGAAGCGCTGCAATCATTTCATCCGAAATGTGCAGATGCTGGTGGACGTATTTAGACAAGCTGCCGTAATGGGCCTCGATCGCTGAAATCACCGCATCGAAATAATTGCCGTGAACGGAGCAGAGCAGCTCGACCTGTTTGAGTAAGTTGAGATCTGTGGTGACGTCCCGCGTCTTATCGACGATCCATTGAATTTTCTGACGAATGATTTGATTGGTGAGTAGATAATTCGCTCTTACCGTCTCGATGGGCACCCCTAAAATCAAAAGAATCAAGGCCGCCAAAACACCTGTCCGGTCCTTGCCTGCCGTGCAGTGCCAGAGCACCGCGCCGTCCTCCGTATCGAGCAAAAGCGCCACCCATTTCTGAATGGCCTCGGCTGTAAAATCAGACAAAGCCGCCTCGGCATAACGCTCGGTTTGGTAAGCCAATACATCGTCATTCATATGATGCACGGATTCAAGCATCAATTCGCCTACACCGCTAATCTGAGCGAAGGTTTTGGCCCGTGCAATCTCCGGAACCAGTGGGTCGTGCACCAAAACCGCCCCGGCAATCGCCTGGTCAGGCTGGCGCTTAGATTCACTCTCTCTCCGCAAATCGACGACGACCTTTACCTTGTACTGCTCTGATAATATTGTACAATCTTTTTCTGTGAGGCGGTTTAAATGATCACTTCTAATAAGTCTTCCCCGCCGGACCACGTGGTGATCTGCCGTCTGCAGGCCGCCCAAATCGCGGGTATTGTCCGTACCGGACAAATGGATGATTTGATCTCTTTCTAACTGTTCTTTCATAGGATTATCACAAATTTATTCTATTATTGATTCTGAAATTAAAAAATCCCGAATGTGCCGTCCCATATTTTTGACGCCTAGCGGATGCTAGGTGGGTGTCTTGTCTTCACATTCTCTGCCATCCACTCGAGGTGGCTCGGCATCGAGCAAAGAACATCCAGACTCCCTGTAAAAAGATGTAGGTTCAAAAATAGTGTGGTAACGTACACTTCAGGATACCTATATTATAATCTACTTTTATTTTTTTGTGAAGGATAAAATATTGCCGATTCGTTGCGTTTTCAATTATTTGCGTTTTAAAGCGTGAAAGGCCTGAGCGATATTGTCGACTGGATAAAGCGTTAACGTCTTGCCAACTTTCTCGATTGCCTTTTCGTTGCTCTTCGGCAGGATACACCGCGTAAAGCCCAGCTTCTTCCCTTCGGTCAGCCGTTTGTCGACATCCTGAATATTTCTCACTTCTCCCGTCAGGCCAACCTCGCCGATCACCAGCATATCCCTTGGGATTTCAAAATCATTGTAGCTGGAATACAGCGCACAGCATACGGCCAGATCTGCGGCCGGTTCATCGATTCGGATGCCGCCGACAATGTTGATGTACGCGTCCATCTGCTTCATATTGAGCCCCATCCGTTTTTCCATAATCGCAACCAGCAGAATCATGCGGTTGTAGTCAAAGCCCGTTGCCATGCGCCTGGGGTTCGCGTAATCCGACGCGGAAACCAGCCCTTGAAGTTCGACCAAGAGCGGCCGCGTGCCTTCCACGATCGGGACGACCACCGAACCGCAGGTGTTTTGAGGCCTGGACACAAGCATCGTCCCAGAAGGATTCTGGACCGGAAGCAGGCCCCGATCCGTCATTTCAAAAATACCGAGCTCATTGGTCGAACCAAAACGGTTTTTCACAGCCCGAAGCATTCGGTACGCGTGGTATTTCTCGCCTTCAAAATACAAAACCGTATCGACCATGTGCTCTAACACCCTTGGGCCGGCGAGATTGCCCTCCTTCGTCACGTGTCCGACGAAAAACATCGAGATGCCGTCTTTCTTGGCGATTTGGATCAGGGCGTTGGCATTTTCTCTGATCTGTGTCACGGACCCCGGTGCTGAGGTAATTTCGGGATTGTACATGGTTTGAATCGAATCGATGATGACCAGATTCGGCTTTTCCTTCACCACGGTCTGGCGGATGTAGGTCATGTTAATTTCAGACAGAAAAAAGGCGGAGTCCGACTGAATGTGCATCCGATCCGCCCGCATCTTGATCTGCTGCTCGGATTCTTCTCCGGAAATGTACAGCACCTTGTAATTTTGACTCGCAACGTTTTCGGTCATCTGAAGAAGCAGCGTCGATTTCCCGATGCCGGGGTCGCCGCCCAGCAGCGCAACTCCGCCGCGGACAATGCCGCCGCCGAGCACGCGGTCGAGCTCTTCGTTTTTCGTTGAAAGACGATTTTCCTGCTTCGATGAAATTTCAGAAAGTCTTCGGGGCTGGTTGTAAACGCCTCTTTCCCGGCCGGTCTGCCGAGCCTTCTCGGAAATCTTCGGCGTCTCGACCACTTCCTCAAAGGTATTCCAGGCGCCACACTGGGAGCATCGGCCCATCCATTTCGGCACAACGTGGCCGCAGTTGCTGCATTTGTACTGGGTCTTTATTTTTGCCATAGGCCTCTCCTTTATTCGTAATAATTCTTTACAATTGACTGCGCACCAAGGGGATAACGGATAAGTTTAAGTGCGGTCATCCTCGCGTAAATTACTTTAGCGACCGTCCGATATCCTTTGGCGTTGAAATGCAGATGGTCGTCTGCCAGTAAACTGGCCGGTACCATACCCGCGCGCATCATGCGCCGGTCTTCCTTTGTCGCCTTGATGCCCGCGATTTTGGTGCCGTTTTTCGACAAAATCTTTCTTAAATTGATGTAATGATCACCGTAAGTCTGCTGCATCTTTTTTTCCAAAGCCGTCCGCTGTTTCGCGGTTCCGGTGTGCAACCCCACGACAATGTACTGATGCTCTGCGCCGATTTGATTGTGAATGATCGCCTTCTGCTGGCGGATCAAATCCGCGGTATTGCTGTAGCCGCCGTTCTGCCCGATGAAAATCACCGGGATCGCCGAGCGGTAATGCGCAGCCGCGTAGGTAACTACCCTTGAATTTTTCGGAAGGGTATCCTGATAGCGGACGTGCGTCGGCGTGAAGGTGTAATGATTCTCATCGTCAATTCGATCGAGCCGCCCGACGACAGAGCCAATTTTAACTGGATTGACGCCCGTATCGCCCAGTCTCAGGATTGAAACGGCCTTGCCGCCGTCCGCTGTGATTCTAAAGATCTGCCGTTCACCCTGATTAATGCGAATCGGCGACTGAGTCCGCATCGCGAGGCCGCCTCGACAGGCGATTTCGAGACTCGTTTCGCCGCTGATCCCAAGATTGCGGACAACCGGCACACTTTGCGGATAACCGTTTGCCGTCAGCTGGCGCGCAATAATGCGCCTTAGGGCTTTGGGATAGGTCTCGCCATCGCCAAAGGCCCCTTGCGTCAGGCTGTCGCCCCAGCAATTGATCGCCGGCATTTTGGGCTGTTGGATCTCAACGCCGCCGAGCACGCCAAGCTGCTTAAAATACGGCGCGCTCCACGCGCAATAAGCCACCACTGCCAAAATGATGATGGCAGTGATGGCTAAAATTCGTGTTATTAATTGTTTAATTAAATTCATGTTGCGTAAAAATTCACTAATTATTATTTATTCTTTACAAATATTTTTGCTCGAATTATGGATTGACCGTACTATTTGTATTGTTAGAGTCTGTATTTGGAGCAGGATGTGTTGTTGTACCGTTATTTGTTGTGTCAGTAGTTGGTGGGTTGGTAGTTGGTTTATCAGAAGCTGGTTGTGGTTGTTTAGTTTGATAAGCTTTATATCCGCCAGTACCTTTATTACTACTTCCACTGCTTTGTCCGCTTGAATAATCGCTTGTCCCACTTGAATAGCCGTTGCTTGCACTGCTGCCGACACCGTAACGTCCACTGCTGTACGACGACGAGCTGCTCGACGAAGAATCATTGTAGGACGATGAGCTGCTGGAAGATGAAGACGTGCCGCTCTTCTTTTCTTTTTTCTTAGTATTGATCTTCTTTCCAGATTTATTGGTATAAATTAAGTAACAGACTTCTTTATCCGAATCAAAGTAAATTTTCGCGGTTCCCTTGATTTTATTGAAGGGGAATTTGCTGATTACGTAAGTCGAGTCGTTGTCCAGTGTCACTTTGACGTAATATTTAATCGACGATTCTTCCTTGCCATCTTCCTGAGCGGTATTCACGGCATCTGTCGCGTCGTAGTACATGTAGCGCACCTCGTTATTTTTGAAGGTGTCGCCCGAATCCAATAAATCGTCCCCGTACTCATTGTCGATCGAATTTTTGATTTCGACGCTGGTGATCTTTTTGCCCGTTTTATTCTGAACCTTGGCCTTGTACGCGTTCAAATTATTGGACGCCGTCCCAATGGACTTGATAACACTATGGCTTTTCGACGTGATCTCCTGCGTTTTGCTGGTGCCGCAGGCCGTCAAACACAGTGCGAGTGTCAAAATCAATCCCAAACCCGTTAATAATGTTTTCCCTTTTTTCTTCATTTTTCTTGTATCCCTCTTTAATGATTAGTTGAATGACGAAAAGAATCGTACAAAAATTGGCTCTATTAAGAGACAAACCATCGTGGATATTGCAATCGCCGGCCCAAATGCCAGCTCTTCTTCATTCTGGCCCTTGTGCCCCTTGATGCTGTAAATCAACAAGCCTGTACACGCCGAAAGGATTAAGTGCCAAAAGGCAAAATTGATGGTCACATACAGCCCTGTCATAAAGAACAATTTAATGTCACCGCCGCCAAGGGATTCGCGGTTTAAAATGCGGTCCATGATGACTGCTGTGAGCCAGACCAAGGCGCCTAAAACCAATCCGCCGGTAAACCCTTTTAAAAAGGATAAATGAAGCAGCCGCGTCGTCAAAATCCACCAGAGGGTCCCTGTTACGATTAAGACATTCGGAATAATCTGCTCACGGGCGTCAATCGTCGAGACCGCCATCAGCACCAGCGTAAGCCCCGCCAATCGAATTGACCAGAGCTGCCATCCCCACTTATACGCAAAATAAGCGAAGAGCACAGCCGGTAGAATTTCGTTGATCAGGCAGGTGATTCCAATCGGGGCGCCGCAGTCTCGGCACCTTCCCTTAAGGCGGATGTAGGAGACAATCGGGATCAAATCCCGCCAGCGCACCACCTGACCGCATGCATCGCAATGACTGCGGCCTGACAAAATGGATTGGCCGGATATCTGTCTGTCACACCAGCAGGTTACAAAGCTGCCTAAAACCGAACCGATGATCCACGAAAAAATAATCTGCATCATGATTTCAACCCGCGCTATTCATTTCTGCATATATTATACAATATTTTACAAAAAAGAAAAGTCCTGCACTCATAAATAAAAATAAAAAAGCGAGACCTGAGCCTCGCTTTATCGAAATCCTTATTGAAAAGGATCGAATTATTCGTAATAAATTTCGTCAATCGGCTTCCCTGCCGGAACCATCGGATACACGCCTTCGTCGTGATCGATGTGGCAATTGACCAGCACCGGTTCATCGAGATCTTTGATTTCTTCCAGGGTCTGATCCAGAGATTTTAAATCGGTGACGTCGTAATTTTTAATGCTGAACGCGTCAGCCAATTTCAAATAATCCACCGCGTGATCCGTCAAATCCGTCTGGGCGTAGCGGCGGTCGTTGAACAATTTCTGCCACTGGCGCACCATCCCGAGGGTTTCATTGTTAAACAGGAAAATCTTGATCGGCAGATTGTAGCGGCGGATCGTCGTCAATTCTGTAAAGTTCATTCTAAACGAGCCGTCCCCTGCGATCAGAAGCACCTGTTTGTCCGGATGGGCAAACTGACAGCCAATGGCGGCACCCATGCCGAATCCCATTGTGCCTAAGCCGCCGGATGTGATGTACTGATTGGGGAATTTAAATTTCCAATGCTGACCGACCCACATCTGATGCTGACCGACTTCCGTCACCACGTAGGCGTCTTCAAAGGCCTTATTAATGTGATGAATGATCGTCTTCGGATGGTATTCCGTTTCCGGTTTTTCTTCGAGCGGCCATTCTGCAATCTGCTTGTACCATTCCGGATAAGATTTTTCTTCCACCAGATTGTAAAGCTTCGGCAGCACATCGGCGACATCCGCACAAATATGCACGTTCGCTTCGACGTTCTTTTCAAATTCAGTGGCATCGACATCGACCTGAATGATCTTTTTGTCGCGCATGAATTCGTTAATATTCCCGGTAACGCGGTCTGAGAATCTGGCCCCGATGGCAATGAGCGTGTCGCAGTTAATGACTGCGAGGTTGCATTCCTGAGAGCCGTGCATCCCGACAAGCCCCAATGACAACGGGTTGTCTCTCGGAATGCTGCCTAAGCCCATCAGCGAATTGGCAACAGGAATTCCGGTCTTTTCTGCAAATTTGACCAGCATTTCCGAGGCGCCCGCTTTGATGACGCCGCCGCCGGCGTAAATTACCGGGCGTTCCGCTCTATTGATGTATTTAGCCGCGCGGTTTAACGCGTCGCGCTGCGGTGTCGGGCGGTTGACATCGAGCAGATAGGGTTTTTCCGGCGTGTAGACTGTTTCCGCTAAAAAGATATCCTTCGGCACGTCGATGACCACTGGCCCCGGCCGACCGCTTTGAGCAATCCTAAAAGCTTCGCGGATCGTCGGCGCCAGCATCGTGATGTCCTTGATGATAAAATTGTGTTTCGTAATCGGCAGCGTGATGCTCGTGATGTCAACTTCCTGGAAGGAATCCTTCCCCAAAAGCTGCTGCGTAACCTGGCCGGTGAAGACGACCAGCGGCGTCGAGTCCATGTGTGCATCGGCAATGGCTGTAACCGCATTCGTCGCTCCAGGACCTGAGGTCGTGATACCGACCCCGACTTTGCCGCTGGCACGGGCGTAGCCTTCCGCCGCGTGAATCCCGTTTTGTTCGTGGCAGGGTTCAACCTGATGGATATTGTGATCCATCCGATAAAAAGCGTCAAACAGCGGAATAACCGCACCGCCTGGATATGAGAACACGTATTCCACACCCTGTTCCTGCAGACACTTTACGACAATTTCCGAACCCTTTAATTTCTGACTGTTTAGATTCATATTGATTTCCGTGACTCCCTCTTTATTTTAAGACCGCGCCTTCATTAGCCGAAGAAACCAATTTGGCGTATCTTGCCAAATAGCCGGTCGTGATATCCGGCGTCTTCGGTGTCCAATTGGCCTTCCGTTTTGCCATTTCTTCTTCTGACACAAGCAAATCAACGGTTCTATTCGGAATGTCAATCCGGATGCGGTCGCCGTCTTCGACGAAGGCGATCGGTCCGCCAGCTGCTGCTTCCGGTGAAACGTGTCCGATGCAGGCACCGCGCGTCGCGCCCGAGAAACGGCCGTCTGTGATCAGGGCGACAGAATCGCCTAAGCCCATTCCCATGATGGCGGATGTCGGGTTGAGCATTTCGCGCATGCCCGGGCCGCCCTTCGGGCCTTCGTAACGGATGACGACCACATCGCCCTTGACAATTTTTCCGCCATCGATCGCAGCCTGTGCTTCTTCTTCAGAATCGAAGACTTTGGCTGGACCCTCGTGAACCATCATTTCCGGCAGCACGGCGGACTGTTTGATGACACCGGTCCCCGGGGCCAGCGTACCCTTCAACATGGTCAAGCCGCCCTTTTCCATATACGGGTGATCGATCGGACGAATGATTTCAGGATCCAAATTCTGAACACCCTTCAGGTTTTCAGCCATGGTCTTTCCGGTGACAGTCATGCAGTCCAAATCGAGCAGACCTTTTTTATTGAGTTCCGTCATCACAGCGTAAACCCCGCCGGCCGCGTTCAGATCTTCGATATGCGTATCGCCTGCCGGTGCTAAATGGCAGAGGTTTGGCGTGTGGTCGGACACTTCGTTGACGATGTCCGGATTGATCGTCACGCCCGCTTCGTGGGCAATGGCCGGCAGATGGAGCATAGTGTTGGTGCTGCAGCCCAACGCCATATCGACGGTCAGCGCGTTGTAAAAAGCCGCTTCTGTCATGATATCGAGGGGGCGGATATCCTTTTCGATCATTTCCATGACCTGCATGCCCGCGTGCTTCGCCAGACGCAGTCTCTGAGAATAGACGGCTGGAATGGTACCGTTTCCTCTAAGGCCCATCCCGATCGCTTCGGTCAGACAGTTCATGCTGTTTGCCGTGTACATCCCTGAACAGGAGCCGCAGGTTTCGCAGGTGTGCTGTACAAAATCGTCAAACTGTGCATCGTTAATTTTCCCAGCCTGATGCGCGCCCTGGGCTTCGAACATCGCAGAGAGGCTGACCTTCCGGCCACCGACGTGACCAGCCAGCATCGGGCCGCCGGAGACGAATACGGTCGGCAGGTTCAGACGGGCCGCCGCCATTAAGAGGCCCGGCACGTTCTTGTCACAGTTCGGAATCATCACCAACGCGTCGAAATGATGGGCAATGGCCATCGCTTCCGTCGAGTCCGCAATGAGTTCCCGGGTGACGAGGGAATACTTCATGCCCTGATGGCCCATCGCGATCCCGTCGCAGACGGCGATCGCCGGGAATTCAATCGGGGTGCCGCCCGCGAGACGGACGCCCGCCTTGACGGCTTCTGTAATTTTATCCAGGTTCATGTGGCCTGGGACGATTTCATTGTAGGAATTGACCACGCCGACGAGCGGACGTTCCAATTCTTCTTTGGTATAGCCCAGCGCATTGAACAACGAATACGCTGCGGCAGTTCGTTTGATTTTTTTCATTTGCTTCTCACCACTTCATCATAAATTTTCAATGATGTGCTGTGCCATTTCCTGGCAGCCGATCACATCGTCGTCCGGTGTTGCAATATCGCCGGTGCGCCAGCCCTGTTTCAAGGTCGCTTCTACGGCATCTTCGATGTTTTTCGCTTCTTTTTCGAGACCTAAGGTGTATCTGAGCATCATCGCCACAGACAGAACCGTCGCGATTGGATTGGCCTTATCCTGTCCTGCGATATCTGGTGCGGAGCCGTGAATCGGTTCGTACATCCCAAAGTTGTTTTCGCCGAGACTAGCGGACGGCAGCATCCCGATGGAGCCTGTGATGGTCGACGATTCATCGGAGAGGATATCGCCGAAAAGGTTGCCCGTCAGGATGACGTCAAATTGCTGCGGGTTGATGACCAGCTGCATCGCGGCGTTGTCGACGTAGAAATAATCCACATCCACTTCCGGATACTGTTCGGCCACTTCCTTGACGATCTTGCGCCACAGGCGGGACGTTTCGAGCACGTTAGCCTTATCGACGCAGGTCAGTTTTTTGCCTCGGCGCATCGCGGCGTCGAAGCCAACCTTCGCAATGCGTTCCACTTCCATGCGGGAATAGTTCATCAAATCTGAAGCGTATTCGTCGCCTTCTCTGTGCTTTTCGCCAAAATAGACGTCTCCTGTCAACTCGCGGACGACCAAAACGTCGAGGCCGTCGCCGATCAATTCCGGTTTTAACGGCGACGCGTCACGGAGTTCATCGAAAAGAATGGCTGGACGCAGGTTGGCGTACAGCCCCAGCGCCTTGCGGATGCCTAAAAGGCCCGCTTCCGGACGCTTGTCCCCTGGCAGATTGTCCCATTTCGGGCCGCCCATGGCGCCGAGCAGCACCGCATCGGAGGCCTTGCAGACGTCGACCGTTTCCTGGGGCAGCGGTGAGCCGGTTTCATCGATGGCGATGCCGCCAGCTAACACTTCATGATAATTGAACTGATGGCCGTATTTTTCGCCGATTTTGTCCAGCACCTTCATGCTCGCGCCGACAATTTCCGGACCGATACCATCACCCTTGATTACAGCAATTTTATATTCCATGGTTATTCTCCTCTATTTCCCTTATTTCAGCATATTTTCATTGACGTAATTGACCAAGCCGCCAGCCTGAATCAATTCCTGCATAAACGGCGGGAACGCCTGACCCTGGAAGCTTTGATTCTTCGTGATATCTGTGATTTTGCCTGAATCAAAATCCACTTCAACTTCATCGCCGGCTTCGATGACCTTGACTGCTTCCGGGCATTCCAAGATCGGCAGCCCGATGTTGATCGAATTTCTGTAGAAAATACGGGCGAAGCTGTTGGCAATGACGCAGGACACGCCGGACGCCTTGATCGAAATCGGCGCGTGTTCGCGGGAAGAACCGCAGCCGAAGTTGTCGTCCGCGACGATGATGTCGCCCTTATGGACGTTGTTGACAAAATCCTTGTCGATATCTTCCATACAATGCTGCGCCAATTCCAGCGGATCGCTGGTGTTCAAATAGCGGGCCGGAATGATGACGTCGGTATCGACATTGTCGCCGTAGCGAAATACTTTTCCTTTTGCATTCATATCGATTTTCCTCTTTCTGTTTCTCTTATAATTCGTCTGGTGTGCCAATGTAGCCTAAAATTGCCGATGCAGCTGCTGTTTCCGGGCTGGCTAAATACACTTCTGAATCCACGTGCCCCATGCGGCCGACAAAGTTGCGGTTTGTCGTCGACACGCAGCGTTCACCTGCAGCCAAAATCCCCATGTAGCCGCCGAGGCAGGGCCCACAGGTTGGGGTGCTGATCGCACATCCCGCTTCGACAAAATCCTTGAAGAAGCCGGCTTCCATACATTGTTCCCAAATTTTCTGTGTAGCCGGAATGATAATGACGCGGACATCGTCCGAAATCTTACGGCCCTTTAAGATTTTATCGGCCTTTTCGAAATCCGAGAAGCGGCCGTTGGTACACGAACCAATTACAACCTGATCGATCTTGACCGGTTCTTCGATTTCGTCGACAGTCTTGGTGTTTTCCGGCAGATGCGGGAAAGCCACTGTCGGCTTGAGTTCAGACAGATCGATGTCGTAGACAGCATCGTATTCCGCATCGTCATCGGCTTCGTAAACCGTGTACGGTTTTTCAGAATGTGCTTTTATGTAAGCGAGAGTCTGTTCGTCGACCGGGAAGATGCCATTTTTGCCGCCGGCTTCAATCGCCATGTTTGCAATGGTGAATCGGTCGTCCATCGTCAAGTTGGCGACTCCAGGTCCGACGAATTCCATCGATTTGTAAAGTGCGCCGTCAACGCCGATCATCCCGATGATGTGGAGAATCAAATCCTTTCCCGAAACGTAAGGCTTCATTTTTCCGGTCAAATTGAATTTCAAAGCGGACGGTACCTTAAACCACGCCTTGCCGGTCGCCATGCCCACTGCCATGTCGGTTGAACCGACGCCTGTAGAAAATGCGCCCAGCGCCCCGTAGGTGCAGGTGTGGGAATCTGCGCCGATGACCAAATCACCGGCCGTCACCAGCCCCTTTTCAGGAAGCAGCGCGTGTTCGACGCCCATGCGGCCCACTTCAAAATAATTTGAAATTTTCTGTGTACCGGCAAATTCGCGGACAGTCTTGCATTGTTCAGCCGCCTTAATGTCCTTGTTCGGTGCAAAGTGATCTGGCACCAGCGCCACCTTGTCCTGATCGAAGACCTTGTTCGTGTTTAAATTCTTAAAAACATTAATGGCCACCGGCGAGGTGATGTCGTTGCCCAAAACCAGGTCGAGATCGGCCATAATCAAATCCCCAGCCTTGACAGAATCCACACCGGCGTGTGCCGCCAGTATTTTTTGAGTCATTGTCATTCCCATAGTGTTTCTCCTTTATTTGTAAACTTATTTGATGATTGATGCACTTCATTCTATTTTAATGAAATTATTTTTTGTTGTAAAGCGTCGTTATAAATAATAATCCTTAATTTTCTGTTCCATGTCCTTCAACAGCTTGTATTCGATGGAATCGGTCAGCGCGATGAGGCTCGCTTCAATCACGTCTGTCGACACCCCAACGTTGGTCCAAATATCTCGGCCATCGCTGTTTTCAATAAGGACGCGGACCTTTGAGGCTGTCGCCCCCTGATCGATGACGCGGACCTTGAAGTCTGTCAGCCTCAGCGTCTTAATACTCGGGTAGAAGCCTTCGAGCGCTGCACGAAGGGCCTTATCCAACGCGTTGACGGGGCCGTCGCCCTCAGCCGCATTGATCGCTTCCTTCCCGTCTACTGAAACCTTCACAATCGCAGAGGCTGACAGGGCCCGTCCAGCAACTGGCTTTTCGCCAATCGTTTTAAAGTCCTCAATTTTGAAAAAGGGCTTAAAGCGGCCCAGCTCCTTTCGGATCAAAAGCTTGACTGAGCTTTCCGCGCCCTCAAATTGATAGCCCTCGTATTCCAGCTCCTTGATGCGATCCATAACCCTCGTCGCTTCCTCTGAATGCTTCTCAATCGTCGGATCGATATCGTGTATGAGCTGAATAATGGTGCCGCGCCCGGCTACCTCAGACATCAAAATCCGCCGCTGATTGCCGACCCGTTCGGGATTGATGTGTTCAAAGGAGTGGGGCTCCTTCAGAACGGCGTCGATGTGCATGCCGCCTTTGTGGGCGAAGGCGCTTTTTCCGATATAAGGCTCTCTGCCCGTCAGCGCGTAATTGGAAATTTCTGCAATTTTAATAGCCGAAGACGTCAATTTTTTCATCGCAGTCTCTGAAAGGCAGGTATACCCCATTTTCATCTGAAGGTCGGCGATCACAGTGGACAGATTAGCGTTGCCGCAGCGTTCGCCGTAGCCGAGAAACGTCCCCTGCACCTGATTGGCGCCGCCCTCGACGCCGGCCAGCGAAGCCGCAACGCCGAGGCCGCTGTCATTGTGCGCGTGAATCGCCACGTCAATTGAAACCGCCTGGCACACTTCTGCCACAATGTCCTTGACCTCCGACGGCAGGGTGCCGCCGTTCGTATCGCAGAGGCACACACAGACGGCACCGCCCTTTTCGGCCGCCTTCAGCGTGTCAAGGGCGTAGGCGGCGTCGAGCTTGTAGCCGTCGAAAAAATGCTCAGCGTCGAAAATGACCTGCTTGCCGTTTTCTGACAAAAACCGGCAGGAATCCTCGATCATGTTTAGATTTTCTTCCTTAGTTGTATTTAAAATAACCTCTACGTGAAAGGCCGAGGCCTTGCCGAAAATCGCCGCGTATTCGGTTTTAGTCTGTAGAATCGCCTGCAGATTGGCGTCATCTTCCGCCTTTTTCCCCGGATGGCGGGTTGAACCGAAGGCGCAGAGCGCGGCGTGGGTCAGCTCGATCTCCTTGAGCGCTTCAAAAAACGCAATATCCTTTGGATTTGATCCCGGATTGCCGGCCTCGATAATGTCGATGCCCAGCGCATCCAGTATTTTGACAATATCCAGCTTGTCCTTGACAGAAAACGAAATGCCTTCAGCCTGCGCGCCGTCTCTTAATGTCGAATCGAATGTGACGATTTTCTTATGGGCTTCTGCCTTCATGCTTCCTCCTAAATAAAAAACGTCTCTTTGAATTGCTATCGCAAAATTCAAAGAGACGGAAAATACATTGTCCGCGGTACCACTCTTTTTGATATGAGAACACCACATATCCACTTCAAGTCTGAAAAAATCCAAACTCTAATCCACTAACGCTGGATGGGCCTCTCGGCGTTTTCTACTCGGCTGCACGCCATTCGAATCCGCTACTCGCGAGTGATTATTGCGCACGGTTTTTCTGCTGTCCTCTCACCCTTCGACAGTTCGCTGAAGAAATCGGCCGTGTTTTTCTCTCGTTCATCGTAATTGTATATATTGTATACAAGTATAACATTGCCGTTTGAATTGTCAAGCGCTTATTTTCTGTTTTTCTCAAAGCTGCGTTTCAGCACCGCTTCGCATTCATTTTCGCGGATGCCGCCGTAAATTTCAGTATGCTTGGACAGCATCGGGTGTTGTTTCAGCTGGGCTGTCGATTCCACTGCACCGTATCTCGGTTCTGACGCGCCAAAAACGACTTTTTTGATTCGGCTTTGGATGACCGCCCCCATGCACATCGGACAAGGCTCCGCTGTGACGTAAAGCTCGCAGTCGTCCAAACGCCATCTGGCAAGCTTCTTCGACGCTTCCTGAATGACCAGCATTTCCGCGTGAGCCATCGGGTCCTGCATACCTTCCTTGCGATTGTGATTGGACGCAATCACTTCACCGTCTTTTACGATTACGGCCCCGATCGGCACCTCGCCTTCGTCTTCCGCTCGGTGCGCTTCTTCCAGTGCAAGGCCCATATAATCTTCCATTTTCTTAGGCCGCGCCCCGAATACCGCATCTGATGTCGAATCGATTTGGACATTTTCATTGTCACGGTCTTCTGCGGCCGGCTGATCTTCAGAAATTTGAATGTCCGGGATCTCCTGATCCATCGACATCAAGACCATGCCGCTCTTTTCCGGAATAGTGACCATACCGGAGAGCTGACATTCCTTCTGATGATACAAATCGTAATAAAGGCCGTTGAACCGATCGTCCCGAATTTGAACCGGAGACCCCTCGCAGTTGAAAACTGCCACGACTGTCTGGTTATCTGTTCTTCGAATAAAGCCCATTTGACAGGACTGCACGAACATCTGCTCGTAGCTGCCTCTTTTTAACGCGTCGACGCCTTTGTGCACCGCGATCATCCGTCTGATTTTTTCAGTCAGCGGATTGTTTAAATCAAAGGAAAGCTCGACTGCGGCCGGGCGAAGGGGCGCGTCGGTGCCGTTACCCTTTCGCGCCTTAATACCCAGCTCACTGCCGTAATAAATCGTCGGAATTCCTGGCATCGTGAAGAGCATCAGATAGAGCGGTTCCAAATCCCGTTCGTCATTCAAGGTCGACGCAACCCGGTCGACGTCGTGGTTATCGACAAAATTATAGGTGAGAAAATGCTGATACAAGCCGCCCTGCGCGAACAGCCGATTGAGGGAATAAGCGATTTCAAAATAGTTCTTGTCGTTTAAGCTGGAGTACAGCCCTTTATAATCCTCGTAATTGGTGACTGAGTCTAGACCGCCTCTTTCGACCATCAGCGAATAGTCGCCGGACACGGATTCGCCGACCATGAAGAAACCTGGCTTTTTGGCTCTCGCCAAATCGCCCAGCTCTTTTACAAATCCCATATCCATCACATTGGCCGCGTCCATTCGGACCCCGTCGATGTCGTAATCGTCAATCCAGGACGCCAGCGTCCGCTTTAAATAATCCTTGACATCCGGGTGATACAGGTTCAGCTTCACGAGATTGTCGCAGCCGGCCCAGTTGCGGTAGGAAAAGCCGTCGTTGTAGCTGTTGTTGTCCCAGAAATTGACGCTGTCAAACCAGTCTTTATAAATAGACCCTTCACGATTTTGTTTTAAATCTTCAAAGGCAAAAAACGACCGGCCCACGTGATTGAACACACAATCTAAAATCACGGCAACGCCCTGATCATGGCAGGCCTGAACCAAGTGGATCAGATCCTCGTTGGTGCCGAGACGCGGGTCCACCTTTGCGTAATCCGTCGTGTCGTATCCGTGGGAGATCGACGAAAACAACGGCCCGAGCAAAATCGTGTTGACTCCTAATTTTTTCAAATAAGGCAGTTGTGCTTCGATTTTGTTTAAACGATGGTGGATGCCGTCACATTCTGCCTGCGTCGCTTCTGCCCCGCAGTAACCCATGGTAAAAATATGGTAAATGACCATTTCATCGTGTTTCATCATCTGAAAGCACCTCCTTTTGCGTAGATTATATTGAAAAGATTTTAAAAATGCAAATTTTTCAGCTAAAAAAAGAATTCCAGAGGGATGCCCTCTGGAATTCAGTGGAATGATGAATATTGTTTAATCCGATAATTTATGAATAAATAAGCCGCTTCGCAGCTTCGGTTCAAACCATGTGGACTTCGGCGGCATCAAAAGCCCCGCGTCGGCAATGGCCATCAGCTCGTGAATCGAGGTGGGATACATCGAAAAGGCGACGGTCATGTCCGTGTGCACGCGGCGTTCCAGCTCCCCGAGCCCTCGGATCCCGCCGACAAAATCGATGCGGTCATCGGTCCGCGGATCGCCGATGCCGAGGATTGGCGAAAGCACCTCTTCCTGAAGAAGAGAAACGTCTAAGCTCTTGACCGGATCGTCTGGATTCACCAAATCGTCGTGAATCTTAAGGGCGTACCACTGATCGTCTAGGAACATGCCAAAGGTTCCCTTTTGGCCGGGCTTATACGCTTGATCCACTTTTTCGATATCGCACTTTTCACCGACCACGTCCAAAAACGCGTCGGCAGTCAGTCCGTTTAAATCCTTCACCACGCGGTTGTAATCCAAAATGGCCAGCTGATTGTCCGGAAAAATAACCGAGAGAAAATAATTAAAGGGTTCATCGCCGCTGTACCCCGGATGGGCCTTGCGGCGCATCTGCGCGACCTTCACTGCTGACGCCGCGCGGTGATGGCCGTCTGCGATGTAAAGCGCCGGCACGTCATTAAAGTCGCTGACGAAGCCTTCGATGTCCTGCGCGTCGTCCACGCACCAGACCCGATGACGGATGCCGTCCTCTGCGGTAAAGGCGTAAACCGGTGCCTTTTCCTGAATGGCCTTAACGCGGCGGTCAATGGCGTCGCGATGGCGGTAGGTCAAAAAGATCGGGCCGGTGTTCGCGTCACAGCTGTCGACGTGGTGGATGCGGTCCTGTTCCTTTTCACTGCGGGTGAGCTCGTGCTTCTTGATCGTGCCGTTTAAATATTCGTCCACTGCTGTGCAGGCGACCAGCCCCGTCTGGACCTGATCCCCCATTTTGAGCTCGTAGAGATAAAACTGCTTTTGATCATCCTGAATCAGGATGTGATCGTCGATCAAGCGGTCGAGGTTCTTTTTAGCCTGCTGATAAACCGCGGGATCGTACAAATCGATGTCCGGATCCATCGTGGTTTCTGGGCGGTCTACCCTCAAAAATGAGTCGGGCTTGCCCGCTACCGCTTCCCGCGCTTCCGCCCGGTTGTAGACGTCGTAGGGCAGGGCTGCAACATCTGCAGCCTTGTCCGGCGTCGGTCGAATGGCTTTAAAAGCTTTGATTGTCGCCATCTTATTTGACCAATCTGACGCGGGTCACGCCTTCAATCGCCTTTAAATCGTCGAGGGTTTCCACCTTAAAGTCTTCGGAATCAATATCAATCATCGTGTAGGCGTATTTGCCTTTGTTTTTATTCGTCATGTTGGCAATATTGACGTTATCCTTAGCCAGTACGGTGGTAATGCTGGCGATCATGTTCGGAATGTTTTGGTGCGCCACGGTGATGCGGTGTGCCGTTTCACATTCGCCCATGCTGCAGTCCGGATAGTTGACTGAATTGATGATGTTCCCGTTTTCCATGTATTCACGGAGGGAATTGACAACCATCGTCGCACAATTTTCTTCTGATTCCGGCGTAGACGCGCCCAAATGTGGAATATTGATCGCATTTTTCATGTGGATCGTCTTGTTGCTCGGGAAGTCGGTGACGTAGGCCGCGATTTTATCGTTTTCCAACGCTTCGGCCAGCGCATCTTCATCGACGAGGCCGCCGCGGGCCAGGTTCAACAGGCGCAGATTCGGTTTCGCCAAAGCGAGCAGATCGGCGTTGATGTAATTCTTCGTCGCTTCCATGTACGGTACGTGGATTGAAATGTAATCACAATTTTGGAAAAGAGCTTCTAGACTGGAGGCCCGTTTAACTTTTCTGCTTAACCCCCAGGCGTGTTTAATTGTAATGAAAGGGTCAAATCCGTATACCTTCATGCCGAAATCGACGGCCATGTTTGCGACGAGCAGACCGATGGCGCCCAAACCGATGACGCCCATTTTCTTTTTATATAATTCTGGTCCGGCAAAAGCCTTTTTATTTTTTTCTACCGCTGCACCGATGTCTGTTTTGGTTCCGTCCAGCGTTTTGGTCCATTCAATCCCCTGAACAACCTTTCGGGATGAGATCAACATGGCTGTTGCCACCAATTCCTTGACGGCGTTGGCGTTGGCGCCCGGCGCGTTGCAGACCACGATCCCCTGTTCTGCACAGCGGTCCAGTGGAATGTTGTTGACGCCTGCACCCGCACGGCCGATAAAGGACAAATTGTCGTTGAACGCCATGTCGTGCATTTTGGCGCTTCTGACCAGTATTGCGTCCGGTGAATCGGCCCCTTCCTGGTCGACGACATATTGTTCAGTCAGCTGTTTCAGTCCTTTTTTTGAAATGTTGTTCAGTGTTTTGATTTGATAATTCATATTTATTCCTTCTGTTCATGCCGCAGCAAATCCGGCCAACTACGATACTACCCCGGTCTTTACTGCGCGCGAATTTGCGGATCTTTGATGCCCTGTGATCCAGCTGGATATCAGGTTGAAATTATTTGTTTGCTGTTTCGAATTTCTTCATGAAATCGATCAGGGCATCGACGCCGTCCATGGTCATCGCGTTGTAAATCGAAGCGCGCATGCCGCCGACTGTCCGGTGACCCTTCAAATTAACCAAACCGGCTTCCTTGGATTCCTTGACAAATTTAGCGTCGAGATCCTTGTCCCCTGTGACAAACGGGACGTTCATCAGTGAGCGGTCCTTTGGATTCAAAACAGTCGGCTTGAATAACGTGGAGTTATCCAAGAAATCGTACAGCTTGGCTGCCTTTGCCTTGTTCAGTTCAGCCATCGCTGAAATGCCGCCCTTTGCCTTCAGCCATTTGAAGACCAGGCCGCACATATAGATAGCAAAGCACGGCGGGGTGTTGAAGCAGGAATCCTTATCGACGTGGGTCTTGTAATCTAACATCGTCGGGATGCTCGGATCCGCCTGTCCTACTAAATCGTCACGGATGATAACCACGGTGACACCAGCCGGCCCCATGTTCTTCTGTGCACCTGCGTAGATCATGCCAAATTTCGAAACGTCGTAGGGTTCGGACAAAATGTTAGATGACATGTCGCCAATCAGCGGAATGTTGTCCGGTGTTTCCGGCAGACGATCCGGTGCGAAATAAGTGCCGTAAATGGTGTTGTTGACGCAGATGTGCAGGTAATCGGCGTCCGGGCGGAGCATCGAGATGTCGTAATCCGGAATGTAATTGTAGGTCTTGTCTTCTGAGGAAGCGATGACCTTGGCGTCGCCGACCTTCACGGCCTGTTCGTAGGCTTTCTTTGCCCAGTTCCCGGTTTTGATGTAATCCGCCTTGTGATTGTGCACCATCAGGTTCAGCGGAATCATTGAGAACTGCGTGGACGCGCCGCCCTGCAGGAACAGGATGTCGTAATTGTCCGGAATCCCCATTAAATCTCTTAAATCAGCTTTTGCCTGATCTAAAATATCAGTAAAGTCAGCTGAACGATGGCTCATTTCCATAACTGACATCCCGGTATTGCCGTAGCAAAGCAGCTCTTCTTGAGCTTTCTTCAGTACTTCTTCTGGTAAAGCAGACGGACCAGGTGCGAAGTTAAAAACTCTTTCCAAAACTTTCCTCCTTTAAAAATATAAACCGTAAAAAACAAAAAACTGTAATGAAACATTACAGTTTTTATTATTATAGGCTTTAATATTTTACATTTCAATGTGCTTTTTGTATTTAATATGCAAATAATTATGACTTTAAGAGAAATGAACGACGACAACGTATTCATCTGTTGAATTTCATCTTTATTTTATTATCAATTCTCTCAAATTGATTCTTAATAAATACAGAAAAATATTGGCGCATTTTGATCTATCAATCGCCATAAATTCCACTCCTCGAAAATCATTATTTCGTAAGCACCTTTTTGTGATATGCGCGTTTTCCACAATTCGGGCATTTCATTTTTCTGCTTCTTCCAATATGGGGAGAAAAAACAACGGATTTCATTGTTGGAATATAAATGGCGCCGCACGAAGGACATTCATAATATCCTGTATCATGCTCCAATTTTAAACAATATACCATCCCAACCGTAAAAATGATACACCCTGCTGCAATCAGCGCGATTCGCCAGGCCGTAATCGAAACGGCAAAAGATGCTGCAAAAATCATCAATATAAATGAAAGTGAACATGTGTACCCGATCACAGTTTCTAATGAAAGCAGTCTTTTATTTGCCTGCTCTTCCTGTCTGCGCATTTCCAGCAGATGTTGTTCAGCCATTTTTTGATATTGATCCATCGCTAATCGCTTCCCGGTAAAAAGTTCATTGATATTAATGTTCAGAGCGTCACATAATTCCGGCATAATGGACACATCAGGCAGGCCCTTCCCTCTTTCCCATTTTGAGACAGCACGATCTGTAATACCGAGTTTCTCTGCAAGAACAGCCTGCGTCAATCCGCATTCCTTTCTACAAGCCGCGATGAAGTTTCCGATTTTTTTTTGATCCACAAGGAGACCCCCTTTCTATGATCATAATAAATCTAATCCCCAATTTTTCACAGAAACAGATCGTTGAGTTTCATAAATGTGCGTTTTTAGAAACTCTACTTCAAGTTGAGTCCGCTGATAAAGAACATAAATCCCCACCTCTGATTCAAATATAAATCAACTGTTATTTAAATCTGATGGTCAATTATCCATCCCAACAACTCATCAAGCGGCCTCTGTCCAGCGGCAATGTCGAGGAAACGTATCCGCTAATTCGTCCTGCGTATCATCGAGTTCAATTCCATTTAGTGCTAAGAAAACTAACATTGCATGGGCCCCGATGCGTTTGTTACCATCAACAAAAGCATGATTGGTGACTAACCCATACCCAAGGCGAGCGGCTTTTTATTGAATCGATGGATAGACATCCTTTCCGTCAAAAGATTGAAAAGGTGCATGAAGCGCAATCATCTGTTCTTTCGACAGAATAATCTTTAGCAAGTACCTTATAGGCTTTTCTATTCTTAAAATACACTAAAAGCGGTAAATGGCACTATTTCGTTGGAACACCTAATGCGTTTATAAAAAAAGCAAACAAATAAAAAAATCCCTACTTTTGATCCCAACGGCAAATTGTCTTCAAAAGTGGGGAATTCGCGGGGAAATGTCATTTCATTTCCCGAAAGAACTAGCGAAAACCGCTAGATTTAGCCCAAAATGGTGGGCCCTCAGGGACTCGAACCCTGGACCTGCCGGTTATGAGCCGGATGCTCTGACCAACTGAGCTAAAGGCCCTCAAATAAAAAAATGGTCGAGGTGAGAGGATTCGAACCTCCGGCTCCATGGTCCCAAACCATGTGCGCTACCAAACTGCGCTACACCTCGACAACGAATATTATTATACCAGCTGACTTTTATATTGTCAATATTTTTTTAAAAATCTGCGCCGCAAATTTACAATCTGCGGCGCTTTGATTTAATTCAATTTTTCCCGAACGATTTGGTTGACCACTTTGCCATCGGCCTTTCCTTTGACCTTTGGCATAATCGCTTTCATGACTTTACCCATATCCTTCATGCTTTCCGCACCGATTTCCTGAATGGTATCTTCTACAATTGCGCCGATTTCTTCCTGACTCAACTGCTTAGGGAGATAGTCCTCGATAATCGCCATTTCAGCCTTGGTCTGTTCAATCAAATCATCACGTCCGGCTTTTTCGAATTCCTTTAAAGAATCTTTTCTCTGTTTGTATTGCTTGGAGATGATCGCTTCGATATCGCTGTCTTCAAGATTGTCGATCTGTTTATCTTTTTCTTCCTGAAGAATCGCCGCACGGATCAATGTGATCGTCGACTTGCGAACCTTATCCTTCGCTTTCATCGCCGCTTTCAAATCAGTTAATAACTGTTTCTTTAAAGCCAAACTTATGACACATCCTTTTATCTATGTTTCTTCATTTTTCTTTTTCTGGCAGCTTCAGATTTTTTCTTGCGCTTAACACTTGGCTTTTCATAGTGTTCTCTTTTGCGAATTTCTGACATGACACCTGCCATAGCGGTCTTTCTTTTAAAACGTCTCAGAGCGCTTTCCAAAGACTCGTTTTCACGTACACGTACTTCTGACATTTAATATCCCCCCTTCCTGAATGTAAACTACCCTGTGGAAATCTTTTGATACAGGTGGACAAGGGATATTATATTTGAAATTTCAAAACTTGTCAATGAATCTTCATCATCTCTTCACAAATATTTATCACATCTGTAAAGACCCTGTACAGCCA
The DNA here is from genome assembly GCF_903789625.1 of uncultured Pseudoramibacter sp. Taxonomy (NCBI): domain Bacteria; kingdom Bacillati; phylum Bacillota; class Clostridia; order Eubacteriales; family Eubacteriaceae; genus Pseudoramibacter; species uncultured Pseudoramibacter sp. The sequence continues at coordinate 50,972 of NZ_CAIFFF010000003.1, read as the reverse complement.
AAGCCTCAGACCGATTCAAAAGGCCGATAAAAGGGTTAAATATTGAAGGTCAGCATGATTTCCGATTTCGTGACGCGGCCTCTGCGCAGAATGCGTTCGGCCACAATCGCGTAATCCCGCGGATTGAGTTCTGGGTTGAAGTGGGTCAGGATCAAATGGCGCACGCCGGCCTTTTCCGCGATTTCAGCCGCCTGCCCCGCCGACAAGTGCTTGTTTTCATCCGGGTTGTCCACATAGGTGCAGTCGCAGAGCATTGTGTGCACCCCTTCGACGAAATCGGTCAGGGCGTCGCAAATGCCGGTATCGCCGGTGTAAAGACAGGCCTTGCCGTTGTCGTCGACCGCTTTAATCGCGTAGTCTTCGACAGGGTGGCGCATCTTTTTAAAGGTGAATGTCATATTTTTGATCGTCACTTCGTCGCCGTCGTGGATCGGATGGACGTCAAAGCTCTTGATGTCAGCGATCATTTGGTAAATATTGGCCGGCGATTCCGGAAGGTAAACCGGCACCACCTGATCCCGTTTTTCCAAGAGATACTGCAGTACAAATAAATCGGAAATGTGATCCCAGTGCAGGTGGGAAAGCAGAATCGCGTCGAGATCAGACGCGTCGTCGATAGCCATCAGGTTGCTCAAAGTGCCGGCCCCCAAATCCATGATCACCTTGGCCTGATCGTTTTCCAAAAGATAGCCGGAGCAGGCACCGTTCGCCCGCGGATACGCACCATTGTTGCCTAAAATTGTTAATTTCATATTATTCCTCCTCTGCTCGCGATTACGCGATAATCTCTTTTTTCAGTTTTTGAATCCAGGACCAAGTCACCTGCGCCGTTAAGCCCCAGATGACGATCGGGTCCCGATCCTGAGCGATTTGATACTGGTAAAAATAAATCGGGTGTTTTTTCTTTCTAAAGCTGTAGTGCTCCCCTCTCGGGATCAGCTCGTAGGGAAACCCGGGATCCGGCTGGGTCACCAGTGTCGTCATGTGCATTTCTGGCTCTTGTTCAAGCAGCCAGCTCAGCGGCACGGTGAAAATTTCGCCGACCTCGTCCTTGGAACAGGTTCCCTTGTAATGGCTGAGCTTGCCGACAAAGGGCCAGAGGGGCGCACCGGTCGGGGCGTTTTCCCCGTCCATCGGCGCCAAAATTTCGACATTTTCCGGCGTCATCAGCAGCTCCTCGCAGGTTTCGCGCACCGCTGCCTGCTCCGGCGTCTCGCCAGCTTCAATGCCGCCGCCAGGAAAGCTCACCTCGCCCGGTTGGGTTCTCAGCGTCGTCGCCCGAATTTCGTAGACGACCTCGAGTCCTTTCTCAGTCTGAATCAGCGGAATGAGCACCGCCTTGCTTTTCCCTTTTAGCCGCGGCAGATAGCCAGGCGTCCGTTCGCCCCAGCGCTGCCGCATGGCTTCAATCATTTTGTCTTGCTGCATAAGTCTCTCCCAAAAGCATCTCTTTTCTTATTATTATAAAGAAAAACCCCCGAATATCAAAGGGGATATGATATTCGGGGGTGATAGATTTTTGTCTTCTCTCTTTTTCAGTTCTGCATTTTTGCAGGGCTTACATCATCGGTGCGCCGCCAGCTGGCATAGCCGGTGCGTCGCTCTTTTCTTCCGGATGATCTGCGACAGCCACTTCTGTGGTCAGCAGCATCGCGGTGATGGAAGCTGCGTTCTGGATCGCGGTACGGGTGACCTTCGTCGGGTCGATGATCCCTTCGTCAACCATGTTGACGTATTTGCCGTGAAGTGCGTCGTAGCCAATACCCTTGTCTTTCTTGGACAATTCGTTGACAATGACAGAGCCTTCGACACCAGCATTTTCAGCGATCTGACGTGCCGGTTCTTCAATGGCTCTTCTAATGATCTGCGCGCCGACCTTTTCGTCGCCGTCCAGTGTTTCGATCAGAGCGTCCACTTTATCTGTAGTGTTCAGCAGTGCAGTACCGCCGCCTGGGACGATCCCTTCTTCAACAGCTGCACGTGTGGCGTTCAACGCGTCTTCGATACGGTATTTGATTTCCTTCATTTCGACTTCTGTTGCAGCGCCGACCTGGATCACAGCGACACCACCAGATAGCTTCGCCAAACGTTCCTGAAGTTTTTCACGGTCGTAATCGGAATCGGTTTCCGGAATCTGAGCCTTGATCTGGGCAACACGTTCGTCCACGTCTTCCTTTGCGCCCTGACCGTCGACGATGATGGTGTTTTCCTTGTCAACTTTAACCTGACGTGCACGGCCTAACTGTTCCAGAGTCGTGTCTTTGAGTTCCAAGCCAATTTCCTTGGAAATGACCTGGCCGCCGGTCAAAATAGCGATATCCTGAAGCATGGCCTTTCTTCTGTCGCCAAAGCCCGGTGCTTTCACAGCAACAGTGTTCAGGGTGCCACGGAGTTTGTTCAGAACCAATGTGGTTAAGGCTTCGCCTTCGACATCTTCAGCAATGATTAATAATTTTGCACCCTGCTGTGCGATCTGTTCGAGCACAGGGAGAATTTCCTGAATGTTGGAAATCTTCTGGTCAGTGATCAAAATGTACGGGTTGTCGAGTTCAGCAACCATTTTTTCTGTATCGGTTGCCATATAGCCTGAGACATAGCCTCTGTCAAACTGCATCCCTTCGGTGAAGTCGAGTTCGGTGCCCATGCCCTTGCCTTCTTCAACGGTGATGACGCCGTCGTCACCGACCTTAGCCATGGCTTCTGCGATCAGTTTGCCGATCTGCGGATCTGCTGCAGAAATGGAAGCAACCTGTTCCTTGGATTTGTCAGATTTAACTGGCTGAGAGATTTCCTTCAAGCCTTCGACAACAGCGTCAACCGCTTTTTCCATCCCTTTTCTCAGGACCATTGGGTTAGCGCCGGCAACGACGTTGCGGTTGCCTTCGTGGGTAATGGCCTGTGCCAGCAGTGTTGCGGTTGTGGTGCCGTCCCCTGCGACGTCGTTGGTCTTGGTTGCGACTTCCTTAACCAGTTGTGCGCCCATATTTTCAAATGGGTCTTTTAATTCGATTTCCTTTGCGATGGTCACACCGTCATTGGTGATGTTCGGTGCGCCGTATGATTTTGCCAGAAGGACGTTTCTGCCCTTCGGCCCTAATGTCACTTTAACTGCGTTTGCTAACTGATCGACACCGCTGAGCAATGATTCTCTTGCGGCTTCTCCGTATTTTACATCTTTAGCCATTTGATAGACCTCCTTTTGTCTCTGTCTGTCTCAATTATTCTTCTACAATTGCCAAAATATCGTTCTGTTTGACAATCAGATATTTTTCGTCATCCATTTTGATTTCTGAGCCGGAATATTTAGAATAAATAACTTCGTCGCCGACTTTGACATCCAGCGGTACTTTCTTGCCGTCAATCATTTCGCCGGAACCCACAGCAACAACTTCACCCTGCTGCGGTTTTTCTTTTGCGGAATCAGGAAGGACGATGCCGCCCGTTGTTTTCTTTTCTTCTTCTTTTACTTTTATAACAATTTTGTCACCTAATGGTTTTAATTTCATTGCTAAAGCCTCCCAAAAGTTTTTTTCTGTTTTTATTAGCACTCGTTATCTCTGAGTGCTGACATTATATTAAACGATGCTCCTGCTTTTTGCAATACTTTTTGGGAAGATTTTTTAAATTTATTATTTATTTAAGTTTTATACCCTATCACGATCGATCCCTGGCAGCTCCAATCCCGGGACCGCGTTTAAATCCCAGCCGCTGGTTCGGCCGAGCTTGAAATCGTAATAGGCTCTGGCACCGATCATCGCGGCGTTGTCGGTACAGAGCGACAACGGCGGATAATACAGCTGCCAGCCGTGCTGCTTCGCGGCGGCGTCCATACTGGCGCGCAGCCCCTTGTTGGCCGACACCCCGCCGGCAACCACGATTTTCTTCAGGCCGTAAGCTTCAGCACAGCGAATCGTTTTTTCGGTCAACACATCTAAAACCGCGGCTTGGAAGGACGCCGCGACGTCTTCCCTTTTGTACGGAATGTGCTTCATTTTTCGGTGGTTCAATTCGTTGAGCACCGCCGATTTAAGGCCGGAGAAGCTGAAATCGTAGCTGTCCTTTTCGAGCATCACCCGCGGGAAATCGATCGCCTGCGGGTCGCCGGCCTGCGCGGCCTGATCGACCGCCGGCCCTCCGGGATAGGGATAGCCCAGCACCCGTGCCACCTTGTCAAAGGCTTCTCCCGCGGCGTCATCGCGGGTCCGGCCCAAAATGATATTGGTGCCGTAATCCTTGACAATGACCAGATTGGTGTGGCCGCCAGAGACCACCAATGCCAAAAACGGCGGTTCCAGTTCTGGAAAAGCTAGATAATTAGCTGCAATGTGCCCCTCGATGTGGTTGACGCCGATTAACGGCTTGTCGAGAGCGTAGGCCAGCGCCTTCGCTGTCGACACGCCGACGAGCAGCGCGCCGACAAGCCCCGGCCCTTTCGTCACCGCGACCGCGTCGAGATCGTCAAAGGTGAGCTGCGCTTCGTCCAGTGCGTCCTGAATCACAAAGGGCATTTTCATCACGTGATTGCGTGAGGCGATTTCCGGCACGACGCCGCCGTACTTTCTGTGGATGGCAATCTGGGTATAAACCTGATTGGCCAGGATTCGGCGGCCGTCCTCGATAATCGCCGCCGCCGTTTCATCACAAGAGGATTCAATCGATAATATCTTCATGTTTTGTTCTGTCTCCTTGATCGTCTGGGAAAACCAAATCCATCACATACGCGTCTGACCCGTTGGGATAATAATGATCGCGTTTGCCCAGGATCTCAAATCCAAAGCTCTGGTAAAGCTTTAGCGCGGGCTCGTTGTCCGTCCGGACCTCCAGGGTCATGCTCTGGCAGTCGTGAAGCCGCGCGCGCGCGATGATTTCTTTAAGAAGCCTGCGTCCAAGACCGTTTCCTTGGAAATCCGGATCAATGGCGATTTTCATCAACTGCGCCTCGCCGGCCACAAACCACTGCCCGGCAAACCCGACTACCGCGGTCTCGTGATTCTCGGAATCGTTCTGAACGAGAACCAGATATTCGGCCAGAATATTTTCGAGCTCCTCTAAAAACGAATGCTCCGGCCAAGGGATCAAGCCCGACCGCCAATCCACGGCCATGACCTGTGTGAGATCGCTTTTTTCCATCAGCCTGAAATCGTAGGGCCGCCAGACGTTACTCATGGTGCTGCGCTTCCTGGGCCAGTTTCTTTTCCCGCTGTTCTTCGGCCGAGGATTTTCTCAAGTAGTTCAACCCTGCTTGAAAACAGTCCACCGTTTGGCCCTGTTGTATTTTCTTAAGTCCGACGGCTGCTGCTGACGACGCGCGGTTCATCGAAAGAAAAGCCGGCGCGGTCCGGGCCTTCGGTACAGCCGCCAAAAGCTTGCTGCCGTGTTTTTTAAGCCCGTCACCTAAAATGATCACCGGTGCGTTTAACGCGTTCAATTTTTCGCACAGCGCGTCGACGTCGTACACCCCTTCGGCCATTGTGTTTTTAAGATTAAGCGCTGCCGCATCTCGGTCGGATTGATAGAGTGCAGCGTAAACCTGTCCGCGCTGGGCGTCGACAGTCGGGCAGATCGCTGCGTCTGTGACGCAGACGTTAGCGGCGAGAGCCTCCAGCGTCGACACCGTCACCATCGGTTTGCCGAGCGCCTGGGCAAAGCCCTTCGCCGTCGCCATGCCGATGCGCAGCCCTGTAAAAGAGCCAGGCCCGTTGACGACGCCGAACACATCGATATCCCCAAGCTTAAGTCCCGAATCCTGAAGCATGTGGTCGATGGACGGCAGCATTTTCTCCGAATGTTTTTTCTTGTAGTTGACAATTGTTTCCGCAATCAGTCTGTCCTCGTCGAGGACGGCTGCTGTGGCCACAATGGTCGACGTATCGATCATAAGTAGTTTCATAAATGTATCGCCTTCAATTTCATGTTGATTTGTTCCAATGCAGATTTTTTAAACAGATGCAGGGGCGTGATGGCCTGAAGCTGACGAAGGGTCAAATGGGTTTTAGCCAAGGCCCGTACGGCAGCGTGGGATAAAATGGTTTCGCCCTTCGGCCCAAGAAGCGAGGCCAGAACCGCGCGGTGCTCAGGTGAGGCCAGCAGCAGATCGATCGGCGTGTCGACTGAATAGGGCGCTGCCTGATTTTTCGAATAGGTGGTCCGCGCGCGGATCAAAGCCCCGACCACCTTCGGACCGTTCACCTCTCTGGCCGCCAAAAAGCCGATGCCCAGATGCCGGACGTCGTGATTGATGTAGCGGATCACGCGCCTGAGCATCCGTTCCGTCAGCATGCCGCCAGAAAGCATCGGCACCTTGGCCAGCGGCGTCGCCATCACCGAATGCACGATGAAATCGTCATGCATGTCCAGCTCAAAGCCGGTCAGCTTGTGGTAAAAGTCGACCGCCTGCTGAAACAGCGCCTGCCCCCGTTCGGTGCGCAGCACCTCCTGAACCGTTGAATTGGCCGTAATCACGGGCTCAGCATGTCCCATATCGATGACCGCGCTTCGCTTAAATTTCAAATCCCTACTCGACGCGCCGCAGTAAAAGCAATAGGTGCCGCTTTCAATCCGCCATTGATGAGAGTCTGTGTCAAAATAAGTCAGACGATCCTTGGGCACAGCGATCGTGACGTGTTTGGCCGCACCTGCCGGCACGTCGACCTTTTGATAAGCTGCTAACACCTTAGGCGGGCGGCTCACGACGCTGTCCGGCATGCCCGCGTAGATTTGAATCGTTTCTTTCGCCGCGAAATCCGAATGATTTTTCAATTTAACCTCAAAAATCAGCGCATCGCCGGCGTCCTCTTTAAGCGAAAAGCCCGTATATTCAAACTCCGCGTAGCTCAGACCGTATCCGAAGGGGTACTGCACTGCCAGGTGCTTGGCATCGTAGAAGCGGTAGCCCACGTAAATGCCTTCCCCGTAATCCACCTCGCGGCCGTCGCCCGGGAAATTCAGATACGTTGGCGTATCTTCCATCCGTTTAGGGATGGTTTCCGTCAATTTGCCCGAAGGGACGACCTTTCCGGAAAGGACGTCGCACAGCGCCGGACCGCAGGCTTCCCCGCCGAGCCAGGCCTCCAGCACCGCATCCGCACAGGCCGCGTGCCCCAACAGAACTGCCCCGCCGTTTTGAACGATTACCACGACGCGGTGATGCGCCGCCGTCAGCTGATCCATTAATTTTAACTGATCGACCGGCAGATTCATGTCGGACCGATCCCAGGATTCGCTTTCTGCCGATTCGGGCAGGCCGACAAAAAGCAGAACTGTGTCCGCCTGCGCAACCTTTTTAAGGGCGCGCGCCGAAAGCGCCTGCTGTTTATTTTCTGAAACTTCGGTCAGCGCATACCCGTCCGCGTAATCCAGCTGAACGTCCGCGTACACCGCTTTAAGACTGTCCCATGGCGTTTCGATCCAATTGGCGTTGACCTGAGACGAACCGCCGCCTTGAATCCTCGGTGTCTTTGCGAGAGCACCGACAACTAAGAGATGATGGTCACGAGGCAGCTTATCGGGTACGAGAGGCAGCAGCTGGTGCTTGTTTTCCAAAAGTACAATGCTTTCCGCTGCCGCGCGCCGCGCCAGCCGATGGTGTGCATCGGTGCTTGAAAGGGTCAGCTCCCTGCGGGCTCGGCGGTTTTCTTCGCAGCGTTCGCCAAAGGCGATCAACCGTTCGACACTGCGGTTGACACAGCCCTCCGGCAGCGCCAAGCGCTTGACCGCGCGGTACACCTTCTCGTCGTTGACACCGTCTGAATCCGGCATTTCCAAATCCAAGCCTACTCTGACGCTAGCGGCCCGGTCTTGAACGGCAGACCAATCTGAAACCGTCACGCCGTGGTAATGCCATTGGTCTCTCAGCAGCGCCGTCAGCGCATGGCGGTGTTCCGTCGCGTAGGTGCCGTTGATTTGATTGTAGGCGGCCATCACCATACCGGGATCAGCGCCGCGTATCGCAATTTCAAAGGGGCGGATGTAAATTTCCCGCGCGGCCCTTTCTGACAGCCGCACATCGATCGTCATGCGATTGCTCTCTTGATTGTTGGCGAAGAAATGCTTGACGCAGGTTTCAACACAACGGCTTTTGGCGCCCTCGATGTACGCCCTGCCAAGCGTACCTGACAATAAGGGATCTTCCGAAAAATACTCGAAGTTTCGGCCGCAGAGTGGGCTGCGTTTAATATTGAGGCCCGGCCCCAAAATGACGTCTACCCCCTGTGCCGCCGCTTCCTCCGCGATTGCCGCCGCGACTCGGTACACCATCTCTGGATCCCAGGAGCAGGACAAGGTGACCTCCGGCGGAAAGCAGGTCGCCGGGAAGCTGCTGCCGTCTTCCTTTTCCCGTCTCAGCCCGTGGGGACCGTCAGACATCACAAAGGGATCAATTCCCTGTTCCGGAATGCCCTGAGACGACCATTTGGACTGGCCGGACAGCAGGCTGCAGCGCTGTTTTAATGTCAATTTCCGCCGTTTAGCGCGGATGGCTGTTGTAGCTTGATCTCTCTTTTTCACACCCTCACTTCTTTCTTTGTTAATGATGACGACTGATTCTACAGGGATGTCATCTTCACTGCGCACTGTTTTTAACGAGTTGGGCGTAATAAAACCCGTCGCATTGATCGTCGGCCGTACCGATTTGCCGCGTGTTTAACACAGTGAGCCCCGCGACGTTCCGGCAGAGCCAGCGGACCTGCTCGGCGTTTTCCTTTGGGTCCACCGTACAGGTGGAATAAACGAGTGTGCCACCCGGCTTTAACGCGTCGACCGCGTTTATCAGCATTTTTCGCTGCATGTCAATGAGCGTGCGCTGCTTTTTAAACTCAAATCGGTAGCGGATTTCCGGTTTCCTCCGAATGATTCCTAAACCGGAGCACGGCGCGTCGAGAAGCACGCGGTCATACTGCTCGTGGTCTGCCGCCTTGCGTGCGGTGCCGTCGAAGGCCTCTGTTTGAATACACCCGATGCCCAGCAGCTTGGCCTGATTGTCGATCAGCTTCAGTCTGGAGGGGTAAATGTCCCGAGCGGTGATCACGCCCTGATCTCCCATCATTTCAGCGAGATACGTCGTTTTTCCTCCCGGTGCCGCGCACATGTCGAGAACACGTTCCCCCGCCTCGGGCGACAGGGCCTCGGCGATCAGCATCGCGCCCTGATCCTGAATCGTAAAGAGGCCAGACGTGTAGGCCTGGGTCTGTGTTAATTCCGACACAGAGGCGTTCGTGATTTTGATGCCCGAGGGCGAAAGGGCCGTCTTCACCCCTTCAATGCCCTCATTGGCCAGCTCTTCCAATAACGTATCCCGCGGTATTTTCAACCCATTGGCCCGAATGGTCAGCGGTGACGGCCGATTCACTGCCATCAGCTCGCGCACGCCCCCTTTCGCGCCAAAGGCTCTGGCGTAAATATCGACGATTGGCTTCGGCACAGACGTGCGGACCGAGAGCGCCTGAATGGCGTCCTTGTAGTCCGACGCCTGCCAACGCTTCAGCTGATCCGATTGGCGCGCCATGTTTCTGAGCACCCCGTTGACAAATCCCTTAGCCTTGGGTTTAACTTTGCCGCACAGCGCGACGGCCTCGGAAATCGCGGCGTAGGGCGGAATACGGTTCATCATCAGCAGCTGAAAGGCCGCGATGCGCAGAATCTCGCGTACTTCAAAATCAAGCCGTGTGCCAGGCTTGGTCATTTGCGCGATTCGGTCGTCCAGCAGCATTTCATTCTGAAGGACGCCGTAAACCAACGCCGTGTACAAATGCGCGTCCGGCTTTGAAAACAACGAACGGGAAAGCGCCCTCTGAATTTCCAAATTGGAGAAGGCACCCTCCCGGTCAATGGCGAGCAGGCTGTCGTAAGCCTGTTCGCGCGGTGATAAATTGTGTGGGTTTTTTGTATTTTTTCGCTTCATATCATTACGAACGACTATCTCTCAACAAAATCATTCTCAACAGGTTCAAGAAGGACACGAGGGTGGCCGCGACGTAGGTCATGGCTGCCGCGGAGAGCACCCGCCTGGCGCCCTTAATTTCGTCCGGTCCCAACATCTGATTTTCCTGAAGCATCACCAATGCCCGGTGGCTCGCGTTGAATTCAACCGGCAAGGTCACCAGATTAAAGATCAGTGAAAACGAGAAAAACAGAATACCGATATTCATCAGCATGACGCCGTATTGACTCGCGCCGCCGAAAATCAGGCCGATAAAAAATAGCGGCCACGCCGCGTTGGTTGCAAAATTGCAGACCGGCACAATGGCATTTCTGAATTTCAGTCCAAAGTAGCCTTCATAATCCTGATAGGCATGTCCTGTTTCGTGAGCCGCGACAGCGACCGCGGCCAGGCTGGCGCTGTTGCCTACCGGCTGCGACAGGCCGATGGTTTTATTCCGGGGATCAAAATGATCGGTTAAACTGCCGGCAATGCTGTGCAGCGTGACCGGCACATTTTGGACGGCCAGCAGGCGGTTCGCCGTTTCAAAGCCCGTCAGGCCCGATCTAGATTGAATCCGGCTGTATCGATTAAAAGATGAGGTGACCTTCGCCTGAGCGATCGCCGAAATGATCAGCCCAGGGATCAGGATGATCATCGTCCAGTCCCAAAAAAACATTGTCATTCTCCTTTTTCTATTAAAATTAATGGCATTATAGTGGGCAAGACTGAAATTTTTCTAAAATAATCAGTGGAGAACCGTGCCGACCTCAATGGCATTGCCCCGCAAATAGTCCTTGGCCTTCATCCGCCGTTTCCCGGGCATCTGAATTTCCTGGATTTCGACGAGCCGATCCGCCGAGGCCACGATCAATCCCGTTTCGCTGTCAGCTGAAACGACAGTGCCTGGCCGGCTCGATGCCGCCTGATCGAGGATTTTCGGCGCAAAACATTTCATTTTCTTAGTCTGATACTGACACCAGGCACCAGGCCAGGGATCCGTCCCGTTGATGCGCCGCAAAACCTTGTCTGCGGGCTGATGCCAATCGATCAATCCTGTTTCCCTGCTGATTTTGTCCGCGTAGGTCGCTTTGTCTGGATCCTGGGGCACAGCTTCCGCCGTCCCCGCACAGACGTCTTTAAGCACCGGAATAAGGGCCTCTGCCCCTTGTTCCGCCATCTGATCGTGCATCTCTCCTACCGTGGTCGTCTCAGTAATCGGCATGACCACCTTTTTGTAAACCGCACCGGTATCCATGCCGATGTCCATTTTCATAATCGACACGCCCGTTTCCTTTTCGCCATCAATGATCGCGTGATGAATCGGCGCCGCGCCCCGGTATTTCGGAAGCAGCGAGCCGTGAATGTTGATGCACCCGTAGGTCGGAATATCCAGCACCTCCTGAGAGAGGATCTGCCCGTAGGCTGCGACGACAAAGAAATCTGGATGCAGGCTTTTCAAATGGGCAACCGCTTCTGGTTCGCGGATCTTTTCCGGCTGAAAGACCGGAATGTCAAGATCCTGTGCCATTTTCTTCATTGGCAGCGGGCGCATTTTTTTGCCGCGTCCGTTGGGGCGGTCAGGCTGACAGACGACACAGACCACATCAAAATCGCTGTCGTACAGCTTTTTTAACGCCGGCACCGCGAAATCGGTCGTTCCCATCACCACAACCCGAATATTATTCATGGCTGTCCTCTCCATTCAGCGCTTCAACCGCCTGCATATCCGCTGGTTTTTCAAAGGCTTCACTGGTGATGCCTTCCTCCGGCTTGCTCGCCGGCTTCGTTTTGTTTTGTGCCTTCGCCAAGCGTGCATTCTGAGCTTCGATCATTTTTTCCGCTTTTTCGACCGGAATTTTTTTATCGATGAAGACCTTGCCGTCCAAATGATCCAGCTCGTGGCAAATAGCCCGAGCTAAAAGCATGTGGCCCTTCACTTCACAGCGCTGTCCTTCCAGATTGGTGAACTGTGCGGTGACGTATTCAGGCCGTTCGACGTAGCCCGCGTCGTCGGGAAAGCTCAAGCAGCCTTCAACGTCGACAATGCTGCCCTTCTGGTCGACAATCACCGGATTGATCATAGTGATCGGCCCTTTGCCGACGTCGATCACCACCAAACGTCTCAGAATGCCAACCTGCGGCGCTGCCAGACCGACGCCTTCATCGTCGTACATGGTTTCCAGCATGTCTGCCGCCAGCGTTTTGATCCGATCGTTAATTTCTGTGATCTCTCTCGCTTTTTTTCTCAGAATCGGATCGTCATTGTATCTCAATTTGCGAATCGCCATTTTTATCATCCTCCATTATTGATTTAATCTAATATCGGGTCGATGACCACCGTGATTTTTGAAGCGAGCCGTTCAAATTCACCGTCCCAGATCATGCGTCTAATGCCGTTGGATACCGGCGGAATTTTAGGCGCCTTCAGAACAATTCGGTACTCGATTTGATGCTTTTCGCGCCTGATCCCGCCAAAAACCGGCCTGTACACGACCCATTGCTGAAATCTGGCCTGTAAAGTGCGATACAGGCTGATGCTGTCCGCCTTAACCTGCGCCTGATCTTCTCCAAATATTTCGAAATAAAAAAGGTGGCCAAAGGGCGGATAGTCCATGCTTTTTCGGTATTTCAGTTCAGCCTCGTAAAACCGATCGTCCTGACTTTGATGCAGCGCCTCGACAACAGGGTGTGTGGTATTGTAGGTCTGGATGTACCGGCTTGAAGCCTGCGTTCTTTCAAAAAACAACCGATACAGGCGGTACGCCTGCTCCGCTGCGTTGTAGGCGTTGCCGTCGATATCCTGATCGATGAGCACAACAGCCGCGCAGCCCACATCGCCAAAGGGAAAGCCTCTGACGAGACTTCGGGTCCCGACGACAATATCGGCCTTGCGGATTTCGCCGCAGCATTCATCAAACTCCCGCTGGCGGACTGCGGCGCCATCGATTTTTAAAACGCGGCAGTCCGGCCATTTTTCCTGAACAAACTCGACAACCTGATCCAAACCGACCCCCATCCCTTTAATATGGGTGCTGCCGCACGACGGACAGGTTTTGGGGAAAGGACGCCTTGCCCCGCAGGTCATGCAGATTAAAGCGCGGTTATGGTCGGTTTTCATCGGGCGCCCACAAATCGGGCATTTGACCGTCTCACCGCAGTCTCTGCAAAAAACAGCGCGCTGATAGCCAAGCCGGTTGTGCAGCAGCACAACCCGCTGACCTCGGTCAAGGGCGTGGTCTATTTCCTCCTCGAGCAAATGACTGAAAATGCTTAAATTGCCCCGCTGCATCTCCCTTTTCATGTCAATGATCCCCACTGAATCAAAATTGGACGGCTCGGCGGCCTTCACAATTTGCCGCTCCGCCATCCGCCATCTGAGCGTAACAGACGGAATGGGATCTGATATGAGCATTTGGGCGCCGCTGATCTTCGCCAGCTGCGCAGCGACATCGGGCAGCTGATAGTGGGGTTCAGAATCTGAAATGTACTGCCCGCTGCCCATCTCGTCGACCCCAATCAGGCCGATATTTTGAAAGGGCAGAAAGATCGCGGTCCGTGTCCCCAACACAATCCTGATATGCCCCTTTTGAATTTGGTGAAAAATACGGTAGCGTTCTGTCATTTTAAGGCCGCTGTGATACACCGCACCGAGTTCGCCAAAGACGCTTTTAAAGCGGCCGGCGTTTTTTTTCAGCAGATTGATTTCCGGCTCGATGATGAGCACCGTCTGGCCGAAGTTGATCTTTTCTGCTGCGGCCTGAAGAAAGGTTTCAAACCGCATGTCATCGTCTTTTTGATAAAAAAAGACCGGTTGATCCCCGGCGCTTGATAAGTTTTCCACAATCGATTGAAAAACACGATTATCACATTGTATTGGCGGTAAATGCACCGCCGACTTTGGCGCGCTCAGAGCTTCTGCGTCGACCGCTTCAATCCATTCGTTGGCCAAAAGCTTTCGCCGGCTGGCCGATGCGTTCGGAACAGCGGCGTTTAATTCTGGAGCACTCATCGGCCCCAATTTAAGCAGTTCTAAAATCTGCGCCATTTTTTTGCCGTGCGTCTTGGCGCTTTGGCCTGCCTGCGTAAGGCGAAAGACCGTTTCTATCTTTTGATACGGGCGGAAAATTGCTTCGCCGTGTTCATCCGTTTCTCGGATTACGCGGACCGGTTGAATAAACAACGCCAGTGCATCGTAAAAAAGACAGTCGTGTATCTTCACCAGCCAGAGGCACAATTTTCGGTGGACCTCATCGACAACAGGCTCGTGGTCTACCACCTGGAGCACGTCACGAAGCTTATCTGCGTATTTCGAGTGATCGCCAACGGCAATCACAAAGCCCTCGACCACGCGCCCGCCCCGAGCAAAGGGCACGGCGACGCGGATGCCAGGCACAACCTGATCGGCCATCATCTCGGGCACGCGGTAATCGTAGGCGAGGTCAATGCGCTTGTTGGTCTGCTTTAAAAAGATTCTCGCAATCTTCACTATTCGAGAATGATGTCGTCTCCGTTAGCCAGATCTTCGAGGGAAACGCCTTCGTTTTCCTGAGCCGCCGCAAATTCATCGTCGGCATTCTGGGCCTTTTCCTGACGTTCCTGTTTCGCATCCAGGCCGATAATTTTCACTTCTTCTTCGGCAATTTCTTCGGTCGCCGTTGAAATCGGGTTGTCGATGTTCACGCGGACCAGTGGTTCAGCGCCATCGATCAATTGGCGGGCGCGTCTTGACGTCGCAACGCACAATTCGTATTTATTGTCTGCCTTGGAAATCATCAAATTAATCGGCGGGTAGCGAAGACCGCTGCCGTTTTCTCCATAATATGTTTTCCAGCTCATGTCTGTTAACTCCTTTATCTGTGGATTCAAAATGAATACATAATATTATAACCCTTATTGAAGTTTTACATCAACATTTCTTCAATGATTTCTAAATTATTTTGGGTCCGGCACCGTTCAGCCCGGATGATGGCCTCTAAGTCCGCCGCGGCCTGGTCCACTGTGTCATTTACGATCACGTAGTCGTAGTGCTCGGCCTGCTTCAGCTCGGTGAGCGCATTCTTCATACGAAGCTGAATCTGGGCATCGCTGTCTGTCTTCCGGTTCACCAGTCTTTCCTTGAGTACCTGAATCGACGGCGGCGCGATAAAAATCAGAACGCCAAAGCCCAATTTTTCTTTAATCTGCGCCGCGCCCTGCACATCGATTTCTAAAATGACATCCGTACCCTCATCCAGCATCTGGAGCACGTGGGCTTTTGGCGTGCCGTAATAATGGTCGTGCACCTTCGCGTATTCCAGAAAGGCATTTTCTTCAATTTTTTTCTCGAAATCTGCTTTATCGAGGAAGAAATATTCAACGCCGTCCCGTTCCGCGCCACGAGGTGCGCGGGTTGTCGCCGAAATCGATATTTTAAGATTCGGATTGTGCGCCGTCGCGGCCTGGCAGACAGTGCCTTTTCCCGCGCCCGATGGTCCCGATAAAATAATGAGCTGTCCACGCTGTTTTTTCAATTGATTTTACACCTCTACTCTATGTTCTGAATTTGTTCTCTGATTTTTTCAATTTCCGCCTTGACATCCACGACGCTGTCCTGGATGTCGAGGTCGGACGCCTTTGAACCGATGGTGTTGATCTCCCGATTCATTTCCTGGACGAGGAAATCGAATTTGCGCCCTACCGGCGTTTCTTCCTGAAGTAACGCCTTCATGCGTGTCAGATGTCCGCTCATCCGGTTGAGTTCCTCTGTAATATCCAGCCGGTCAGCCATCACCGCCACCTCGGTCAAAATCCGGCTTTCATCGATCTCCGTCCCTTCGAGAAAATCGGCCACCTTTTGGTGGATGTTGTCCCGATACGCAGCGAGCACCTCCGGGGCGTGCGCAGCAATTTTCTGCATCATTGTCTCGATGTTTTCCGCGCGCAGCGCCATGTCATCGGCCATTGCCACCGCATCCTGCGCCCTGCTTTCCTCAACCTGTTCCAGCGCCTTCGACAGGACAGGCTGAAGCATCTGCCAGTTTTCGTCGTCATTTTGGACCTTTTCGGTGGTTTTGATGACGTCGGGGAACTTCGCAACCAGATCCACGCCGATTTCATCGCGCATCATCGGATCGAGGGCCTTGATGGCATTGAGCGCATCAATATAGGCCTTCGCCAGATTTTCGTCCAAGACGATCTGCCGCTGACTTTCCGATAAATTTTCAAACTGAATGAACACGTCGATCCGGCCTCTCGCGACCGTCTTGCCGATTTCCTTTTTGATTTTAGATTCCACAGAATTTAAAATCGAAGGCATGCGGATCGCATAATCCCGATAGCGGTGATTCACCGTCTTGATTTCAACCGAAATGTTCCAATTTTCATCCCGGTAATCCGCCCGTCCGAATCCTGTCATGCTTTTCATTCTGATTGCCTCCGCCCAATATTTCTTTTATCATACCGATTTCACGCAAAAAATACAAGACTGGCCGGCCATTATTGATTTTATTTTCCGTTTCGATTATATTAAACAACAATCAATTGAATCGATTCAAAACTTAATTAAAGGAGGAATTCCAGTGGCATTTGACGGTATCACAACTTATCATCTCGTAAAAGAACTTAAGGCTCAATTGGTCGGAGGAAAAATCAGAAAGGTCTATCAGCCGGAAAACGACGAAGTGCATCTGCAGATTTCCGGGCCGATTAACGCGACATTGCTTTTGTCCGCCAATGCCAACCAGCCTCGCGTGCACATCACCGAAAAGAAAAAGAAGAATCCGCCTCAGCCCTCGACCTTCTGCATGGTGCTGCGCAAACACCTCGTCAACACCACCATTTCGGATATTCATCAGATTAGCTCTGACCGCATTTTAGCCATCGATGTCAACGGGAAAAACGATTTTGGCGATCCAGTCACTAAAAGCCTTGTCGCTGAAATCACCGGCCGAAACGCCAACCTGATCCTGACTATGGCCGATGAGGAGGCCCCCGACGACGGACCGCTCATCATCGACGCCGTCAAGCGCGTCGGCCCTTCGTCCAGCCGTTACCGCCACATCCTGCCGGGGCTGCACTACAAGCTGCCGCCGGCGACAGAACGGACCGACTTTTTTGACTGCCGCACACCTGACGATTTCGACCGCTGGCTTTCTAAGCAGCCCAATCAAAAGCTCACATCCGTTTTCATCGGCGGCTTTCTTGGCATTTCTCCCGATTTAGCCCAGGAAATCTGTTTTCGCGCCGGTGTCAGCGGTGAAACCCCGCTGTCTGACCTCACAGTCAAAGAAAGG
This sequence comes from uncultured Pseudoramibacter sp., assembly GCF_903789625.1. NCBI lineage: Bacteria > Bacillati > Bacillota > Clostridia > Eubacteriales > Eubacteriaceae > Pseudoramibacter > uncultured Pseudoramibacter sp. The sequence goes on along the minus strand of NZ_CAIFFF010000003.1, from coordinate 33,782 downwards.
GGCTATTTGTCCGACAGCTTTTTTGAAATCCAGCACGAGGTTGAAACCAGCTGCCAGCCGACCCTCTATTACTTCCATCGGCACATTCAAAATTTTTCGACCATTGATCTGCATTTTTTGAAGGACCTCGATCATCAGCCCTGTGACTCGGTCTCCCGAATGCTGGAAGCCTTTTTCTACCTTCGGGACAAAAAATTAAGATTTAACGCGAAGGCCGCCAATCTAAAACATCAGCTGTCAACGTTATACAAAAAAGACACGAAAAAGCTGGATAATCTCCATCGAGATTTGAAAAAATCTAAAAAAGCGGAAAAGGATAAATTGTACGGCGATTTGATCACCGCCAACATCTACCGCATTCAAAAGGGCATGGATGGCATCGATGTGGAAAATTTCTACGATCCGGATCTGCCGACCGTTCACATTCCGCTTAAGGTCAACCAGGAACCGGCTCAAAATGCCCAGCGCTACTATAAACGCTACAACAAAGCGAAGAGAGCTCAGGTCCAAGTCGCCGAACAGATTGAAAAAACAAAGGATACGGTCTATTATCTCGGTTCGTTATTAAACGCCCTTGACCAATGTACCGAAATCGAGGAGCTGGACGAAATCCGCTACGAGGTGAACCACTCAGATCTCGTCAAGCATCCGAAGAAAAATGGTAAGGACAAAAAGCCCAAGCCCTCCCATCCGATGCGCTTCCGCTCCTCAGAGGGCTTTGAGATTCTGGTGGGCAAAAACAACTTCCAAAACGATGAAATCGCGACGAAGCTCGGCGATCCGGAGGACTGCTGGCTCCACGTTAAGGATTCCCCCGGATCCCACGTCTTGGTCGTCGCGGCTGGCCGCTTTATCACTGAAAAAACGCTGCTCGAAGCGGGTCAGCTGGCAGCCTATTATTCCAAGGCGAAAACCTCGTCCAACGTGCCTGTTGATTACGTCGACTACAAATACGTGCACAAGCCCAACAAGGCCAAGCCCGGCATGGTCATCTTTACCAATCAAAACACGATGTACGTTACGCCAAAGCGCGAAATCATCGATCAAATCGAACGCCTCTCCGACGACGATTGATCACATGGCATGCCGGCGGCAATAAGTCAGCGCTTCTTCAAAGATTGGGGGCAGCGGTGAGGTGAAGACCATGAGTTCCTTCGTCGTCGGGTGAACGAACCCCAATTTTTCCGCGTGCAGCAGCTGGCCGTCGGTTTTAAAGGGCTCCTTGCGGCGCACGCCGTAAAGCGGGTCACCGACCAGCGGATGTCCGATGGCCTGCATGTGGACGCGGATTTGATGGGTTCGGCCGGTTTCCAGCCTAAAAATCATTTCCGTGTATTGGCCAAAGCGTTTCACCACTGTAAAATGGGTTACCGCATGCCGGCCATCTTCGACCACTGCCATTTTAATCCGCTCCTTGGGATGGCGCCCCAAAGGCATGTCCACAGTGCCCGTTTCTTCCGCAATATTGCCCCGAACCAGCCCGTGGTATTGGCGCACCATTTCGTGTGCAGCGAGCTGCTCAGCTAAAAACTGGTGGGCGTGATCGTTTTTCGCCACTACCAAAAGGCCAGACGTGTCCTTATCGATGCGGTGCACAATGCCCGGCCGCTTGACGCCGTTAATGGTCGAAAGCTGATCCGTGTGCGCCATCAGTGCATTGACCAAGGTACCCGACGGTGTGCCCGGTGCTGGATGCACGACCATCCCAGAAGGTTTGTCGACCACAATCACATCGTCATCCTCGTAGACGATGTTGAGCGGAATATCCTCGGCTTGAATTCCGGCTTCTTCTGGAGCCGGAATGGCAACTGTAACCACATCCCCCGCGTTTAACGCGTGGGACGCCTTCTTGATCTGGCCGTTGACCTGAACACATTCTTTTTTGATTAACGTCTTCACGTAAGATCTGGACAGATTGGTGAGATGCGCTGCGCAGAATCGGTCAAGGCGCGTCCGATCCTCGTCGGTCTGCACAATAAGCTGAACCCTTTCATCTATTTGTTGTGTTGTATCGTCGATCATAAATATTTTTCAACCTGAATTTGAATTTTTCCTTTTTTCGATTTTCCAATGAAGTCCGCGATTTTGGCCTTTCCCTTTCCGCGGAACGAAATGATGTCCCCAGGCTTAACCGCAAAATCCTTTTTCAAAATTTCCGCGTAATTGACTCGAACCCGAGATTGCCTGACCGCCGCTTCAGCGGTCTGCCTCGAAATTCCCCATATCCGGTCGATGACCGCATCGATTCTCGGCGAATTGACGGTGATGACCATCTTTTTCGTCTTCAGAGTAAAGGAACGGATATGCGGATAATCGAAAAATTCGGGCTGGATGCGCCGGCCTCGAATCGCGACAAACTCGTTCTTCAAAAAAGGATAGATTTTCTCGTCAAAGACGACCTGACACTCCTTTTCATCTAAATTGATGTCGCCGATGCACTTATGTTCAATGCCGAGCCCCATTAGCGTGCCCAGCACGTGACGGTGCGCAAAGGCAAAGGTCCTCGGGAAACGAACTGCCATCATCGGCCATTCTATATCCGTTTCAGGATCCAAAAACGACATCCAGTCCGCTGGGATCACACAGAGCATTTTTCTCGCCGCGTCTGGAAAGCCGCCGTCTAAAATGTAATGGGCTTTACTTTTCTTTAAAAAGGTCTCGATTTTGACTTGCATCGCCTCGTCGTAGAAATCAAAAAAATAAAGGCGGTCCTGCTTGACGACAGCATCCTCAATCCTCGAAACAACTACATTTTCTTTCTTTTCGTTCATGAATTAGCTGTATTTCTTTGAATCAAAAAAGCCGCAAGTTTGTACTTGCGGCCCTTATTAATCTAAATTTTCTTATTTTTAGTTGGCTTCGTCACTCGGTTCGCCGTCAAAATCCAACATTGGCTTTGCGGAGAGCTCGTCATCGTCCTTCTGCATTTCAGTTGAGACAGAAACCTGCTTCGGCGCAAGGATAAAGACATTGTCGGCAATACGGTTGATGGTGCCTTCCAACGCAAAAACTGCCCCGTTTAAAAAGTCAAAAATCTTCCGGCCGTCTTCGTATTCTGTATTTTTCAGATTGACAACCACAGTTTTATTTTCCTTGATTTTATTGACGATACTCGGCGCATCGCTAAAGAATTCCGGACTTAAAACCAAAACCTGTGCGCCGCCTGCCAAAGGCGCATCGTAAGAGCCGCTGTGTTTTTTATGATGTTCTGAACGTGCGGCTTCCTGTTCCTGATCGTCGACGACTTCGTCTACATCCGCATCTTCTTCGTATTCTTCATCGTAATCATCGTAATCGTCGTCGCCCGCGGTGAACATATTCACGATTCTATCTTTGAATTTTTCATTTGCCATTTCAGCTTACTCCTTAGCGTTCAAATATTTTGCGCCCGACCCGAATCATCGTCGCGCCTTCTTCAATTGCGATCGGATAATCATTTGTCATCCCCATTGACAAAGTATCAATTTCGTTATCGCCATTTTTGTATGTTGTTTTTATTCTATCATACATCTGCTTTAATTGGGCAAATATTTTATGTATTTTATCAGAATTTTCTGTCATCGGTCCGATGCACATCAGTCCCCGCAGGCGAATGTGTTCGCATTGCGCAACGCGGGCTGTCGCCGCGTCCAATTCGGACGCATCAAACCCGGATTTGGTGTCTTCATCCGCCAGGTTAAACTGCAGCAGAATATCGGTTACTACGTCTTTTTTCGCGGATTCCGTTTCCACCTTGTTGATTAACTTCATCGAAGAAATCGAATGAATCAGCGCAACCTGCCCCACTAAATATTTGACCTTATTGGTCTGTAGATGCCCAATAAAGTGCCAACGCACTGGCCCCTGGATCTTGTCCTTTTTGGCCATCAGATCCTGTTCTCGGTTTTCTCCGAGGTCGTACACACCCGCATCGACCACAGCCTGGGTTTCATTGACGGTGTGCATCTTGGTCACCGCGACGAGGGTGACATCATCCGGTATTTCAGCCTTAATTTTTTCAATATTCTGCTGTATTTTTTCTCTATAATCCAAGTCGGTCTGTTCTGATAATATTTCCATTTTAATCCTTCTTTCTATTAGGGATAAACGCAATACATTGAATTTGAAGACAGGTTAGGGTTATCCGCCACAGCCAAAATCGCCTTTCTGCCATCGTATCGGCTGACCTTGACCTTGACCTTCTTTCGGAAGTACCCTTTCTGAAGCAGTGTCAGGTATTGATTCTTTCCCTGTGTTGTAATCGCAGATTTCGGCACCTTGTAGGAAGTGAAGCTCTGAACGTTGACATCGGTTTTTAAGATATTGTCGTTGGCAAAAACCGAGATATAATCCTTCAGCATCACGACCACAATTTTTTTATTGCCGGATTTAAAAACGTTGACCACATAACAATTGTATTTTTTATTGTTTTTAACGATAGAAATCTGTGGGTACTGCCAAAGCAGATCCACGCGTTTCACAAGCTTATTGTAATAGGCCACATCTTTTTTACGAGTCGTTGTGCCAATCACCTTTTTCTTCAGCTTTTTAACCTCGTCCTCGTGTTGAATGGTCGTGTTGGGATCCACGGTAAATGCAGCGTAAAGGTGGTCGTTGTCCACTACTTTAAGCGCGCTTTCATCCTGCTGATCGATTTTCTGAATGCTGCTTAAGAAACCGCTGTCGATATAAGGCAGTACATTTTCTGTCACGACCTTTTCCATCGGGTTGACCGTTCCGTACACGTAGCCAGAGGACAGCATGCCCAAATCGCTTAAAATGATGCTGCGGTGTTTCTTTTTCTGTATCTTTTTCATCTGGCGCCGCGCCGCGATGAGTTCCTTTCGATTCATGCCAAAATAAGCCGAGGCATTGACCAGATAAGTTTTCTTTTTTTCCTGCGCTGACGACACCTGGCTGGTCAGCTTGTCCAGCCCTTTAAAATTATTTTCAATCTGCGTCACGATCTTGTCGTAATGCAGATAATCTTTATTCTTTAAAATTTGATTAATGGTTGAGATCTGCGCGCTTAAATAATCGCCGCTGACAGTCATTTTATTCTTGGTCAGCGGTGAATAGCCGTTGACCTTGCTGCCTTCACTGCTGGTTAAATCCGCCGCACTGAAACCGTTGATTTCAATGTAATCGGAATGTTTAAAGAAATAGACCTCAGAGGACACGGCATCGACGTAGCTGCTCTGTTCCAGAAGTCCAGTGGCATTTCTCCTCAAATGTATAATAAATCCAAATGCTATTATTGCCAAAAAAATAAGACATAGCATCAATATTCTTTTTCGTTGAGCTTGTCTTTTTTTTTGCCGCATCTGTTGACTCATATTTAATTAATCTCCCAATTAAAAATGGTCTGAGTGAGAGGAATCGAACCTCCGGCCTCGTGAACCCCATTCACGCGCGCTACCAAACTGCGCCACACCCAGACATCGGATATATTATAACGATTCTGTTGTCTGTTTTCAAGTAAAAAAACCGGCAGAATTCAATCTGCCGGCGTAAAATGCTCAAAACCTGTTAATCTTCAAGGGTTTCATAAACCTGTTTTAAAATCTTAATGATATCTTTTTGAGAGAAAATCGAAGAATCGATAGCCAGATCGTAGTTCCGAAGTTCGTTCCACGTCCGATCCGTGTAGAAATTGTAATACAATTTTCTCTGCTTGTCCATTTTCTTGATCAGACGCTTCGCTTCTTTTTCGTCGATCTGATCTCTGGCCTGAACGACACTGATCCGATAATTCAGTGGTGCATAAATAAAGACGTGACGGCTGTCAACCTTGTGACGCAGTACATAATCCGAACAGCGTCCGACAATGACAGCATCTTCGCTGGCTGCAATTTCTTCAATGACTTCGGATTCCGCTTTGAACAAAATGTCGTTGATGGGTTCAATGGTCGTGTACCCGCTGCCAACCTGATAGCCTACAGAGGAATACAGCCAAGGATTAGCCCGCGTTTCATCGACGTGTTCTAACTCTTCATCTGATAATTTGCTTTTCTTTGCTGCTAACGCGATCAACTCGCGGTCATAATAGTTGATATTCAAAGCTTCCGAAAGCGCCTTTGCCACTGCTCGTCCATTGCTCCCAAATTCTCTACCAACTGTAATGATTTTACCCATGAGTTGCGCCTCCTTTACTTGTTGTTAAGCCAATTATAGCACGTTCCGTAAACTTTTTCATTAAATTTTTATTTAAATCTAAGAAATTGCTCATCTTACTTAAAGACTCAGCAAATTCGGCGCAGGCAATTGATTTACAGCAGTTCGGCATGATTTTTTGCCACATTGACGACTACCCAGGTAATCACAATCTGGATCGCTGCCATGATGACACCTGGTTTCACGTCGATATACCCGGCGTTGAACAGGCAGCCGCCTAAATAAATCAAAATATCGACTGTCACGATGGAAATCGTATTGGCAAAAATCAATCGCGCCTTCGATTTATGCTTGAAATCAAACGCGTGATAAAACGCCACAAGATTGATATAGGCGATAACAAATAGGCAGACCACAACGAGATATCCCGGTCTCGAGTAGTATTCAAAAATTTTGTAATTGTAAAATAAATACCAGCCGACGGCAAACACAAAGGTATTCCAAATGCCTAAAAACGCTTTGTAACCCAACATCTTATCCTTTTCGACGTGCAGGCTGTCACTCTTTTTGTCCCGCCTCTGCTGTGCCTCCTGCTTTTCCTGATCGATCTGTTCGATGATTTTTTTCTTGATTGCTTCTTCGTTTTGTTTTTCTGTATTGCTCATTTTCATTCTCCATTATTGATCAGTTTCTGCGCTGTCTAATAAAAATGCCCCGGGATTAGCGGGGCAAAGAAATTAGGAAATATACAAAACTGTATCGTTTTGGCTTTTATATTATAACATGATCCCACACGCTTTTCCAGTTCCGTGTATGATTATTTTTAGCCCTTTACAGCAAAAAATGCCCTGCTCTCTCGAACAGGACACCAAGGTGAAAAATGCTTATACATAATATTATAAATGATCTTTATAATTTATCAAGCGCGAAGATTATTTTACGTTAAATCGTTTATAAGATTTTAAGAATTGATCCGTCTCTGAAGATTTTGAATAAAATCGATGAGCCCGGAAGCGCAGCGGTCTTTGACGACAATCGCACCGCTGGTCTCCCCTGTCATCAAATAATAATTAGTCTCCGTTTCGATAATCTTTTTTAAATCCGTGTAATCGGCATTGCTGCTGACGGTCGGGGTCGTCTGCGTGAAATGATCCTCAAAAAAGGTAATGTGGATCACAATATCATGTAATTCAGGGTGAGCTTCCCACGCCTTGTCTACATCTTTTTTGGTCTGAACCATGAGGTTCAGGTTGAGAATACCGCATAGCACGACCCCGGCAATCGCGATGATTAAGCCCTCGACCAGCGAAAAAATCGGCGACAAAATAAAGGCGATGCCGCACAGGCAGCAGATCGAACCGATCACGATGTAAATGATCTGCAGGCGTTTTACCGCCGCAGAAGAGAGCGCCTGACACGATTTGCGAAACTCATCTTCCGTTAAAATCATTTCCATCTCGTATAAAGGATTCACGGCGCCCTCCTTTCAATATTTTTACTTGTTGGCTTTGATTCTATTAATCAGGCCGCCGGCAACCAGCATTTCACGCTGTCTTTCGGAAATTTCAATGCCGAGTTCGTAGGTGTGGCCCTTCGTTTCGTTGGTCATCGTGACACTGCCCGTCCCGATCGCGTGAATGGTATCGGAGATGCTGAGGGAATCGCCGACGTCGATATCGTCGTAATCCGCTTCATCTTTGAAGACGAGGGGCAGAATGCCGTTGTTAATCAGGTTGTTCTTGTGGATTCTCGCAAATGACTTCGCGACAACGCCCTGCACGCCCAAATATACCGGCGCCAACGCGGCGTGTTCACGGCTGGAGCCCTGTCCATAATTGGAACCGGCGATGATGAAGCCGCCCGGGTTGGCCTTTGCCCGTTCTGGGAATTCCGGATCGCACGGCGTCAAGCAGTAATTCGCCAGATGCGGGATATTGGAGCGGAACGGCAGAAGTTTCGCGTTCGAAGGCATAATGTGGTCGGTCGTGATGTTGTCTTCAACGTGAATCAGCGCAATACCCTGCAGCTCATCTTTCAATGGTGCTGACAGCGGGAACGGTTTGATGTTCGGCCCCCTGATAATTTCGATATCCTTCGCTTCTTCTTCCGATGCCGGCGGCACGATCGCGTTATCGTTGACCTTGAAGTGGTGCGGCATATCGATATCCGGCAGATCGACCTTTCCAAGCGGGCTGGTCAGCACACCGGTAATCGCGGAAATCGCGGCCGTTTCTGGGCTCAGCAGATAAATCTGTCCCGACACTGTTCCGGAACGCCCTTTGAAGTTGCGGTTGAAGGTCCGGAGGGAAACCCCATTGGTACACGGCGCCTGGCCCATCCCAATGCACGGCCCGCAGCCGCATTCCAAAACGCGTGCGCCTGTCGAAAGGATATCGGCCAGTGCGCCGTTTTCAGCCAGCATCGTCAAAACCTGACGGGAGCCCGGCGCGACAACCATTTCGACATTTTCGGCCACTGTTTTGCCCTTCATAATCGCAGCGACCTTCATTAAGTCCAAATACGAAGAATTGGTGCAGGAGCCGATACAGACCTGATTGATCGGCATGCCTTCAAGTTCTGAGACCTTTTTGACAGCGTCCGGGCTGTGCGGGCAGGCCACCAGCGGTTCAAGGGTCGACAAATCGACCTTGACAACCTGATCGTATTCGGCGTCGTCATCTGCTGAAAGCGGTGTAAAGTCGTCTTCTCTTTCCTGGGCCTTTAAGAACGCCTTCGTCATATCGTCTGACGGAAAAACGGACGTCGTCGCGCCCAGTTCCGCGCCCATATTGGTGATCGTCGCACGTTCCGGCACAGTCAATGTCGCGACACCCGGTCCTGTATATTCAAACACCTTGTTGACACCGCCCTTAACGGTACATTGGCGGAGCACTTCGAGGATAATGTCCTTCGACGCGACACCTTTTCTCAGCTTACCGGTCAGTTCAACTTTGACAATTTCCGGCATCGTGATGTAGTATTCGCCGCCGGCCATCGCCACAGCGACGTCTAGCCCGCCGGCGCCGATCGCGAGCATCCCGATCCCGCCGCCAGTCGGCGTGTGGCTGTCCGACCCGAGCAGGGTCTGACCTGGAACACCGAAGCGTTCGATTTCAACCTGGTGGCAGATGCCGTTGCCCGGACGCGAAAAATAGATGCCGTGCTTTTTAGCCATCGTCTGAATGAACAAATGGTCATCCATATTTTCCGGCCCTTCCTGAAGCATATTGTGGTCAATATACGCCAGAGACCGTTTGGTTTTAACCCGTGGAACTTCCATCGCCTCAAGCTGCATATAGGCCATAGTCCCCGTCGAATCCTGGGTCAAAGTCTGATCGATGTGAATCCCAATTTCAGTGCCTTTTTCCATTTTTCCAACAACCAGATGGTCCTTGATGATTTTTTCAGTTAATGTAAGTCCCATTTTGTCTCCTTCATAAATGAATAATAATTAATTTTTATTATTATAGCACAAGGATTCTAAAATCATCCTTTCCAGTGAAATATTTATCTGTTCTTTATTCAAAACTTTATTAATATTGATTTCCCTTTTCATCTGTAATATGTTAAAATTTAATTAAATTAATATTCACAATTATTGAAAACCCACTTCAACATATGGAAAGGAAATTCTGATGGATAAATCAGTTGCATTGTATCTATTTCACGACGGCGATTACCTTCAAAGCTACGAATTTTTCGGTGCACACATCGAAGACGATCACGTTGTTTTCAGATTATGGGCGCCGAATGCACTTTCGGTCTCGATCGTCGGTGACTTTAACAAATGGGACCCCGCATTAAGTCCGATGCACCTGCTGCCCCAATCCGGCGGCGTCTGGGAAACGGAGCTCAGCACCAATCTCGTTTCAAAGGGCACGCTGTACAAATATTGTATTGAACAAATCGACGGCACTCTCGCCTACAAGGCGGACCCTTACGGATTTTATTCGGAAGTCCGCCCCAACACGGCCTCGATCATCTGGCCTCTCGACTACCAATGGCACGATACAAAATGGTGCAGCGCCCGTGAAAGCTCTGTCGGCTCTCCCGCCCCGATGAATATTTACGAAATGCATCTGGGAAGCTGGCGCACCCACGAGGACGGTCTGTTTTTAAGCTACCGCGAATTGGCCGACGAGCTGGTTCCTTACCTTAAAGATATGCACTACACCCACGTTGAAATGATGCCGCTGATGGAACACCCCTTCGACGGGTCGTGGGGCTATCAAATCACAGGCTATTTCGCACCGACCAGCCGATACGGCACGCCGCAGGATCTGATGTATTTGATCGATCAGCTGCATCAAAACGGCATATCAGTCATTTTCGACTGGGTCCCGGGCCATTTCTGCAAGGACGCCCACGGACTGTACAAGCTGGACGGCACCAATTTGTACGAAGCCACTGAACACCCGCAATGGGGCACGATGGAATTTGATTACAATCGACCAGAAGTGGTGAACTTCCTGATCTCAAACGCCTATTATTGGTTCAAAATGTACCACATCGACGGCCTGAGAATCGACGGCGTCGCGAGCATCCTCTACCTCAATTACGGCTACGACAACGAATGGCGCAGAAACGCAGAGGGCGGCAATACCTCCCTCGAAGCCATCGCGTTTTTAAGAAAGCTCAACACAGAAATCTTTAAATATTTCCCCTACGCCATCATGGCCGCTGAGGAATCGACCGCTTTCCCGCAGGTGACTTGGCCTGTGGACAAGGGCGGATTGGGCTTTAACTACAAATGGGATATGGGCTGGATGCACGATACGCTCTCCTACATGGAAACCGATCCCTACGTCCGCTCCCACTTCCACGACCGCCTGACCTTCTCGATGAGCTACGCCTTCTCGGAAAATTTCATTTTGCCTCTCTCTCATGACGAAGTGGTCCACGGGAAAAAATCGATCCTCGACAAAATGTTCGGAGATTACAACCATAAATTTGACGAAATGCGGCTGCTCTACGCCTATATGTACACCCATTCCGGAAAGAAGCTGACCTTCATGGGCAACGAAAACGCGCCGTTCATTGAATGGCGTTACTACGAAGAGCTGGAATGGTTCATGCTGGAAAACGAAAAGCACCGAGATTTCCACCAATACATTCACGATTTAAACAAGCTCTACGTCGACGAACCTGCACTTTGGCAGGAAGACCACTCTTGGGACGGCTTCCAATGGATTGAACCGGACAACGCGGCGCAAAGCGTGATCATTTTCAGAAGAATGGGCAAAGACCCGAAAGACGATTTGGTCGTGATCATCAATTTCTGCCCGGAAAGCTACCCGATTTACGATATCGGTGTGCCGAGAGACGGCACCTGGCGGCTGATCTTTAATTCTAACGCGGCTCAGTACGGCGGCTCCGGCGAAACCGTTGTTAAAAAGGCAGAAGCTGACGAAAAAGAAGGCTTCCACAATCAGCCGCATAAAATCACCATTGCACTGCCAGGATTTTCTGCCCTGATTTATAAGCGCGAACCTGAAAAACAGGTTCCGGCTAAGACCAAGACGGAAAAGCCGAAAAAAATCGACGCCTCCAAAAAGCCATTGGTGGCAAAAGATGTCAAACCGAAACCGCTGACCAAAAAGGATGTCAAGCCGAAACCGTTAACAAAAATTGATTCGATTAAAAAGAAGTAAAATATTGACAGATATGAGCAGATTCTCTCGAATTCTTAGCAAATGTTGTGTATAATAGGTAAAAATCCGGGATAATATAATTTTTTATTATTCGTGATTGATTTTCGAAGGGAGTCTTATGAATATCTTTCAACAAACTGAAAACAAAATGACAAAAGAGAAGTTTAAAAGGGAATTTAAAAAGAAAGTGGAAGAGCTTTCGAGTGAAAAGCTTGAAAATTCTACAACAAAATTCCAGTACGAAGCCTTGGCTCAAATAGTGATGGAAAACATCACGCCGACCTGGGCTGAAAATAGACGTGTCAACCGCATTAATACGGACAAACAGATTTATTTCTTCTCAATCGAATTTTTAATCGGCCGATTGTTGAGACTTTATATTAATAATTTAGGATGGGAAGACATCGTTCCTGAAGGTCTTGAAGAAATGGGCTTGGATTACGACAAAATTCTGGCTCGTGAACACGACCCGGCGCTCGGCAACGGCGGTCTGGGCCGTCTGATGGCCTGCTTCTTGGATTCTGCCGCGGCACTGGATTTTCCTGCACACGGTAACGGCATCCGCTACAAATACGGCCTGTTCCAGCAGAAAATCGTCAACCACGAACAGGTTGAAGTTGCCGACAATTGGCTCAAGCACGGTTATCCGTTTGAAATCCGCCAGCCGGAAAAATCGGTCGTCGTGAAATACGGCGGCAACGTCCGGACTGAAATGGTTAACGGCAAATTGACCTTTATTCACGAAAATTACGAACCCGTTTTGGCTGTCCCCTACGATGTGCCAATCAGCGGCTATCACAACAAAACGGTCAACTCGTTAAGACTTTGGGACGCACAGCCTGTCGAAGATTTCGATCTGAGCGCCTTCAACGAAGGCCACTTCCTGAAGGCTGTTCAGAGCAAATCACAGGCTGAATCGATTTCTCAGGTTCTCTACCCGTCTGACCACGGCTTTGAAGGACAGCTGCTGCGCCTGAAGCAGGAATACTTCTTCGTCTGCGCAGGTCTTAAACGCATTGTCCGCCGCTACAAAAAGCAGCATCAGGGTTCCTTAGACGGCTTCTCTGATAAGATCTGCATCCACATCAACGATACCCATCCGGCGATGTGTGTACCGGAATTCATGCGTATTCTCGTTGACGAAGAAAACTACGGCTGGGACGAAGCCTGGGATATGACGGTCAAGTCGATGAGTTTCACCAACCACACGGTTCTTCCTGAAGCTCTTGAAAAATGGCCGGTCGATATGATGCAGAATCTCCTGCCGCGTATTTACATGATCATCGAAGAAATCAACCGCCGCTTCCTCGAAGAAATGAATAGCAAATATCCAAACGAAGAAGCCCGCAACTACAACATCTCGATCATCAAGGACGGACAGGTTCACATGGCGCATCTGGCCATTATCGGTTCCCACTCTGTCAACGGCGTGGCCGAACTGCACTCAAAAATTCTGCGCGAAGAAACCTTCAAGGATTTCTACGCGGTCTACCCCGAACGTTTCCACAATGTCACCAACGGTGTCAGCCAGAGACGCTTCATGATGGCGGCCAATAAGGAACTCAAGGACCTGATCTGCGACACCATCGGCGACAAATGGACACAGCCTGGACAAATGGAAGCCTTAAAGGAACTGGAAAAATACGCTTCCAATTCCGATTTTCAGAAACAGCTCTTAGGGGTTAAATACCACAACAAAGAACGTCTGGCAAAATACATCAAGGAATATCTGGACATCACAGTCAATCCGCATTCGATCTTTGATATCCAGGTCAAGCGCATCCACGAATACAAGAGACAGCTGCTTAACGCCCTGCACATCATGCACGTTTACAATCAGTTGCGTTCTAATCCTAACGCGGATTTCGTGCCGAAGACTTATATCTTCGCCGGCAAGGCTGCGCCTTCCTACTATTTTGCTAAACAAGTCATCAAACTGATCAACGTTATCGCGGACAAGATCAATCACGATCCGCTGATGAAAGACAAATTGAGTGTCGTGTTTATTCCGAACTTCAACGTTTCGAGCGCGGAACTCATTTATCCGGCTGCAGAAATCTCCGAACAGATCTCCACTGCGGGTAAAGAAGCTTCCGGTACCGGGAACATGAAATTCATGATGAACGGCGCCATAACCCTCGGCACAATGGACGGTGCGAACATCGAAATCGCCGAACACGTTGGCATGGACAATATCTACACCTTCGGCCTTTCCGCTGAAGAAGTAGCCAATTACAATCACAACGGCGGCTACCATTCGGTCGACGTGCTGCAGCAGAATCCTGACCTTCAGAAAGTCATGAACCAATTGATTGACGGGTCTCTTGGGGGAGATACCTTCCACACCATCTACGATGCGCTGGTTCTGAACAACGACACCTATTTTGTATTAAAGGATTTTGCCTCCTATTGTGACATCCAGGATCAATCCAGCCGCGATTATCTCAATCACCACAGCTGGCAGAAAAAGTCGATTATCAATATCGCAAATTCTGGGATTTTCTCTTCCGACCGTTCAATCGCAGACTATCGAAGAGACATCTGGAAAATTAAATAATTTCAACACGCTATTAGCATCAACTGGAAAGGCAGATATCTACCGTTCTCTCTCTCGATATCTTTCATCAGATATCTGCTAGCTTTCCGACTGATGATAAATAAATAAGAGAGATAAGGAGTGTTATGATGAACACTGAATGTGTTGCTATGTTGTTAGCTGGCGGTCAAGGCTCTCGCTTAAAAGCTTTGACGGCGAATAATGCAAAACCAGCTGTTTTATTTGGGGGAAAATACCGTATTATCGATTTTCCTTTGAGTAACTGTATGAATTCCAATATCGATGTCGTCGGTGTCCTGACGCAGTACCGTCCGTATATTTTGAACAATTATATCGGCAACGGCAGTGCCTGGGCGCTCGACAAGGTCAATGGCGGCGTCCACATTCTGCCTCCGTACATGGGCCAAAAGGGCGGCCGCTGGTACAACGGTACGGCCGATGCCATCACACAGAACATCGACTTCATTGACCGCTTCAATCCGGAATACGTGCTGATTCTTTCAGGCGACCATATTTACAAAATGGACTACTCCAAAATGATCGCCTACCACAAATCTAAACAAGCCGATCTCACGATCGCAGTTAGAGAAGTGCCTTGGGAAGAAGCCAGCCGTTTCGGCGTCGTCGTGACCAATGACGAATTGAGAATTCAGGAATTCCAGGAAAAACCACCAGAACCCAAATCAAACAAGGCGTCAATGGGGATTTACGTCTTCAATTGGCCGGTTTTGAGAAAGGCGTTAATCGAAGACGCGCAGGATCCGAATTCAGAAAACGACTTCGGCAACAACGTCATCCCTGCCCTTCACAGCGAAAACAAGCGTATTTTTGCCTACATGTTCTCCGATTACTGGAAAGATGTCGGAACTATCGATTCCTATTACGATGCGAATATGGACCTGCTCGACGAATCCTGCGATTTCGATCTGACCGATCCAAACTTCAGAATCTTTTCCAATAACAACAGCCGCCACCCGCAGTACATCGGGCCAAACGCGGAAGTGTCGCATTCGCTGATCTGCGACGGCTGTGTCGTCTTTGGACACGTTGAACACTCCATTCTGTCCCACGATATCACCATCGGTGAACACACCTACATCAAGGACTGTATCATTCACACCGGTGCTGTCATTAAAGACGGCGCCCATTTGGAAAGATGTATTGTGGGTCCGCGCGGTACAGTTTCGGCAGATACTCGGATTGTCGCATCGGAAAACGATGATCCTTCGCAAATTCAGGTCATTAACGGTTAGGAGGCGGCACAATGAATAACGTAATTGGTTTTATCTTAAATATTGACGGGGACAATACAGATCTCAAACCGTTGTTGGAAAATCGTTCCATGTCAACGCTGCCTTTTGGCGGCCGTTACCGTCTGATCGACTTCACCCTGTCAAACATGGTTAATTCCGGAATCAAGCACATCGGTGTGGTAGGTTCTTACAAGTACTCCTCCCTCATCGATCATCTGGGAACCGGTAAAGAATGGTCGCTCTCCAGAAAAACACAGGATCTGTCGATTCTTTCAGGTTATTCCTCAGTTCGTTACGGCGACGCTGTAAAGATTTCAGTCCGCGACCTCTATTACAACGAAATGTTTTTGGATCACAATCCCGAAACAGAAGATGTAATCATTTCGGCGCCAAACCTGATTACTTCCTTTGATTTTAATCCGGCATACAAGATTCATAAAACGAACAATGCCGACGTCACGATGATCTTCAAAAAGGTCCGTCCGTCCTTCAGCTTGAACGCCAACGACATCTTTTTGGATTTCAACCGCTACCGCATCAGCTCTATTCATCCGTACGATGAATCGAACTCTGATTACGCCTATGCGGACATGATGATTATCAAACGAGAAGTGCTGCTCAATCTGCTCGAAAAAGCGAACGCCATCGGCGAATGGGATTTGATGGATGTTATCCGCGATAACATCGACACGCTGCGCATCTTCGGCGCCCCGCACACCGGTTATTTATCCCGCGTCAACTCGATGAAGCGCTATCAGGAAATCAATCAGGATTTGCTGGACTTCGACGTCATGCAGGAATTGTTCCACGGCGATCATCAAATTTACACCAAGACCAAGGACAATCACCCGACGAATTACGGTCCAGATGTTTCCGTCAACCACTCCATTGTCGGGTCTGGCTGCAAAATTGACGGCAAAGTCAACAATTCTGTTCTGTTCAGAGATTCTAAAATCGGCAAAGACGCGCACATTGACAACTGCATCATCATGCAGCACGCCGTCATCGGCGACAACGTGACGCTGAAAAATGTCATTCTGGATAAATACTGCACGATTCGCGATCGGGCCACATTAGTGGGAACAAAGGACGATCCGATTATCTTAACCAAGGGAAGGAGCCTGTAAATGGATAAACTCAAAGTCCTATTTGCAGCTTCTGAAGCTTTTCCTTTTGCTAAAAGCGGCGGGCTCGGTGATGTCATCGGCTCGCTGCCGAAGGCCTTCCCGCCGGAGGAAACGGACGTCCGCGTGGTGCTTCCGAAATACGAATGCATTCCAGAAACCTATACCCACCAGTTTAAATTCGTCAACTCGTTTTACGTGCACATCGGGTCCAACGATCAGTACTGCGGCATTTTGGAATACAAAAGCGATAATGTGACCTTTTACTTTATCGACAACGAGTACTATTTCAAGCGTCCAGGATTGTACGGCTATTACGACGAAGCAGAACGGTTCATTTTCTTCTGCCGCGCTGTGTTGGAATTTATTCCCTACGTCAATTTTTATCCGGACGTGATGCACTGCCACGATTGGCAGACGGCGCTGATCCCCTACCTGTACAAGGAACAGTACAGCTGGCATTACCAGAACATGAAGACGGTCTTCACCATCCACAATCTGAAATTCCAGGGCGTGTACGGCTTCAAGGACATCGCAAACATCATCAATTTCGATTACTTCCCGTCTACACTGGAATTTTACGAAGACGTCAACTTTATGAAGGGTGCACTGTACAGCGCCGATCTCGTGACGACTGTCTCTCCAACCTACGCCGAAGAAATCAAAGACCCCTACTACGGGGAACGCCTCGACGGTGTGATCCGCGACATTGCCGATCATGAAGTCGGCATCCTCAACGGCATTAACGACAAGGAATACAATCCGCAGACAGACCCGCACATCTGGACGAATTACACCAGCAGCTACAGCAAAAAAATGGAAAACAAGGTGGCCCTTCAGAAGCATCTGAACCTGCCTGTCGACCCCAACAAGCCGATCATCGGGATGATCACCCGTCTGACCGAACAAAAGGGGCTGGATCTCGTTGCCGCGGTCATCCACGAAATTCTTCAGATGGAATTGCAGTTTGTCGTGCTGGGCACAGGCGAAGCTGGCTACGAAAACATGCTGCGCGATGTTGCCGGGTACTATCCGAACAAAATGCGCGCCTGCATTACCTTCGACGAAGACTTATCCCGCAAGATCTACGCCGGCAGCGACATGTTTTTAATGCCTTCCAAATTTGAGCCCTGCGGTCTGTCGCAGATGATCGCGATGCGCTACGGTTCTATTCCAATTGTCCGCGAAACCGGCGGATTAAAAGATACCGTCCACTACTACAACTCGCAGACCAAGGAAGGCAATGGTTATTCCTTTGCGACCTATAACGCCCACGACATGCTCTTTACCATTCAAAAAGCGGTCGGACTGTATTACGACTACAAGGACGATTGGAAGCAATTGACGAAAAACGCTCTTTCGTGTGACTTTAATTGGCGTCACTCAGCGGAAACCTATCTCTACTATTACAAGAAAATTTGTGGAAGATTAAATTAAAGCGTGTAATATATGTATTTTAGACATGATTCATTTGATTTGAAATTAAGAGAGCCATTTGGAGCCATTCCAACTGGCTCTTCTGTTACCATAAGGGTCGAAGCGCACGATGTGATGAACATCCGGCTGCAGACTTTTTACCGCGATACGGAGCATTGGTACGACTTGAAGCCGGAGGAAGGCACCGATTTATTCAGTGTGACCCTCCAAATGCCGGATCAGCCCGGCCTGCTCTGGTACCATTTCCAATTTGAGGCCTACAACCGCCAGTATCAATACGGCACCCAAGCCGACCATCTCGGCGGTGAAGGGGCAATTTACGCCAGCCACGACAACGCCCCCTCCTATCAAATCACCTTATTTGACAAGGGCCGCACCGTTCCAGACTGGTACAAGGATGGAATTATGTATCAAATTTTTCCCGACCGCTTCGCCAGACCTCAGCACCCTACCCATCATCCGAGCTTTTTCCCTTCTTCACTTGTACACGGGGATTGGAATGATACGCCTCACTATTTTCGCAATCAAGATGGATCTATTGATTACTGGGACTATTTCGGCGGCACCCTGGAAGGCATCATCGAAAAGCTCGATTATCTGAAATCGCTCAACGTCTCGATTTTGTATCTCAACCCGATTTTCGAGGCCAACAGTAATCACAAATACAATACGGCTGATTATAAAATGATCGCGCGGGAATTTGGCGACGAGGACATCTTTATCCGACTGTGCGCCGAAGCGAAAAAAAGAGGCATCCACGTGATTTTAGACGGCGTCTTCAATCATACCGGCGATGACTCCATCTATTTCAACAAATACGGCCGTTTCCCGACCGTCGGCGCCTATCAGTCCAAGGATTCCCCTTATTACAGCTGGTACCGATTCAGCAATTATCCTGACCAGTACGACTCGTGGTGGGGAATCGGCAATATGCCCGATGTCGAAGAAAACAATCCGGCGTACCGCGATTATATCTTTAAAGGGCAGGACAGTGTGGTCCGCAAATGGATTCGGGACGGCGCTTCCGGGTGGCGTCTCGACGTGGCCGACGAATTGCCCGATGACTTCATCGAAGACCTGAAAACTGCGCTTCTCGAGGAAGGCGAAGACAACGTGCTCATCGGAGAGGTTTGGGAAAACGCGTCCAATAAGGTCTCCTACGGCGTACAGCGCCAATATTTTATGGGCCACGAGCTCGACGCGGTGATGAATTATCCGTTCAGACAAACGTTTAACGATTTCCTGTTGTACAATATTTCTTCGAAAGCCGCTATTCGTCAGATGATGTCCTTGTACGAAACCTATCCCAAGGAACAATTCATGTCTAACATGAACCTGATCGATTCCCACGACCGCGCCAGAGCGCTGACCGTGCTTTCCGGCGTCGACAGTAAGGAAATGACTGACAGAGAAAAAGAAACCTTCAAGCTCTCTCCTGAGCAGCGCAGTCTCGCTGTTAAACGGCTCAAGCTCCTCAGCTTGATTCAAATGACCTTTCCCGGCGTTCCCTGTATTTATTACGGTGATGAAGCTGGCTGCGAAGGTTTTGAAGATCCCTACAATCGAGGCACTTATCCCTGGGGGAACGAGGACAAATCGCTCTTAAGGTGGTACGAAGTCATCACAACTTTGCGTGCTAAGAGCAAAACACTCACCCGAGGCAGATGGTATCCTATTAAGACGACAGATGATCTTCTCGCCTATTTAAGAGTTTACAAACAAACGGTCATACTTTGTTTATTCAACCGTTCAGATCACGCATTTGTGACCTTAAAGCACGATCTGTTCCGCGGTGTCGTGGGACGCGACATGCTCAATCACACTTGGGAAAAATTAGACGGCATTACAGTTCTGCCGCTTTCAGCCAAAATTTACCGTTTGCAGACGACTGCAAAAAAATTGTTCAAGGACCGCAATGAAATTCAGTCCCTGCTGACGCAAATTATCGATAGTGAAAATGAATAAACGACACTCACAGCCTCTGCCTGCACATCACCTGCCAGACAAAGGCTATTTTTTTGTAAAATAAAAAAACTGCTGATACATTAGTGCCTTGTATCAACAGCAGCCGAATCCTGCGATTCTCACATGATTTCTTTGATAAATATATTCTAACACGCGTTAAGGAAAATTCAAGGGCAAGCCCCTATAATTAAGTATTTAGGATCATCTAACTTCTTGACCGCCCCTTCTGAGTTTAGTCTGAGAATTAAGATTCATTTGCCATAATATATATTATGAATATTAAAAATCAATCTAACTCAACCATATACGGCCCCTACCAAGTCCATTTAAACGACATTTTAAATGAACTCATGGGCCGCCTGAATACAGCGAGCGAAGCCTACCGTGAAAAAACCGGCGAAGCTTTATTCGAACACCTCAACGGGCGCGTGAAAAACGAAGCCAGTATGATCGACAAATGTGAGCGGCGGCATCTCCCCGCCACCCCTTATTCCGCACTGCACGAATTGACCGATGCCATCGGCATTCGCGTTGTCACTACCTTTCGGGACGATATCGACCGCGTAATTCACATCATCGAAAGCTTTGACGACTGCGAAATCGTCGAACGCAAGGATTACATCCACCACGTCAAGCCCAACGGCTACCGCAGCTACCACCTGATTCTTTCAATGGAGACCCCTTACGAAGATGTGTGCGGCAGCGTCCCGGGACATTATTTCGTGGAAATTCAGCTGCGCACTATTGCGATGGATACCTGGGCGAGTTTGGAACACCAGGTGAGCTACAAAAAAAATATCGATCCCAAACGCGCCGAACTTCTCAGTCAAGAATTAAAACGCTGTGCGGACGAGCTGGCATCCTGCGATATCTCGATGCAGACCATCCGCAATTTAATCAAGGAAAAAGAGTAAAAGGAGAACAAGATGAAAATTTTATTGGCTGAAGATGAAACGGCTATGCAGCGGGCCATACAGGCCTTCCTCGGCATCTATCAGTACGAGGTCGATCTTGCCTCCGACGGCGCCGAAGCCGTTGAGATGGCGGAGAACGGCCTTTACGACTGCTACATCTTCGACATCATGATGCCGAATCTAAACGGCATCGATGCCCTTAAAAAACTGAGAAATGCCGGCGACACGACGCCCGCCATTTTCTTAACGGCAAAGGTGGAAGTGGACGACCGCGTCACCGGCCTCGAAGCCGGCGCCGACGATTATTTAACAAAACCTTTCGCAATGAAGGAATTGCTGGCTCGGGTACGCTCACTCACACGCCGCGCCGAGGATTACACGCCGACAACGCTTTCCTTTGGCCGCGTTGAGTTTGACACGGAAAACGACACGTTAACCTGTGACAGCGCCATCCAGCTTTCTTCCCCAGAAGGCCGGATGATCCGTTATTTTCTGCTCAATCCCGGCAAATCCATTCCAGCGGAAACCCTCTATCATCACGTTTGGAATGACAAGAAAAACGCCGAGGAAGACGATGCATATCAAATTGTTTGGATTTACATCTCCTATCTCAATCAAAAATTGGACGCCATTGGCGCCGACGCGGTGATCGCTGGCGAAGCGTCCGGCCCATTCAACCTCATCGCAAAGGAATCGCGTGCCCATGGTTAAATCTCTGCAACGAAAATTCATCGTGATCGCAACCTGCTGCGCGGCGGTGATCCTGCTCGCTGTTCTGGGCCTGATCAACATCATGTATATCCGGCAGTCCAACAACGAAATTCAGGCGGTGATGAGTTACATCTCAAAAAACCACGGCGAGCTGCCTGCAAACATTAAGGCCGACAAGCAGACCATGAACCGCTTGCAGCTCACCGACGAATCGTCTTCCCAAATCCGCTATTTCAGCGTCTTCGTTAACAAAAATGGCAAACCCATTCGTTACGATTTGTCGCACATTACCGCGATTGACGAATCCACTGCGAAAAAAATGGCCAAGGCCGCTTTTAAAAACCAAAATCAATCCAGAGTGTTTTCCGACAATTCGTTGAATCAACTCAAGCGCCTGCGCCAGAACAAAATGTCTTTTGCCTATTATCTTGGGCAGCCTCAGGACAATTCACAGCTCATCGTCTTCATGGACGTCACCTATTTCGATAATTCAAACCATGAAATTTTGAGATTTTCCATTATGTTTGGATTGTTCTGCTTGATTTGCTTTTTTGTTGTCGTCACTCTCTTTTCACGCAGGGTGCTCCACCCCATCATTGAAAACGCGGAAAAACAGAAACGCTTTATTACCAATGCGGGCCACGAGCTCAAAACGCCGTTGTCTGTCATTTCTGCCAATACGGAAGTCATGGAAGCTCTCAATGGCGAAAACGAGTGGACCAAATCGACAATGAAACAGGTCGACCGCATGAACAATCTGGTGAATAACCTGATGGCAATCTCCCGTCTCGAGGAACAGCAAAATCTGCAGATCTCGACAATTGACTTGTCGCAGATCACCTCCGACGTGGCCAGCGAATACCGCAGTGCGGCGATTCAGAAAAATCTAACGCTGAGTACGACTATTCAGGAGCACGTCAAGGTCAAGGCCGAAAAAGAAACGATGGAAGAGCTTCTCAACATTTTGCTCGACAACGCCGTTAAGTACTGTGATCCAGGCGGCACCATTACTGTCCGCGTCGCCTCTAAAGGGTTTAACAACAAAATGCTTTCCGTTTCGAACACCTACAAAAATGGAGATCAGGTAGATACGAGCAAATTGTTCGAACGCTTTTACCGCGGTGACACCTCGCACAACAACAAAATCGCGGGATCCGGCATCGGCCTGTCGATGGCTAAAGGCATCGCTGAATTTTACAACGCCCAAATCAAAGCGGACTGGGCGGACGGTGTCATGACCATGACCCTCAGTAATTTAAAATCTTAATCACTTTTCATAGCGTGAACAGGCCGCTGATCTCTCAATGGGATCAACGGCCTGAAGTTTATATTCATATATATTCTAAATGATCGGTTCCCACAGCCAAGTTGATGTGTAAATAAGGCACCTTTTCTCTGCGTTCATTTACTTCCTTTTATCTTCATACGATTCAGGACTCTCCGCAGCCATTAAATACGTCTCTTTCTCATTACTTTTCTGATACTTTTTTACTTCAAAATCCATATCCTGATTGTCGGTCCACAATTCACATTGAAGCATAACGGTCTGTACCGCGTCGTTCATGCCTTCCGGCGGATACCTGTGTTTTTTCAAAAGGCGCTTAATCATCATGCGCATTTTCGCTCTTGCCGATTCTCGTTTCTGCCAATCAATTGTTCGATTTTTGCGCAAAGCTTCTGTCAATTCCCGAGAGATTGCAATCAGTTCGTCATTTTCGTAAAAATCTTTAATCGCCTGCGGTTTGGTCAGCGCGTCATAAAACGCGAGTTCATCCTCTGACAGCCCCATTTGATTACCAGCTTGATGCGCCGCTTTTATCTGTTTCGCCATTTTCAAAAGTTCCTGAATGACTTCTTCATTGGTCAGCATGCCATTCAGATAACGATTCATGACGCCTTGAATAATCTCGCTGAATTTCTGCGATTTAACAACATTCGTTCGTCTATAGATTTGAACCTGTTCATCAATTAACTTTTTTAAGAGCTCGACTGCTAGATTTTTCTCTTTCATTTTTGTGATTTCTTCAAGGAATTTCGGATCGAACAATGAAAATTCCTCTTTGACATCTGAGAAAAGATTAATAACGCCATCACTTTTAATACTTGATTTCAAAAGCTCATTAATGCGTGCATTCATTTCTGGCAGAGAAATCTTTTTCCCTTCGCCCTGATTCATGAGACGCATAACCAATACGCGAACCGATTCAAAGAAGGCGGCTTCTATTCGCTTATCGCGTTCAACTAAGGATGAACAGAGCGACAGCGCTTGACGCAGCAGAAGTGCTTCTTTCAGAAAATCTTCCCGTTCTCTTTCCTTTCTCGGATCGACAATGAAGTTAACCGCACCGGTGATGGTCTTTGAACGCTCTAAATCCGTACCGTTTATGAATTTGGAATAGTCATATCTGTGAAACAAATCGCGGCAAATCGACAATTTTTCAAGGAATTTCGGATAAGCCACTTTAGCAATATCCGTGTCGCCGTAGTTCTTCTTATCGCGTGCCGTATAATCGTTCATCGCCTGTTTCAGCGCTGTTGCAATGCCAACGTAATCGACAATGAGTCCGCCTTCTTTGTCTTTAAAAACACGGTTGACACGAGCAATCGCCTGCATCAGATTGTATCCCTGCATCGGCTTGTACACATACATCGTTGCCAAGGACGGCACATCAAAGCCTGTCAGCCACATATCAACAACAATCGCGATTTTCATTTTGCTGTCATTGTCTTTAAATTCCTTTGCCAGTTCATCGCGATGACGTTTATTGCCAATGACTGTGCGCCATTCTTCCGGGTCTTTGTTGCTTTCAGTCATCACAACTTTGACTTTTTCTTTCCATCCCGGGCGCAACTCGAGCATCCGTCTATAGATTTTCATTGCAATGGCTCGCGAATAAGCTACGATCATGGCTTTTCCAGTCAAAAGATTTTCGCGGTAATTTTCGTAATGATCAATAATATCACTCACTAAGGAATTGATCGTCGCATCATTACCAAGAACGGCCTCCATCTGGCCAAGTTCATGTTTACTTTTCTCCACAACTTCTGGATCGGCATTGTTGGCCATGATGTCGTATTCCCGGTCAATCATTTTCAACGTGGCTTCGTCAAATTTAAGTTTGATTACCCGGCTTTCGTAATAGACCGGCCGCGTGGCGCCATCTTCTACGGCCTGGGTCATGTCGTATATATCGATATAATCGCCGAAAACTTCTCGCGTGTTTCTGTCTTTTACTGAAATCGGCGTGCCGGTGAAGCCGATATACGTGGCGTTCGGCAGACTGTCACGGATGATTCGCGCCGTACCAACTTTGATTTCGCCAGTTTTGGCATCGACTTTTTCTTTCAGTCCGTATTGGCTGCGATGTGCCTCATCGGCCATCACGATGACGTTGCGGCGTTCGGAAAGCGGCTCTGAGGATTCCTCGAATTTCTGCATTGTTGTAAAGATAATCCCGTTCGCCTGTCTTCCAGCCAGCAGCTTTTTCAAATGTTCCCGGCTTTCCGCATGCATCGGTTCCTGCCTTAGAAAGTCTTTGCATTTGGTAAATTGCCCGTAAAGCTGATCGTCCAAATCATTTCGGTCCGTAATGACCACTATTGTCGGACTGTCGAGTGCCTCCTGTAAAAGATGGGCGTAAAAGACCATCGACAGCGACTTACCGCTGCCTTGTGTATGCCAAAAAACCCCGCCTTTTCCATCCGTGACCATCGCTTTTTTGGTCGATTCAATTGCTTTCCGAACGGCAAAGTATTGATGATACCCGGCCAGAATTTTAAACTTTTTCAACCCCTCGTTTGAAAAGCAGATGAAATTCTTGATAATATCGAGTAGTCGTTCTTTCTCAAACATCCCTTCAAAGAAGGTGTCGAACTGCGCATATTGTGTGTTTTCATAGCTGCCGTCCTTTGTTTTCCACTCCATAAACCGGTCTTCACCGGACGTGATCGTGCCGGCTTTGCTGGTCAGATGATCGCTGATGACACAGATACAGTTGTAAATAAACATGGACGGAATTTCCTGCATATAATTTCGGATTTGCAAATAGCCCTCAGAGGCGTCGGTTTCCTCGCGGGATGGCGATTTCAACTCAATTAGTACAACTGGCAATCCGTTTAGAAACAGGATCACATCTGGGCGTTTGTTGCTGTTTTCGACAAATGTCCATTGATTCGCGACGACAAAGGAGTTGTTTTCAGGATTTTTGTAGTCGGCAAGATAGACGAGGCCAAAGCGTTCCTCGCCTTTTACAAAGTATCTGACTTCAATGCCGTGCTGGAGATAATCCATAAAGAGTTCGTTCTTTTGAACCAGTTCGGCGTTTTCGAAGTTTTTTAGCTTTTCAAGCGCGTCAGCAATCGCATCGTCCGGCATCTCCGGATTCAGCCTGTGAAGGGCGCTTTCCAGTTCTTCTTCGTATAAAGGACTATGGAAATCGCGCTCCAAATCCGGCGCGTAGACGTAGCGGTATCCCATGTTTTGAAATAATTCGATGATCGAATTTTCATAGTCTGCTTCGGTGTATAATCCTGACATATCAAATTCTCCCTCAAATTTTATCCTTAATCTCTTCCTCACAAACTTTGCTCAAAGCATTCGCTAAATTAAGAAGTGATCCTCTATCAACTGATATTGTTTTCCCATTTTTATATTCGGCTAGATAGCGCCACTCTTCAAAAGTTTTATTATGTATCTCTAAACATTTATCCAAATCTAAATTACATTTAACTTTTTTATATTCAGTTCGAATTTTGCATTGTTGTTCAGGATTTAAATCCTCATAAAGTTTTTGTAAATAATGCCCTTTACAAATAATCCTTTCATTGCTGTTGGCTTTCAGAGTTTTCATATATAGTTCACATGCAAAAGCTAAATTTGCCGCACACGGCCCGATATAATATTTAAAAAATTGAACGGCATCTGTTTTTGCTGCAAAAGCACCGGTCATTCTAAATCCGTCCGCAATCCGTTTACATTGAATAATATTTATTTTTTCCATTTAATTTCTCATCATCTTTAACATTAAACAAGAATTTAGAACAGCAAGCTTCCACAATTTATCAGGCATGGTTTGAAGATTATATCCCCTTTGATGGCATCTGTCCAGCGGAGTGGAAAAAGGGCGTATTATCTGACATCGCTAAGATAAAAAGTGGCAAACGTCCACCCATGAAATCCGCTGAAAAAACAGATATTGCGACAATTCCACTTGTAGGTGCATCGTCTGTAATGGGATTTACCAGTGAAGCTAATCATACTGATAAAATACTTGTCACTGGCCGCGTTGGAACGCATGGGATAGTTCAAAGGCTTAACACTCCCTGTTGGACATCAGATAATACTCTTGTAATAACAAGTGACTTGTACGAGTATACATATCAGATTCTTCAGCGGATTGATTACCATACTATGAATCGTGGTTCTACACAGCCGCTGATTACGCGAGGAGATATGAATAAGGTCGCTATTCTTATCCCCGATCAACAAACACTTGATGATTTTGAAGTACTTGTAGGACAACTTATGTTGCAATACGAAGCAAACCTATTGGAAAATGCTAAACTGGCGGAGCTTAGAGACGCTTTGCTTCCCAAGCTCATGTCTGGCGAGATTGACGTCTCCGGCATCGATCTCTAAGCCGCATTGCAGTAGTTTGCATCCAATCGCACTTTGCTCTGCTTGTGCTCTTTGGCAAACTTTGCATGGCTCGTGTTTATCAAATCATAGATTTGGACACGAGCGCATAAATTCTTGTTTATTTTTTCATTTTCCTCGATTTTGTCGTCTAGGGCAGACAGTACCGAGGAGATCCTGATTTGTTCCGCCTTTGACTCTGGCACCTTTACTTCAATTCCGCGCATGGTTTTACCCGATACTTCCTTAAATGTAGTCCCGGATCCCATGTGTTCTATGTTCTGGCGGTTATGCAACAAAAGATAGTAGAGAAACATATAGTCAGTGCTTTCATTCGGCACTACACTTTTGAAGCCCTGATTTGTACAAATTTCATTCTCAGCAATCGCAGCATATCCAATCGGTGCTCTTGATGAAAAAAGAACTGTGTGTTTAGGCATCATTCGCGCAGAACAACTGTTAAGACCAGCTTCGGTAATGTTGCGTTCACCATGAGAAATGAAACGTCCAGAGAATCCAGCCAAATCTTTAGGTGTAATCCACGCAATGGTACCACCCTCATAATTCTCGGGCTTTTTCGTTGATGGAGTCGCGCCTCCTACAACAGTTCCCAAGTCTGCAATCGTGCAAGTTTTCCAATTTTCCATCATCTTACTTCCTATCCAATATATTTCTTATGCGCCAACTTCACGTTACTCTGTTTAACCATTGCATACTGCAAGGTCGTATCTATTCGTTTATGTCCCAAGAGCTGCTGTAACTGTTCAATCGGCATCCCTTTGTCAATCGCTTTCGTCGCAAGTGTCCGCCTAAATTTATGCGGATGCACTTTTCCAATTCTCAAATCTTTTCCAATCTTTCGAATTCTCGCCTCTACCCCACTAATTGTCAATCTGGTGTGAGGCGCTTTTAATGAAACAAACAAAGCACTGCTTTTATCATTTCGGCTTTTCAGATATTCCTGTAAATGAATTTTTGTCCGAGCGTCAAAATAAACAATCCGCTCTTTGTTGCCTTTTCCAAGAACCTTGCATTCCCGCTCATTGAAATCAATATCGGCTTGATTCAATAAGACAAGTTCTCCGACACGCATGCCCGTTGATGCCAACATATCGATCAAAGCTAAATCTCGTTTTTCTTTGCAGCTGTCGCGCATTTTTTCGAGCTCCTCGTCTGAATATGTCTCTTTAATATTATTTACCGTTTTGACTCGGTGAATTCGACGAATCGGACTTTTAATCAAATATTCCTCATCTTCCAGCCAAGAAAAGAAACTCGACAATATTCGACGCACATTATCAATTGTGACCCGACTGAGATTATTTACGCTTTGATATTCAGTCAAATAAGCGCGAAGATCTTCAGTCGTAATTTGCATTAATTCCTTTTCGATTGTTTCAAACATTCGATTAATTGTATTGTGATAATAAATCAATGTCTTTTCAGAACAGCCTTCAATCCGCTTTGCTTCTAAAAACTTCTGCATAAATTCTTGATTGCTGAATTGATCTCGATTTGTTTCTCCTAAAATATATTTAGAAAGCACCTCATCCAAAACAGAATCTAATTCTTTTTCTTGACTATTATTTAGAATCGGCAGCATGCGATTTAATATTTCATTTTTTATCAATTCTTTCATTTTTTTCGTTCTCCTTTCATTTCAGAGAACGACATGCAACGGCAGTTCTTTAAATTAACTTCTGCCGTTGGTAGAAGTACAATACAAATTGAAATTTATTAAACAAGAATTTATATGTGGCTTAGAGATCGACGTTAGAAATGTCGATCTCACCTGACATCAGGCGTGGAAGCAGGCTATCTCGGATATCTTGTAGGCGACAGCTTTCCTCATAGTTGTTCCGAATTACAGCATCCATTGGTGAAACAATATTCTCGAATTTATCGATGACCTCTCGAGGCGGAATGCGAATTGGCATAGAGTTTAAGGCATCACGATTGATTGAACCAAAAACAGTACCCTCTCCGTTAAAGATATCAAGCTGATCACGAAGGGCCAACATTGTATAGAACACAAAGGATTGGTGATTATCCTTTGAATGAATAGCGCCGAGTCCGCGACCTATACAGCAGTCTTCAAATGCTACATTGAGATCTCCAACGGGTGCTCTGACACTCATAAGAACATCATTATCTTGAGCCATGCGCTTGGGGTCTGTTGTATAAAGCCTTCGTGTAGGAAAACGGAATCCAAATTCAGCTCTGCCTTGGAAAAATACAGTGCCTGTGCCATTTTCGTTATAGGTATCTCCCTTGGGTGATTGCCCCATAGTGATTGTGGCAATATCGGACAGCAAACCGCTGTGCCACGATTCATCGGCTTCATCGATGATCAGATGAGTATATATGGCTTGGGCTTGCGCCTGTAAATTCTTGTTTATTTCATTATTAAGTTCAATATTATCATCAATATCTTTCAAAATTGATGCTACTCTTTTTTGTTTTTCTAAAGTTGGAAGTTCTACTTCTATACTGTCAAATGTATCTCTTGTTATTGTGTCAAAAACAGAACCGTGAGAATTTTTCTTTAAAACAAATACATTGTACTTAATTAAATAATATAGATAAATCGGATCAGTTATTTCTTCTTTTGCTCGAAGGCCATAACAAGACTGGTTAAATGCCATAGGAAATGGGATCATTGCCATTTCCCCAACTGTTCCCCTTGCCGAAATGATTGAATCATTTCTCTTTAATAGCTTTGTTGAACTATTTTCTAATCCAGCTTGAGTAATCGTCTTTTCGGTTTTATAGACATATCGATAATCATTGTTAAAATCTTTTACTGAAAGCCATGGTATATCACCATTCCAGTATTCAGACTTGCTTGTTTTGGGAGTGCCGCCTCCTATAATATCCATTATTTCAGAAAGCTTATATTTCATACCCAATCGCCTTCAATTTCTTTCTTATTTCATTTTCAAGTTCATGGGACTTTTCAAACATATCAGAAAGTTCAGACGTCAGCCGCTTCATCTTATCTTCGAACGGTTCGCTGTCATCTTCCTGTTCCTCAATCCCGACATACCGCCCCGGTGTTAAGATATAATCTTGTTTCGCGATATCCTCGATCGTCGCGACAGCGCTAAATCCCTTTTGTTCTTCAAGGGTTCCGTTCTGAAACGCCTCAAAGGTATCCGCTAATTTCTGAATATCTTTTTCGTCAAAGTCCCGATGCTTGCGGTCAACCATATGCCCCATCTTCCGGGCATCGATGAAGACCGTCTTTCCCTTTTGCTTCTTGTTCTTCGAAATAAACCAAAGCGTCGCCGGAATTGTCACGCTGTAGAACAACTGCGGCGGCATCGCAATGATGCCTTCGATCAAGTCATCCTCAATGATTTTCTTTCGGATTTCTCCCTCGCCGCCGGTCTGGGAAGACAGCGCACCGTTAGCAAGCACCAGCCCGATTTTACCGTTTGGTGCGAGATGATGAATCATGTGCTGAATCCAAGCAAAGTTGGCATTGCTTGCCGGTGGAAGGCCGTATTTCCAGCGCACATCGTCCTGCAGTTTGTCCTGCCCCCAAGGATTGTAGTTAAAGGGTGGATTGGCCAAAATGAAATCCGCTTTGAGTGTCGGGTGCAAATCATTCGTGAATGTATCTGCATGATACGGGCCGAGATCTGCGTCGAGTCCACGAATCGTCAGATTCATGATCGCCATCTTCCAAGTATCAGGATTCGCTTCTTGCCCATAAATCGAAATCGACCCTCTATTACCGGAATGGGCCTGAATAAATTTTGCACTTTGGACGAACATCCCACCGCTTCCACAGCACGGATCATATACGCGGCAATTGGCATACGGCTTCAAGATCGAAACCAAAGTATTGACGATACTAGACGGCGTATAAAATTCGCCACCGCCCTTGCCTTCTTTTTCAGCAAACTGCGCGATGCAGTATTCATAAGTTCTTCCTAGGACGTCGCGGTTGCTCTCAGTTTCAGCCATATCCATATTCGTGAAAAGATCGACAACATCACCGAGAACACGCTTATCGAGGTCCGGGCTCGCGTAATTTTTCGGAAGTACATTTTTAAGTTTCTTGTTGTCCCTTTCAATCGCACGCATGGCATCGTCGATGACCGTGCCAATTTCCGGTTCGTGCGCTGCGGCTGCAATTCTGTTCCAGCGGGCCTCTTTCGGGACAAAAAAGATATTATCTTCAAGGTAAGCATCTGGATCATCTTCAAATCCATAGCCTTCATCGACAAGCTGCTGATATTTTTTGTCAAAAGCGGTGGAAATGTATTTTAAAAAGATGAGCCCGATGATGACATTTCGATATTCGGATGCTGGGATATGTCCCCAGAGTACACATGCTGCATCCCATATTTGTTTTTCAAAACCAATGGTAGCCTGCGATTTCTTCTTTTTATTGTTGCTTGCTTTTCTTGCCATTTTGATTGCCTCTTTATTGATTAGTTATTTTTATTTTACCATATTTATATTATGAATGAAAACGCATCGCGTTGGTGTCCTCGGAGGACAATCAAGCTGAAAAAAATCCGCCCGAAGGCGGATCAATGCGCATTACTCATAAAAATATTTAATTTTCTTCTATCATGCGGCATCAACCTTTGGTTTCTGTTGGATGCGCATTCCCAAGTTTTCGTAAAGACCTATTTATGATATTTGCGTCCTGCACCGATCATAAAGCCTCTGTAAATCTGTTCCAGCACCAAAATCCGAGTCATTAAATGGGTAAAGGTCAGCTTTGAAAGCTGCCACCGCTCATCTGCGCGCTGAATGAGCGCCTCACCCGGTCCTAGAGAACCTGCGATCACGAAAACCAAATGAGACGTGCGCAGCTGCCACGATTGGAGTGCCTTCGCGAAGCCTATTGAATCCCATTGCCTGCCGTGTAAATCTAAGAGAATCACAAAATCTCTTGGGTTGATTTTTTTCAGCGCGCGCTCGGCCTCTGTATCGACGATGCGTTTTTTCTCCCCTTCTCTTTCGGAATGCACGTCAGCCTCATCTTTGACTTCCACGACCTCTGTTTTGGCAAAAGCCGAAAGCCGCTTGATGTATTCCTTCTGCAAATTCAAAAGGGCTTTGGATTTTTGATGCCCTACCGCGAGAATCGTAATCTTCATTATTTTGATTCCTGAAAATCCAGCCAGTTCTGGTCAAAGAAATCGCTCATCGAAATGCGTTCGCCCGGTTCCTTGACGATAAATTGTTCGTCCCATCGGCCGGTAATCAGCTTTTCAATCAAAAGATTAGAACCCGGTACAAATTCCACATCAGCTTTGATGAGCTCCGAAGAATCGGCGATTTCCCTTTGATATTTCGGATTGCTCAAGTCCTCGCCATCGGAGACCACCACATCGAGATAGGGGTAATCCTTAAACCAATCGTCAAAAATCTCCTGCGTCTTGGCTTCGCTGTACTGCTGGGAGAATTTTTTAAACAGTTTTTTAGGAGAAAACAGTCCCGACAGAATATTAAACAAATAGTAATGGCCCTTGGTCTTTAAATCCGGCTTGTAGTGGTCCGTCGTCTGAAGAGCCAGACTGACGCAGTCGTCAACTCGCGGGATGACAACCTTGCGGTCAAAGGTCAGATCCTCCCAAACGCCGCCGCAATAGCCCTGTGCCACCAAAACTGTGTCGTATGCTTTAGGAATGCGCTTTTCCATCGCGGTGATCACGGCCTGGCGCATTTTTTTAGGTGTGGCGTGCAGATTCATATTCAGGCAGATGACCGGCAGATCAACCCCGCATTTTTTCTTTGCCGCCCTCACGTGAGGCAGCAGATTGCCGCAAGATAAAATAATCGCCTTCATAATAGCCTCCCCCGAAAAAATGATTTTATGCTTTAATATTTATGATAAAATATTTACAAGAGATTTTAAAGAGAATAATTTACAATTCTGATTCAAATTATTAAATTCAAGCAAGATAGGAAGGCGAAAATGACAAAACAATTATCCTTGTTCACCGAAAATAAACGCGGTGCCCTGAAAAACATTACGAAAACCTTGAAAATAGCAGATATTAACATCAACACGATGCTTTCCAACGATTCGGCAGAATACGGCATTATCCGCATGATTGTCGACCGCCCTGAAGACGCGCTGAAGGCCCTTACCGACGACGGCTATATGTGCCGTCTCGACGACGTCATTGCCGTCAACATGCCTGACGATCCCGGCTCCTTGAATATTATCTTAAACGCCCTCGACGAAGGCCGGATCAACATCGACTATCTCTACATTTCCTACGATAGAAAGGCCGCGACACCCATTGCTATTTTAAAAACCTCGGAATCTGAAACCCGCGCTTTTTTAGAAGGACGGGGATTCACGATTGCGGATGAGCTGTAATTTTTATCATCATAATAAACCCGCTTTACTGTTCTTTGGTGTGCTACCCGTCAAGAGGACACTGAATAATTAACAATTTTTGTACCGCCA
>NZ_CAIFFF010000002.1:0-244428 GCF_903789625.1 uncultured Pseudoramibacter sp. | reverse complement strand
TGTGTTCAGCTGACCAGTACTAATCGGCCGAGGTCTTGATCCAAAGACGTGTTAAACGCTTAAAAACTCTATGTTGTTTTGAGTGACCTAGACATTCAATTTAATAAGCAAATTAATCCTTGCAAATTATTTTGAACTATGTTACCATATAAAAAGTTAATAATGATTTCGTGATTATAGCAGAGAGGACACACCTGTTCCCATCCCGAACACAGAAGTTAAGCTCTCTCACGTCGAAAGTACTTGGCGGGCAGCTGCCTGGGAGGATAGATCGTTGCGAAATCTTATTGTTCCTCAGTAGCTCAATGGTGGAGCACTCGGCTGTTAACCGATAGGCTGTAGGTTCGAGTCCTACCTGGGGAGCCATTGAAAATTAGCGGATATGGAGTTCATTCAATTCCATATCCGTTTTTTAAGTCATTTTAAGGCCCCTTGGTCAAGCGGTTAAGACACCGCCCTTTCACGGCGGCTACGGGAGTTCGAATCTCCCAGGGGTCACCAATTTTTTAGCGGCCAGGTAGTTCAGTTGGTTAGAATGCCAGCCTGTCACGCTGGAGGTCGTGAGTTCGAACCTCATCCTGGTCGCCATTTTAATATGCTGACGTGGCTCAATTGGCAGAGCAGCTGATTTGTAATCAGCAGGTTGGCGGTTCAAGTCCGCCCGTCAGCTCCATTCTAATGTTCGGGGAAATGCCCGAGTGGCTAAAGGGGGCGGACTGTAAATCCGTTGACTTAGTCTACGATGGTTCGAATCCATCTTTCCCCACCATTATGATCCATTAGCTCAGTTGGTAGAGCATCTGACTTTTAATCAGGGTGTCCGGGGTTCAAATCCCCGATGGATCACCATTTCCTTGCAGGGGTATAGCTCAGTTGGTAGAGCAGTGGTCTCCAAAACCACGTGCCGAGGGTTCAAATCCTTCTGCCCCTGCCATTTTTTAAGACTTAATTTATTAGGTCTTTTTTTTATGCTTAAATTTAAAAACTCTACAAATGCTTATTTCATGATGATAGAAAATATTGTATAATAATAAATAAAATGATTGCCTAGAAAAGGGAGGATCAATGAGTTTATTGACAAAAGGTCTTGTGAGACTTGGCACCGCTGCTGTATTAACAGCTGGCACAGCGATTGCTGCAAGCCGCTTCGCAAAGGACCTAAAACAGAATTTACAGGATTATATTAAAGTCAATCAAAATGCGCCTTCCCCTGATCGAAATTATCATTGTGTGGATACGCATTACACGATTATGGATGAATGAGCGAAAGATCGGCTAAAATATTGTAAATATCCGTAGAATGTGTTTATTCGGCAATGAAACCGATTATTTTGCTTGACAGCTAAAATTATATGGAATAGAATAAATTAAGAGTGGTATGTTTGAAAACATATGAAACAGGAGGCAGATACATGAGACAGGCACTTACAGCCAAAGGTCAATTGGATGCCTGGATGCGTTCATCAGAAGCGGCGCTCGCCAATATGGGCGTTGAAGATATTATGGTGGACGAGAACAGCCTGCATATTGAAGGCAAGCATCCAGAACACGGCCCGATTGGCATTGATTATATGATTCCTGAAATGGGAAAAACGCGGATGGTCATTCAAGTTGATGATCCAAAGATGATTACAGCTTTTAAACGAGCTGTAACGCCTGTTTTCAAAAATGTCATTAAGGAGCTTGAAAAGTTAGAAGAAGAACAAATGCAGCAGGCGGAAGCGAAAATCAACGCTGATCAACCTGACGAATCCGAATCTGAAACTCAAGCTCAGGAACCGGAAGCGCAAGAAGCTGAATCGCCGGAAACGGACAAAATTGACTACAAGCCAGAACCATCCGAAGAAGCAGGATCGGAAGAAGCTGCAGAATCAGCACAGTCTGCAGCGGAAACGGTGGAGGAAGGGCCTGCAATAGCCGAAGCTGCGGACAAACCAGTAAAGAAAAAGAAGAAAGGGCCTATGATCGCGCTGATTGTAATCGCGATTGTGGTTGTGGCGGCCGCCGCGTCTTATTTCCTGTATTTTAGAGATCACGGCCTGCCTTTTACGAAAAACAGCAATAGCACAACATCGTCGAGTTCGAAGAGCTCGAATAAGGACAGCTCTTCCAATAGTTCATCCACCAGCTCGTCTTCGTCCAATACGAACAGCCAGTCGACGACAGACAATAACAACAACGGCACGACGGCTGCGGCAAATTCGAACACGACAGCCAATGCGGGAACGATTACCAAAGCCCAGTACGACAAAATCACCAACGGCATGACGTACGATCAGGTCAAACAGATTATCGGCAGTGACGGTTCCAAGTTGTCTGAATCTACTTACAAGGACGCGCAGGGCAACACGGTCAATGTTCAAATCTTTTATTGGCAGGGCAATGGCAGCTCGGATTCAAATGCAAATATTACTTTCCAAGGGAACA
Source organism: uncultured Pseudoramibacter sp. (assembly GCF_903789625.1). NCBI lineage: Bacteria > Bacillati > Bacillota > Clostridia > Eubacteriales > Eubacteriaceae > Pseudoramibacter > uncultured Pseudoramibacter sp. Next base: position 242,001 of record NZ_CAIFFF010000002.1, on the reverse strand, counting down.
CGGTTGCCTCAAAAAGCAGTTACGGTCTGAAATAGATTTTGTTTTCCGAATGTGTTAACCCACATTCGGTTTTTTTGTATCAGGAGGAAGACATGTTAGGAAAATACGTCGACTTAACGCGGGAAAAACAGCCATTGATTCATAACATTACCAATTACGTGACGGTGAACGATGTAGCCAATATTATTTTGGCCTGCGGTGCCAGTCCGATTATGGCCGATGAAGTGGATGAAGTGAAAAACATCACGGCAGTCTGCGGCGGGCTCAACATCAACATTGGCACTCTCAATCACCGCACGATCGAAAGCATGATGATCGCCGGAGATGAAGCGAAACGCTTAAATCACGTCGTGCTGCTTGACCCGGTCGGCGCAGGCGCCAGTTCGCTCCGCACGCGGACGGCGCAGCATATCTTAGAAGAAATTAAACCGGATATTGTCCGCGGCAACATCTCGGAAATTCGGGCACTGGCCAATCAGTCAGGCAAGGCGCGGGGAGTTGACGCCGATGTAGGCGACGCGGTCACTGAGGCGAATTTGGATCAGTCTATCGCCTCTTTAAAGGCTTTTTCAAAAGAAACCGGCAGTATCGTCGTCGCGACCGGCGCAATCGATTTGGTCTGCAGTGCCGATGAAGCCTTTGTCATTCGCAATGGACGCGCTGAAATGAGCAGAATCACCGGGACAGGCTGCCAGCTTTCGGGATTGATGACGGCCTTTGCTGCCGCCGCACCCGAATCAGAACGGCTTTACGCCGCGGCTGCCGCTGTGTGCACAATGGGGGTGGCCGGAGAAATCGCTTACGGTCATTTGGCGCCTTACGAAGGCAATGCGACCTACTGCAGACGCATTATTGACGCGGTTTATCATATGGACGGCGAAACATTGGATCGGGAGGCAAAATATGAAACAAAATAAAGTAAGACCGGAAGACCTCAGACTTTACGCGATCACCGACCGCAGATGGCTTGGAAATAAAAAGCTTTCAGACGATGTTGAAGCTGTCCTTAAAGGCGGTGCCACGTTCATTCAGCTGCGCGAAAAGCATCTCGATACTGACGCATTTAAACAAGAAGCCGAGGTCATTCAAAAGATTTGCGCGGCTTATCATGTGCCTTTTATTATCAACGACAATGTCGAAATCGCCAAGGCAATCGGCGCGGACGGCGTGCACGTGGGGCAGAGTGATATGGCCGCCGGCGACGTGCGCAGACGTTTAGGCGATGATAAAATCATCGGGGTGTCGGCTTCAACGGTCGAAGAGGCCCTCGAAGCAGAACGCCACGGTACCGATTATCTCGGCGTCGGCGCGGTCTTTCCGACCGGCTCCAAAGACGATGCCGACGCAGTTGACGCCGAAACCTTGAAGGCGATTTGCGAGGCGGTGCACATTCCGGTTGTCGCAATCGGCGGCATCACCGCGGATAATATGAAAGAGCTGTCTGGCAGCGGAATCTGCGGCATTTCCGTGATCTCGGCGCTGTTTGCGCAGCCTGATCCTTATCAGGCGGCCAAGACCCTTCGGGCTGAAGCTGAACAGTATTTTGCGTGATCTTGAATTTTTAAAATAAATTTGCTAAACTGGGATGAGTTTAACGAAAATATCAGGGAATTGGAGGATAATTTATGCATGACAATTTGGCTGATGCTCAGATTCTCGTGATAAAAATCGGCACCACCTCGCTGACCCATGAGAACGGCACCGTCGATCTGCACAAAATGGATCAGATGGCCCGCGTGCTCACCGATCTTGAAAACGAGGGACGCCGTATCATTTTGGTCTCATCCGGTGCCATTGGATGCGGGATGCATCGTCTGAGAATGGAAACCCGCCCCTCGACCCTTGAGGAAAAACAGATGGCCGCTTCGGTTGGACAGGGGCTCTTGATGGAATTGTATCACCGTTCTTTCGACAGCTATTACCAGAACGTCGCGCAGATTCTGCTGACGAAAGACGTATTCTACAATAAAATCAAGCGGCACAACGCGATGCACACCTTTGCGGCGCTCTTAAGAGAGCGGATCATCCCGATCGTCAACGAAAATGACGCGGTTTCGACCGACGAAATCGAAGAGGAACGCTTTGGCGATAATGACCGGCTTTCAGCGATGACGGCGAATTTGATCGGCGCCGACGGGCTTGTCATTTTATCCGACGTCGACGGGCTGTACGACAAGGATCCTTTCAAATTTGATGACGCAAAACGCATTGAGGTTGTTGAGAAAATGACGCCGCAGCTAATGGCGTTAGGGGACAGCTCCGCGTCAAAACTGGGGACCGGCGGGATGATCACGAAGCTGGAAGCGGCACGTTACGCGACAGAGCACGGCATTCCAACACTGATTACATCGGGTGAAGATTTGAACGTGCTGTACGAAATTGTAAACGGCAAAAATGCGGGGACATTGTTTTTAGCCGATGATCCCTCCGCACAGTAATAGACCTAAATCGATAAAAATACAGGAGGACAAACAATGAAAAAAATATTTGCAGCCTTTGGCGCTGTTGTGGCAGGATTGACTTTGGGAATCGGTGTAATCTACGCGTTGGAAAAGCATAGAGAAAAGAAAGTGGGCGGCAAACTGATGCGCGTCAACTACAGATTTTCAAAGGATTTTGACGACTAAACTTTAAATTTATGAGTGATCAACGCATTGTTTTAATTTTTTCCGCGTCGACGGGCGGCGGACACAATCTGGCTGCCCAGACCATTCAAAAGGGTCTTGAGGGCCGCGGCTATGACGCGCGGATTATAGATACCTTTGAACAGTCGTCCAGGACGTTAAACAAAATGATCACAGGCGGATATCGACGGATGGTTGAGAATACGCCGAAATTTTACGATTTGCTTTACCGGCAATTTGATAAAATGACACCATTTCAACGGGCAATTTTCCATATCGGCACATCCATCATCTCGCCGGAGATTTTGTCGATGATCCTGAATGACTCGCCTGTGCTTCTCATTTCAACCCATCCCTTTGTCACCAATGTTTTGGGGCGGCTCAAGGGGATGGGTGCTTTTCACACGCCGGTTTTGTCTTTTATTACGGATTACAAATTTCACGGCGTGTACCGCAGTCAGAATGTCGATGCCTATGTGGTTGGCAGCGATTATACCAAGCAGGATATGATCGAACGCGGCATAGCGTCGGACATCATTTACCCTTACGGTATTCCGGTTCGGGCTGCCTTTAATGAAAAGGGATCTTCTAAAACGCCAAAAGACAAAAATATCAAGGGAACCGTGCTGCTGATGGGCGGCAGTCTGGGCACTGGCCGCATCGAGCCGGCTTTTCGAAATTTAATCCTGACAAAGGCACCGATTCATTTAATGGTTGTTTGCGGCCACAATGAGGAAATGAGAGCGAAACTGACGCAGATCCCTTACGACACCCTGAAGGGCAATGCCCACACCCGCGTGGATATCTTTGGCTACGTCGAAAACATTTCGGAGCTGATGGACTCATCCGACATCATCGTTTCAAAGCCAGGCGGTTTGACGACGACGGAGGCAATGCTCAAAGGAACGCCGATGATCATTCCCTACACTTATCCCGGCCAGGAAGAAGAAAACGCGAAATTTCTCGAAAAAACCGGCATGGGGATCCTCGTTAAAGATATTGACGAACTGCCAAAGCTCGTCGATTTATTGATGGACCACAAAAACATCGCCGATGAAATTTCGGACAATATGAACGAGGCCGCGAAAAATTATTCGCCTGAAAAAACGCTGGATCTCTGTGAAAAATTAATTGATCGATACGTCCACGGCACATCCGAAAATTCCGATAAATAAAGGCTTTACAAACGATAATTGAAATGATAGAATACACACATTCAAGCCTGTTCTTGGTTTGGCGAATCACTCCGACGACATACTAGGAACAGGGAAATCAACCAAAAGGAGTAGTGAATATGATTTCGAAAGAACAGAAAGAACAGATTATCAAAGAATACGGCACCCACGAAGGCGACACCGGTTCCCCGGAAGTCCAGGTCGCGCTGCTGACTTACCGCATTAATGACTTAAATCAGCATTTTGCCGTTCACAAGAAAGACTTTCATTCAAGAAGAGGCCTGCTCAAAATGGTCGGCCAGCGCCGCAACCTGTTAGGCTATTTGAAAAAGAAAGACATCAATCGTTATCGTGAACTGATCGCAAGATTGGGATTAAGAAAATAATTATTTTTATTGGGCGGAGTGTTCCGCCCTTTTTGTTATTTCAGAGAAAATACTGAAATGACAGGTTATCGTATCATTTGAGGAGGTACAATGAAAGTTTCTGAGACAAAGGTATTTGAAACACAGATTGCAGGCCGTCCGTTCCGTGTGGAAATCGGCGAAGTGGCCCGTCTGGCCAAAGCAGCTGCAATGGTGCGCTATGGGGACACGAGCCTGTTATGCAATGTGGCTGTCTCAAAAGAACCTCGGGAAGGAACTGACTTTTTCCCGCTTTCGGTCGATTATGTCGAAAAACAGTACGCTGTCGGGAAGATTCCAGGCGGCTTTTTAAAACGTGAAGGCCGTCCGACCAATCAGGCGATTCTTTTCTCCCGTCTGATCGACCGTCCGATCCGCCCGCTGTTCCCGAAAACATTCCGCAACGATGTGCACGTCGTCACGATGGTCATGTCTGATGATATGGACTGCGCGTCAGAACTCGTTGGGATGATCGGATCGTCGATTGTTTTGTCTATTTCTGACCTGCCCTTCGACGGCCCAACAGCTGCCGTTCAGGTTGGCTTAATCGACGGCGAATTCATTCTGAACCCGACGTGGGATCAGAAACAGGTTTCCGAATTAAATCTGACGGTTGCCGGAACGAGAAACGCGGTCATGATGGTTGAAGCTGGTGCCAACGAGCTCGACGAAGAAACGATGCTCGACGCGATTCTGTACGCACACGAAGAAATCAAGAAGATCATCGATTTTATCGACGAAATTGTCGCAGAAGTCGGCGTGCCGAAGGCAGACTATCCGCTTCAGGAACCCACAGAAGAACTGAAAGCGAATATCAAGGATTATATGGGCACACGGATGCACGACGCGGTTCACATCGCAGACGCAGACGAACGCATCGACGCGATGAATGATTTGATCGACGAAACGTCAAAACACTTCGGTGAATTAGATCCGGATCATCAGGCCGAAATTGACATGGTCATCAACGGCATTAAACGCGAAGAAGTCCGCAGTCTGATCCTCAACGATCATATCCGTCCGGACAATCGTAAGATGACGGAAGTCCGTCCGGTCAGCGCCAAAATCGATTACCTGCCGCGGGTTCACGGCTCCGGCTTATTCACACGCGGCGAAACTCAGGTCTGCTCTGTGGCGACTTTAGGCCTTTTGAAGGAAGCTCAGGTGCTCGACGGCCTCGAACCGGAAACGGAAAAACGCTACATGCATCAGTACAATTTCCCGAGTTATTCGGTCGGCGAAACGAAGCCGAGCCGCGGACCTGGACGCCGGGAAATCGGACACGGCGCGCTGGCGGAACGTGCGCTGCTGCCGGTACTGCCGTCTAAAGAAGAATTCCCGTACGCGATCCGCGTGGTCTCTGAAGTATTGAGCTCCAACGGCTCAACTTCTCAGGCTTCAGTCTGCGGCTCATCCCTCGCACTGATGGCTGCAGGTGTGCCGATTAAAAAGGCCGTTGCCGGCTGTGCAATGGGGCTGATTAAAGAAGGGGACCAGGTCGCGATCTTAACTGATATTCAAGGGATGGAAGACTTCCTGGGCGATATGGACTTCAAGGTGGCCGGCACCAAAGACGGCATCACAGCCATTCAGATGGATATCAAAGTCCACGGCATTGACAGAAAAATTCTGACCCAGGCGCTGAAGCAGGCGAAGGACGGCCGGATGCACATTCTCGGCATTATGAACGAAGCAATTTCTGAACCGAGAGCTGAAATTTCACCGTACGCCCCGCACATCACGACGATTCACATCGATCCTGAAAAGATCCGCGATCTCATCGGTAAGGGCGGCGAAACGATCATCGGCATTCAGGACGAATCCGGCGCGAAGATCGAAGTCGAAGAAGACGGCACGGTCTACATCGCAGCGGTTGATCAGGCCTCCTCAGATAAGGCACTTAAAATGGTCGACGACGTGGTTCACGAAGTGCAGGTTGGCGAAGTGGTGAAGGGCAAGGTCGTCCGAATCATGAAATTCGGCGCTTTTGTCGATATTCCAGGCAGCAAGGATGGCTTGATCCACATCTCTAAATTAGCCAATCATCGGGTCAACCGCGTAGAAGATGTGGTTCAAATCGGCGATGAAGTGACGGTTAAAGTCATTGAAATTGACGATCAAGGCCGCATTAATCTGTCCCGCAAGGCATGCTTGCCGAAGGACGCAGATTAATCGCCAATTGATCTTGAAATACAAGTTGTTCATCAGTGAGCCGGCAGGGGACGACACCTGCCGGCTTCATGCCATTAGATTGAATCAGATAGGATGGTGAAGTACGATGGCAAGAAAAAAGCAGACTAAAAGCCGGAAGAAAACGAAACCGGCAGCTCAAAACACAGCAAGGCGCACAAAAAAAGTAGAAAATCAGGAAATGACACCGAGTCAAGCGCGGCTGATAGGCATTTTGGTTATCGCGATTGCGTTGTACAGCGCTTATTCTTACTCGACGGCAACGCCGACGCTATTCGACCGGATCTGGGGCAAAAGCGTGATCCGCTACATTTTCGGCAATGTCTCCGTCATTTACTGTATGTACTTCGTGGTAGTCGGCGTCATGATTTTTGTCCAAAATTGGAAGAAAAACGGGAGCCTGATGGGCTACGTCGCATTGCTGCTCTCGAACCTGCTCATCATGTTCAGCATGGGTGTGCCGCACATGATGCAGTACACATTATTGGATATGTTCACGCTGCCGCTCAAGGGCGCGAACGCCTACGGCGGTATCTTTGGACTGCTGCTGGCTTATATTTTCATGACGATTATTAAGCGGCCGGGCACAATCATTCTTTTATTGGCTTTATTCATTTTTGAAATTTATAAAATCATCACGATTGTCTCGCCGGGATTCTTTGGCCGCCTGAAGGCCCAGAGTCAAGAAGCGGTTGAAGAACGCGTCAAAACCATGAAGGAAGAACGAGAACTGGCCAAGATGCGCAAGGAAGCGGAACTGCAGCGCCAGCAGGAAGAGCTGGAAGATCAGAATTACGACAATTTGTTCAATCCCAGTGACATCGGCAAGGTCTCAGTCAATACGCAGTACGTCAACATTGACGACGTCATCGACCAATTGGACGATGAGGATTTGAAACGCGAAGCTCGGGCAGAACGCAACGACCGGCTCCGCCAGGCCGAAGAAGCGGCATCACCTGAACCGGAAGAAGATGAAGTGCCGGATGCGGCTGACGACAGCGTCCCCTTTGACGATGCGTCTGAGGAAGGCGGTGACGACTCGGGGGAGATACCGAGCCCTTCGACGACCGCTCCGACAGCGGCGTACCACAAGCCTGACGTGGCGCTGCTCAACCCCGGCGTTCACAATAAGGGCAATAAAAAAGAAGATGTGGTGAAAAAAGCCCATCAAATCGAATCGACGCTCAAAGATTTTAAGGTCGACGCGAAAATCGTCGGCGTCGACGTCGGACCGTCGATCACCCGTTTTGAAGTGCAGCCGGCATCCGGCGTCAAGGTCGGCAAAATTGTCGCGCTGTCTGATGATTTAGCGCTGAGATTGGCGACTAGTGACATTCGAATGGAAGCGCCGATCCCCGGAAAATCAGCCGTTGGGATCGAAGTGCCCAATGCGGTCAGCGAAGTGGTCGCTTTGGGCGACATTATCAACACGCCGATTTTCCAGAAGTCACAGGCGAAGCTGCCTTTTGCACTGGGGAAAACCCTGTCAGGGCAGAACGTCATCGGCGACATCTCGAAGATGCCTCACCTTTTGATCGCTGGGGCGACGGGCTCAGGGAAATCAGTCTGCATCAACACGATGATCATTTCGCTGATTTACAAGTTAAGTCCTGAAGAGCTGCGTTTTATCATGATCGACCCGAAAATGGTCGAGCTCAATGTTTACAACGCCTTACCCCACATGTTGATTCCGGTGGTCACGGACACGAAAAAGGCGGCTTATGCCCTGAACTGGGGCATCAAGGAAATGACGGACCGCTATCAGCTGTTCAGAGACGCCGGCGTCAGAGACATCAAGGGCTACAATCAGAAGGCCGAAAGCGAAGGCCAGAAGAAGCTGCCGCGCATTGTGATCATCATCGACGAATTGGCGGATTTGATGATGACTTCGCCGAAAGAAGTCGAAAGCGCGATCTGTCGTATCGCTCAGCTCGCTCGAGCCTGCGGCATCCATCTGGTCATCGCGACGCAGCGGCCATCGGTCGATGTCATCACCGGGCTGATCAAGGCGAATATTCCTTCGAGAATCGCCTTCTCTGTAGCATCAAATACAGACAGCCGTACCATCCTCGATCAGGTCGGCGCTGAAAAGCTTTTGGGCAAGGGCGATATGCTCTATTTCCCAGTTGGCAAATCGAAACCGCTGCGCGTCCAGGGCACATTTGTGTCGGACGCCGAAATCAACCGGGTTGTTGCGGCGGTCTCTCAAGGCGCCAAGCCGACCTTTGATGCCCATATCGAAGAGGAAATCAAGGCGGCAGAAACGGCCACCGAAGAAGCGAAGACCGAGGAATCGGTGGACGAGTTGTTCCCGAAAGCGGCAGAGCTGGCTTTTACAAACGGTCAGATTTCAACGTCAATGATCCAGCGCAAGCTGAGAGTCGGCTACGCTAGAGCGGGCCGCATCATCGACGAATTGGAAGACCGCGGGATCATTTCCGGGCCGAACGGCAGCAAGCCGCGTAAGCTATTAATGTCAAGGGAGAATTATCATGGCTGATCAAACCGTATTTGTTCAAACCATGGGCTGTGATAAAAACACGGTGGACAGTGAGAACATGGTCGGCGGTCTGCTCCAGCGCGGTTACGCGCTGACGGACGACCCGTCAGAGGCGTCGCTGATCATTGTCAACACCTGCTGTTTCATCGAGGCGGCCAAAAAGCAATCGATTGAGATGATTTTCGATCTGCTGCCTTACCGGACACATCCGGAGGAAAACTGCCAAACTTTTGTCGTGGCGGGCTGTATGGCGCAGCGATACGCCGAGGAGCTCAAGGCTGAGCTGCCCGAGGTCGATTATTTCATTGGCGTCAACCAGATCGACGATCTGCCCGACATCATTCAAAATAAAGAAGACGGCAAAATCTATACGAGCGCTCAGATCCGACAGGAAAGTGAAAAGCGCTACGTCAAAAAAGGGCAGACGACGGAATACCTAAAGATCAGCGAGGGCTGTGACAACCACTGCACCTATTGTGCAATTCCGAATATTCGGGGGCGGCACCGCAGCCGATCGCCGGAGACGATTCTCAAAGAGGCGCAGACCCTTTACGACAGCGGTGTTCGGGAATTGATTCTCGTTGCGCAGAATCTGACTCAATACGGCGTGGATTTGGATCGCGATTACGATTTAGCGGATTTACTTGATGAGCTGGCCGGCCGCATTCCCTTTACGTGGATTAGGCTTTTGTACATGTATCCTGAGGGTATCGACGAAAAGATGCTCGACGTGATTAATCGTCACGACAATATCTGTCCCTATTTCGATATGCCGATTCAGCACACCGAAGACGAGATTCTGCACAGAATGGGCCGCCGCATTGACAAAAAAGAAATTTATGGTAAAGTAAATTTGATTAGGAAAAAATGTCCTGATGCGGTTTTGAGAACGACTGTCATCGCTGGTTTCCCTGGCGAAAGCGAAGCGCAGTTCGACGCGATGCTTCAAACCTTGAGTGAATTGAAGTTTGAGCGTTTAGGCGCCTTCGCGTACTCTCAAGAGGAAGGGACGCCCGCTGCAGAGATGCCGGATCAAATTGACGAAGACGTCAAAGAAGAGAGAATTCGGCGGATTTACGAGCAGCAAGAGGCCATTTCTACCCAGTGGAGTACCCGGTGGATCGACCAGGAAATGACGGTTTTAATCGACGAGATTGACGAAAACGGCATCGCGATCGGCAGAACGTGGGGAGACGCTCCTGAAATCGACGGCGACGTCATTATCGAGACCTCGCAGCCCGAACCAGGCCATTTTTATCGGGTGAAAATCGTAGACGCGATTGGATTTGATTTAATAGGGGAGGTAATAAATGAATCTACCAAATAAAATCACGATTTTCAGAATGATCTGCATTCCGTTTTTTGTTGCAGCAATGGAAATTAATTTTCCGCAGCATCAATTGATTGCATTGATCATATTCTGTGTTGCATCTTATTCCGATCATCTTGACGGTCATATTGCGAGAAGCCGCCACCTGATCACGGATTTTGGGAAATTTATGGATCCGCTGGCCGATAAACTGTTAACGGCTTCTGCATTCATTTGTTTAGTGGAATCGCAGCAGATCTTTGCTTGGATTGTCATTATCATCATTGCGCGCGAATTTGCCATTACCGGCTTGAGAACATTGGCCGCCTCTTCGGGCGTCGTCATCGCTGCCGGGAAACTCGGCAAGGCCAAGACGGTTTCTCAGATGATCACCATTATTTTGATGATTCTGAGCGCTTGGCTGCCAGATATTTATCCGCTGTGGCTGCTTGGCAACATCATGATTTATGTGGCGTTGGCGCTGACCATTATTTCCGGAATTGAATATTTTGTGAATAACAAAAACGTTATTCAATCCAAATAAGTATTTTTAAAACGTCTGGTTCAATCAGGCGTTTTTTTGACTATAAAATTGACGAAAGAAGGAAAAATCAATGGATTGCGAAATCATCTGCGTCGGAACAGAATTGCTGACGGGCGAAACCCTCAACACCAATGCGCAGTACATTTCAGGGAAGCTCTCGCGAATTGGCGCGGCGGTGCATTACCAGACGACTATCGGCGATAACCCGGAACGATTAAAGGCCTGTTTTGATATCGCGGCCCACCGCAGTGAAGTGATCATTGTGACTGGCGGGCTCGGACCAACCCAGGATGATCTGACCAAAAAAACCATTGCAGATTATTTCGGCATGCCCCTCGTGCGTGATCAGCGTCAGGTTGAGAATCTGAAAGCCCATTTTGACCGTTATAATTATACGATGACCGAAAATAATTTCAGACAATGCGACATTCCAGAAGGGGCAGAAGCCATCGACAACACGCGGGGCACCGCGCCGGGCATCTACATCAAAAAGGACAATTTGCAGGTGTTCATGCTGCCGGGCCCCCCGGAAGAAATGAAGACAATGCTCGATTTGTCAGTGATTCCGGCTTTGAAAAAGCAGACCCATCAGCTGGTGCTGTCCAGATTTTTCAATATCTGCGATCTCGGTGAATCCATGGTCGAGCAGTCTATTCTCGATTTGGTCGACGGACAGACCAATCCGACCATCGCGACCTACGCAAAACCCGGGGAAGTGTTGATCCGCGTGACGGCGAACGGCACCGATCCAGACGAAATGAACCGCTTGCTCGACCGATACGCCGATGAAATCGAAAAGCGCTTTGGCCGACACATTTTCGCTCACTCCAGTGAACCCCTTTCTCAAACAGCGGCGGATCTTCTGATTAAGAAGGGCATGACGTTAGCGATAGCCGATTCGGGAACAGGCGGCATCGCGGGCTCGGTTTTGTCGGGTATCGACGACATCGCAAAGGTGTACAAGCTGGGACTGACCGTTGAGGACGATCAGATGAAGGTTAAATTTTTGGATTTGGATCCGGCACTGCTCGAAACCAAGGGCGCGGACAGCGCGGAAACGGCTGCGGCGATGGCTGAAAATTTAGCACGAATTTCCGACTGCGACGTCAACATTGCGGTTTCCGATATCCGCGAGGAAGAAGATGATGGTCAGCCGTCAGGCACGGTCAACATCTCGGTCTGCGCTGGCGGTAAAACCGAAACCCAGACCTGCAAATTTAGAGGCAACCGCCGGATGATCCAGACTCGGACAGCGGTGAAGGTCTTCGGACTCATTCGAGAGATTTTATTATGATGTTAAATAGATAAGGAGGAATGCGCATGGCGAAGAAAGAAAAACCTTTGGAACCAGTCGTTCCAATTTTAGATCAGGAAGAACGAAAAAAAGCGCTGGACACCGCGCTGAAAAATATTGAAAAGACATACGGCAAGGGCGCTGTGATGCGTCTCGGTGACAGTGCGCAGAAAAATGTCGACGTGATTTCGACCTCGTCGCTGAGTATCGATATGGCTCTCGGCATCGGCGGCATTCCGAAGGGGAGAATCACCGAAATCTACGGTCCAGAATCTTCAGGGAAGACGACCCTGGCGCTGCACATTATCGCTGAGTGTCAGAAAGCAGGCGGCAACGCGGCCTTTATCGACGCGGAGCACGCATTGGATCCGATCTACGCGGCCAATCTCGGCGTCGATATTGATAATTTGATTATTTCTCAGCCGGATACCGGTGAACAGGCCCTTGAAATTTTAGAGGCCCTGCTGCGAAGCGGCGCCATCGACGTCGCAGTGGTTGACTCGGTTGCAGCTTTGGTCCCTCGGGCAGAAATCGACGGCACCATGGGCGACTCTCATGTCGGGCTTCACGCGAGATTGATGTCTCAGGCACTTCGCAAACTCACTGGGGTCATCAAAAATGCCAATACGGCCACGATTTTCATCAATCAGCTCAGAGAAAAGGTCGGCGTCGTCTACGGCAATCCGGAAGTCACAACGGGCGGACGTGCGCTGAAATTCTATTCTTCAGTGAGAATTGACGTGCGCCGCGTCGAACAGATTAAAAAAGAAGGCGAATCCATCGGGAACCGCACCCGCGTCAAAATTGTCAAAAACAAAATGGCGCCGCCCTTTAAAACTGCGGAATTTGATATTATCTACGGCAAGGGCATTTCCCACGAAGGGGACGTGCTCGACCGCGCCGTCGACCTCGATATCGTGAAGAAATCCGGCTCTTGGTTCTCCTACGACGGCGAACGCCTCGGCCAGGGGCGCGACAAGGTCCGTCAGATCTTAGAGGATAAACCGGATCTGTGCGATGAAATCGAACAGAAGGTGAGAAACCTCATCCTCAATCAGGATGGCGACGGGGAAGAAGCAGATGGAGCTGACGCCGGCGCAGAAGCCGATGACGGCCAGGAAGCCTTTGAAATGGGCACCTTCAAGGAATAAAAAGCTTGAAATTCAAAGCGCGTCTGCGTATAATATAATGCGACTAGATCATATGATCGCGGAGGCAACTCTGAGGAAAGTCCGAGCTCCACAGGGCAGGATGCCGGATAACGTCCGGTAAAGGTGACTTTAAGGCAAGTGCAACAGAAAGTAAACCGCCGCATCTGCGGTAAGGGTGAAAGGGTGAGGTAAGAGCTCACCAGTGGTTGAAGTAATTCGCCAGCTGGGTAAACCCCATTCGGAGCAAGACCAAGAACGAGCGTTAAAAGGCGGCGGCCCGTCGCTGCTCTCAGGTAGGTCGCTTGAGTTTGCTGGTGACAGCAAAACGAGATAGATGATCATTTAAACAGAACTCGGCTTACAGATCTAATCAAAAAAAGCTTGACCAATTGGCCAAGCTTTTTTTATGCGTCAAAATAGGTTTCCTTCCGGTGCAGACAGTAGACCACCCGCCCGATAAACTGGACGTGATTTTTATTGATCTGGTAACAGGCGGCGTCAGCCGAAGGATTGAGCGGCTGGGTGATGATCTGTCCCCCTTGAACGATGACCTTTCGAATCATCATGTTTTGGCGGTTGACGTGGAAGGCGACGGCGTCTCCCGATTTGATGTCTGTGCTCAGGCGGATGACGACCAAATCCCCTGGTCTGAGAACGGGCGCCATCGTGTCGTCTGGGATGCGGTAGCCAAAAACCGGCCCCCACTTACTTAAACGGCTGAGAGGCAGATGCAGCGCTTCCTTGAGGCGGTGGTTGGAGAAAATAGGCAGGTCGTAGCGTATTTCATCGAATACCGAAATGTCGATTAAGCTGTGATCCGCGTTGATGTCGCTGTCGTCGAGAATGTCGGACTGGTACATCGAGACGGACTGTCCCATTAGCCATTTGGGATTGACATCAAAATAATCGGCCAGGGCGTAAATCGTTGTCATTTTCGGCGCCATTTCGGCTCGGGTATACCGGGAGATGCTCGGCGGCGAAAGATTGAAGCGGGCTCCCAGTGAGTAGGTGGTTTCGCCGTAGGATTTCATTAATTGCTTCAGGCGGCTGCCGAAGACTTTTTTATTAATTTGATCACTCATCGTTTTTTCCTGTAGTTTCTTCATTAGATTTCTGTACAATATTTTAATAAAAGTATAATCAATAATCGTTTATTTTTCATTAAAAAAATTTAAGTGGCAGAGGCAGTTTGTCGGGCAGAGATGCGTCGATCAATAAGTGGACAAAGATTATCGAGATTTAATTGCATTCTAAAGATGTTTGCGATATAATACACCGATAATTTGAAAATCCCGATTGATCGTGAAATAGAAATCTACAGATAGAAATTTACAGAAAGAAGAGAAATCCATGAGTGAAACTTACAGAATGGGCCTCGATGTAGGCTCAACGACGATTAAAATCGTCATCCTCGATGAAAATGATCAGATTATTTTCAGCGATTACCGCAGACACCGCTCAAATATTCAGCAGAGCATGAGCAATCTGCTGAGAGATGTCACAAAAGAACTGGGCGATTTCAGAGCACACGTGTCGGTTACCGGCTCCGGCGGGATGTTAGCAGCGAACTGGCTGGACATTCCATTTATTCAGGAAGTGGTGGCCGGTACCCGTGCCGTCGAAGAAAAAATTCCAGAAACGGACTGCGCCATTGAGCTGGGCGGCGAAGACGCGAAAATCACATTCTTTGGCGCGAGTGTGGAACAGCGGATGAACGGCACCTGCGCCGGCGGGACCGGGGCCTTCATCGATCAGATGGCGGCATTGCTCAAGACCGATGCCGCAGGGCTCAACGAGCTGGCCAAGAAGCACACGACAATTTACCCGATCGCGTCGCGCTGCGGGGTCTTTGCGAAGACAGATATTCAGCCGCTGATCAACGACGGGGCAGAACGGGCAGACATCGCCGCTTCCGTGCTGCAGGCTGTGGTTAACCAAACGATCTCCGGTCTGGCCTGCGGCCACACGATTGAAGGCCACGTGGCCTTTTTGGGCGGCCCGCTGTACTTCCTGTCCGAGCTGCGCCAGCGGTTTATTGAAACCCTGAAACTCAAGCCGGAGGAAGTGGAATTTCCGGCAAATTCCAACCTGTTTGTCGCTTTGGGGACGGCTTACGCCAGTGAAAAACAGCCGGTGATCGCGTTCTCTGAACTCCTTGAACGCATGGATAAGCCCTTTAAAGACGAAATCGGTCTGGGCCACCTCGATCCGTTGTTTAAGGATCAGGAAGAGCTGGACACTTTCCTCGAACGCCACAGCCGCGACAAGGTCAAACGTGGCAATCTGACGGCTTACAAAGGGCCGGTCTACCTCGGGATCGATGCCGGCTCCACCACGACGAAGGCGGCAGTCATCGGGAAGGACTGCGAGCTGCTGTACAGCTATTATTCGAGCAATGAAGGCAGTCCGCTGAAAAAGGCCATCGACATTTTAAAGGATATTTACCGCAAGCTGCCTGACGGCGCATATATCGCCAACGCGGCCTCCACTGGATACGGCGAAGGCTTGATTCAGTCTGCGCTGAAAGTCGATATCGGCGAAGTTGAAACGATGGCCCATTTCAAGGGCGCGAGCTACTTCAAGCCGGACGTCGACTTCATTCTGGATATCGGCGGCCAGGACATGAAGGCCATGCGCATCCGTTCCGGCGCGATCGACAGCATCATTTTGAATGAAGCCTGCTCCTCCGGGTGCGGCTCGTTCCTCGAAACCTTTGCCAAGTCGTTGAATCTCCAGATGAACGAGTTTGTCGAATCGGCGCTGGAAGCGAAGACCCCATCTAATTTGGGGACGCGCTGCACGGTTTTCATGAACTCGAAGGTGAAACAGGCCCAGAAGGAAGGGGCATCGGTCGGGGATATCTCAGCCGGGCTTTCCTACTCGGTCATCAAGAACGCCCTCCAGAAAGTCATCAAGGTTCACAACCCGAAGGATTTGGGGAAGAACATCGTTGTTCAGGGCGGCACCTTCAACAACAACGCCGTGCTTAGAGCCTTTGAAAAAATTACAGGGCGCGACGTCATCCGTCCAGATGTGGCCGGCCTGATGGGTGCCTTCGGCGCGGCACTGATTGCCAAGGAAAGATGGCAGGAAGGCACGACGAGTACGGTGCTCAAAGCAGATGAACTGGATTCCTTCACGACGACTATCAAGCACAGACGCTGCGGTGGCTGCAGCAACAACTGTCAGCTGACCATCAACATTTTCGCCGACGGAAGCCGCCACGTGACCGGCAACCGCTGCGAAATCGGCGCCGGTGGCGTGCGCAACAAGGACAACGTCCCAAATCTTTATCAGTACAAGTACAAACGCCTCTTCGATTACGAACCGCTTTCCGAAGAAGAAGCGACTCGGGGCACCATCGGCATCCCACGGGCGCTGAACCAATACGAAAATTTCCCGTTCTGGTTCACGTTCCTGACGAATTTGGGCTACCGTGTCGTGCTGTCGTCTAAATCCACCCGCAAAATCTACGCAAAGGGCATGAGCAGCATTCCGTCGGAATCGGTCTGCTACCCAGCAAAGCTGACCCACGGACACATTCAAGACCTGATCGATCAGGGTGTGAAAAAAATCTGGTATCCGTGTGTCGCATACGAAGAAAAGGAATTCGAATCGGCAGACAATTGTTACAATTGCCCGATCGTCATGTCCTATCCGGAAACGATCAAATACAACATGGACAGCATCAAGGATCAAAACGTCAAGTTCATGAATCCGTTTTTGGCGCTGGACAACCATCAACGGGTCGAAGAACGCCTTACCGAAATTTTCGCTGAAGAAGGGGTCAGCAAGGAAGAAGTCACCGAAGCGTTAAAGAAAGCCTACGCGGAAAAATACCAGGTCATGGGCGATTTGCTCGAAAAGGGCAAGGAAACCCTGCAGTGGCTGAGACAGCACAAGCGCAAGGGCATCGTACTGGCTGGCCGCCCGTACCACGTCGATCCGGAAATCAATCACGGCCTCGACAACGTCATTACCTCACTGGGCATGGCGGTGCTGACGGAAGACTCTGTCGCGGCGCTGGCCTCGAGCAAGAGTGAACAGCCGCTTCGCGTTCTGGATCAATGGAAATACCACAGTCGGCTGTACCGCGCGGCGGAATTCGTCACCGAACACAACGAGCTGGCACTGGTTCAGCTGACATCCTTCGGCTGCGGCCTGGACGCCGTCACCTCGGAACAGACCCAGGAAATCCTCGAACACAAGGGCAAGATCTACACGCTGATTAAAATCGACGAAGTCAGCAACCTCGGCGCCATTCGAATCCGTCTGCGCTCGCTTAAGGCGGCCCTGCTCGAACGCGACGCGCACCACATCAAAGTGCCGGGCAAATCATTGACCAAGCGCGTGCCTTTTACCAAGGAAATGCGCAAAAAACACACGATTCTCTGTCCGCAGATGTCGCCGATTCACTTCGATTTATTCTCGACGGCGATGAATGCCAGCGGCTACAACTTTGAAGTGCTGCCGGCTGTCGACCAAAAGGCGGTCGACGCGGGTTTAAGCTACGTCAACAATGACGCCTGCTACCCGAGTATTCTGACCGTCGGGCAGATCATGGCGGCCCTTCAGTCGGGTAAATACGACTTGAACAACGTGTCGGTCATCATGTCTCAGACCGGCGGTCCGTGCCGCGCGTCCAATTACGTCGGCTTTATCCGCAAGGCGCTGAAGGAAGCGGGCATGGAACAGGTGCCGGTCGTTTCGATCAATACGGTCGGTCTTGAAGACAATCCGGGCTTCAGCATTACGCCGGCGATGGCGTACCGCATTGTTATCGCCGCGGTATACGGCGATTTGTTCCAGCGCGTGCTTTACGCGACAAGACCTTACGAAAAAGTTAAGGGCTCGGCCAACGCGCTTTACGAAAAATGGCGCCAAAAGGTGCGCCCAAACATCATTCGTCCCCGCGCCCGCGTCTTTAAGAAGAATGTTCAGGATATCGTCCGCGAATTCGATCAGCTGCCGCGCGTCGACAAGACGATTCCGAAGGTCGGCATTGTCGGGGAAATCCTCGTCAAATACCATCCGACCGCGAACAACAACTTGGTTAAGGTGCTCGAAAAAGAAGGCTGCCAGGTCGTCTCGCCGGACATCATTGACTTTTTCCTGTATTGTTCGTACAATGCTATATATAAACACGACGTGCTCTCCGGGACAGCCAAGGCTAAGCGCATTAATGAGCTGGTCATCAAGGTGGTTGAACATTACCGCAAGAACATGAAGCAGGCGTTAAACGAAAGCCGCCACTTCAGTGCGCCGTCCACCATCGAAAAGAAGGCGGAAAAAGCGGACGAGCTCATTTCCCTCGGCAATCAGGGCGGGGAAGGCTGGTTCCTGACCGCCGAAATGATGGAATTGATTGAATCAGGTGTTGAAAATATCGTCTGCGTTCAGCCTTTTGCCTGCCTGCCGAACCACGTCATGGGCAAGGGGATGATCAAGCCAATCCGCAGACGCTACCCTTACGCCAATATCGCGCCGATCGACTACGACCCGGGCGCATCAGAAGTCAACCAGATCAACCGTATCAAGCTGATGGTTGAAACGGCGTGGAAGAATCTTGAAAAGAAAGAAAAGAGAAAACAGGCGGAAGCCTAAGCATTTGGAGACAATATGGAAATAGACGGTTACAATATCGACGAATCGCGGCTGCCTCGGCACGTCGCGATCATTATGGACGGCAACGGCCGGTGGGCCACCAAGCGGAAAATGCCCCGCGTTTTTGGGCACCGTTCGGCCATGAAGGCCGTCCGCAAGGCGATCACGACGGCGTCGGATCTGGGCATTGAAGTGCTGACGCTGTACGCCTTTTCGACGGAAAACTGGAAACGCAGTGCCGAGGAAGTATCCGGACTGATGCATTTAGCGATCCGCTACTTTTTAAATGAAATCAGATCGATGAACGACCGAGACATCCGTGTCAGAGTGATCGGCGACATGTCAGGCCTTCCGGAAGGTGTTCAGAAGGCGGCGAAGAAAATGTTGGACGACACCGCGGACAACCAGGGCATGATCTTAAATCTGGCCCTCAACTACGGCGGACGGGAAGAGCTGGTTCACGCGGTAAAGGGCATCGCGGACGACGGCATTTCGCCGGATCATATCGACGAAGCGCTCATCGACCGCTATCTGTACACAGCGGGTCAGCCTGACCCGGACCTCGTCGTTCGGACCAGCGGAGAAAAACGGCTCAGTAATTTCTTGCTTTGGCAGATTGCCTACGCCGAGTTTATCTTTGACGATATTTTGTGGCCGGATTTCGACGAAAAATGCTTTTACAAATGGATCGTCGAATATCAGCACCGAAACAGACGATATGGAGGGGTTAAATAAATGGCAAAACGAATTATTACGGCAGTGATTTTTGTGCCCATTTTGGCGATTCTGCTCATCTTGGGCGGCTATTTTGTCTTTGGCCTGACGCTGTTTCTGGCACTGGTCGGAATGCACGAATACGTCCACGCGGTCAATAAAAAGCTGGAGCTGCCGATTCACTACGCGCTGCCGCTGATTCTCACGGCATTTATGATCGTTGTGATGAAATTCGATTATCAGTACACCGTGCCGGCGCTGCTCATTTCCTTTATCGTCGTTTTTATCACAGAAATCCTTTCGAAGGAACACAGCGTTTACCGCGCGATCGCGACGGTTTTTGGCTTGGTTTACGTACCGCTGATGCTGGGGCATCTGCAGCTGTTCGACGCCATTCCGCAGGGGCTGTATTACCTCTGGCTCGTGTTCATCATCGCCTTTGTGACGGATACCGGGGCTTATTTCATCGGCCGGTTTTTCGGCAAGACGCCGCTGATCCCGGAAATCAGCCCGAATAAAACCGTAGCCGGTTCAGTAGGCGGTACCGTTGCGGCCGTAATTTTGACCGTAGCCTACGGCATCCTGATGCGGGCGAAGTTTTCCTTCGATCTGCCGATTTTTTCTTACGCGATTTTAGGCGTTGTCGGGAGCATTGTATCCCAGTTTGGCGATTTGACGGCGTCGATGATCAAACGTAAAACTGGCATCAAGGATTACGGCAAGCTTCTGCCGGGACACGGCGGTGTCCTCGACCGGTTCGACAGCGTGATTTTCGTGCTGCCGATTGTGTACCTTTTCGCGATGCTGACTTTTACCACACTTTAAATTATGAATATTGCTTTAATGATTATCCTGACGCTGGTGATGCTGACCGTGCTCGTCGTGGTTCACGAATTTGGGCATTTTATTGCGGCACGTAGAGCCGGCGTTTACGTTCTTGAATTTTCGATTGGCATGGGACCGCTCCTCTTTTCCCATAAAGGAAAGGAGACGGTCTTTGCCGTGCGCGCGCTGCCCATCGGCGGCTTCTGCCAAATGTGGGGCGAGGACGACGCGGACGGCGAGCTGGCTGAGGAATACGGGGTGCCGGAGGATCTGCCGCCGGAACGCTCTTTTATGAAGATTTCAAAGGCCAAAAAGCTGCTCATTTTATTCGCGGGACCTTTGATGAATCTGATTCTCGCCTTTATCATTTTGTTTGGCCTTTATCTGGCGGGCGGCCAGAGCTTTCCCGCTTCGCTGGTCAGCAGCTCCAAGCTTTTTGTGTCCTTCAGCGGCGCGATTTATCAGAGCCTGCACCAGCTCATCGTCGGCAAGCTTTCCCTTAACGATTTCGCCGGGCCGGTCGGCATGGTCGGCATGGTCGGCAATTTCGCGAGCCACGGCGTGCTGTCCTTTTTGTTGTTCTGCGCGTTGATTTCAGTTAACCTGGGCATTATCAATCTGCTGCCCTTCCCGGCGCTGGACGGCGGCCAGATTCTTGTAACCCTAGCGGAAATGATCGCCAAACGGGATTTGTCGCCGAAGGCCGCAATGATTTTAAATGGCGTCGGCTTTGCCTGCCTGATGGTTTTCTCCGTCGTGGTGGCGGTCAACGATGTGCTGAGGTATTTGCATTAGAGGGAAAAGATGAAGATTAACAGACGAAAAACGAGAACAGTTCAAATTGGCAATGTGGTCATCGGCGGCGACCATCCAATCGCCATTCAGTCGATGTGCAATACCGATACGCGCAATGTGGACCAGACGGTCAACCAAATCGCGGCGCTGACCGAGGCTGGCTGTGACATCATCCGCGTGGCGGTGCCGGACGAAGCGGCGGCTGAAGCCCTTCCGAAAATCAAAGCGCGGATTTCGATTCCGCTGGTGGCGGACATTCATTTTGATTATCGTCTCGCGCTAAAGGCCATTGAAGGTGGGGTCGATAAGCTGCGCATCAACCCAGGCAATATCGGCGGACGGGAAAAGGTTCACGAGGTGGTCTGCGCGGCGAAGGCACATGGCACGCCAATCCGCATTGGCGTCAACGGCGGCTCGCTGGAAAAGGAACTGCTCGACAAATACGGCGGTCCGACAGCGGCGGGCATGGTTGAAAGCGCTGAACGGCACATGGCTTATCTGTTGGATGATGGGTTTTCGGATATTGTCGTTTCATTGAAATCCTCTGATCCATTGATGACGATTGACGCGTACACGATGTTTTCAGAAAAATACGATTTTCCGGTTCATCTCGGCGTCACGGAAGCCGGGGTACTGCGCAGCGCGGCGGTCAAATCCTCTGTCGCGATGGGCTATCTGCTTTTAAACGGCATCGGCGATACAATCCGCGTTTCTGTCACAGGGGATCCAATTACTGAAGTCGAGACTGCTAGAGAAATCCTTAAATCCGCTGGGCGCTTTGACAAAAAAGAACAGGGCATCACGGTCGTCTCTTGTCCGACCTGCGGCAGAACGCAGATTGATTTAATCGGGATCGCGGAAGAAATGAACCGGCGTCTCAAAAACGTTCACAAGAATCTCAAGGTCGCGGTGATGGGCTGTGTGGTCAACGGCCCAGGCGAGGGCAGAGCCGCGGACATCGGCGTCGCTGGCGGAAATGGCAAGGGCGTCTTGTTTAAGAAGGGCCAGATTTTCAGAACCGTCAGAGAAGATCAGATCGTTGACGCGATGATGGAAGAAATAGAAAAGATGTAAATATGGATGAACTGACTCAAAAACAGCAGGCCTATCAGGCCCTGTGCGAAAAACATCATATGACCTCAAAACGAGTGGAAATTTCCGAAAGTCAATGTGAATTGACCTTTGTCTTTCAGACAGAGTCTGAATCCCAGCCCGACGCGGCCGGGGTTCAGATGGAACTTTCCACTATTTTTGATTTTGCAAAATCGCTGACGGTGGTATTCGATTCGGCGAAGCGCCAGGCTGATCAGGATATACCCGATCTGCCGCCGGTTGATTTCGACGCGTTGGAAGCGGAGATGCCGCCGGAACTCCCGGATCTTCCACCTGAATCTTTTGATTTAGAGGCAGCCGCACTTCCCGAAACAGGAGAACATGAGTCCATCGAGTCTGTAGACGACAATAAAACAGCCGAAGCGGAGGAAAAGAAAGCGGCTGACGAAGCTGAAGAGGCGCAACCTAGCGCGCCGCTTTCAGCCCTCGATGTGCGCCTTCAGCAGGCGCTGGCGGACAATCGTGAGATGGCCCGCCGGGCACCAGCCGCCGCAGCAGGTTCTTCGAAGGATAAGGACCAAGCCGCCATCACAGGACCGATGATTTTGGGCAAAAAATTCACGGTGCCGGTCGAAAAGATGGCTGATATCGATTTTGAAGATAACTTAACTCTCGATAAGAACCGTCACGGCTACGAGGGCGAGATTTTCAATTTTGAAAGCCGGGAACTCAGAAACGAGAAACAGCTGCTCGAGTTTGCAGTCAGCGATCACACCGGTTCGATTTCCTGTAAAATTTTCGCGGGGAAAAACGCCGACGCCCTCAAGGATCGGCTGAAGAATGGCACGTGGGTGCACATTGAGGGCACCATTGCCTACGACGAATACGCTCATGAAAAGCTGCTTTCGCCGAAGGTCATCGAAGAAATGGACGAGTCTGAACGGCCGAAACGCACGGACGACGCGCCGGAAAAGCGGGTCGAGCTGCACATGCACAGCCAGTATTCTGCGATGGATGCGGTGAGCAAGGTCAAAAAAATTGTCGCCCAGGCCAAGGATTTCGGCCACGACATCATCGGCATCACGGACCACGGCGTCGTCCAGGCTTATCCGGAAATCATGAAAGAAACCAAGGGAACTGGCATTAAGGTTCTGTACGGCCTGGAGGGCTATTTGGTCAACGATGGCGTCAAAATTACGACTGGAGATCAGGACGAGCCCTTTGACGGCGAGTTTGTCTTTTTCGATTTAGAAACCACCGGTCTTTATCCAGGGCGCGACGCCATCATCGAAATTGCGGCGGCGCGGATCAAGAATAAACACATTCTCGACACCTTTCAGACCTTTGTCAATCCGCACCGCAAGATTCCTGCGAAAATCACTGAGCTGACCAGCATCACCGATCAAATGGTGGCTGGCGGCCTCGAGGAAGAAGAGGCACTGCGCAAGTTCTTGGAATACGCAGACGGCCGCATTCTCGTGGCGCACAATGCCAATTTCGATATGGGCTTTTTAAGCCTCGCCATGGCCAAATATCAAATTCCCAATGGGATTACTTACATCGATACGCTGGCGATGGCCCGGACACTCATTCCGTCGATTGCGCGGCACAACCTCAAGAAACTGGCCAGTTATTTCAAAATCGACATGGGCCACCACCATCGGGCGATCGACGATGCGGTGTGCTCCGCGAAGATTTTTGTGCGCCTGATGGCCTTGGCTGAGGAAAAAGAGGTGCACACCTCGACGGCGCTCAACGGCCTGATCGATCTGCAGCAGGTGATCAAAACCGAACGGCCTTACCACATCATCATCTACGCGAAAGATCAAGAGGGGCTCATCGATCTGTACCGCCTCGTGTCGGCCAGCCACGTGAAGTACTTCTACAAAAAGCCGAGACTGCCCAAATCCCTGCTTGCGGCCCACAGAGAGCACCTGTTAATCGGCTCAGCCTGCGAGGCCGGTGAGCTTTACACGGCGATCAAGGAAAACGTGCCGAAGCACAAGCTCGACCAAATTGCCGATTTTTACGATTATTTCGAAGTTCAGCCCTTGGGAAACAACGCATTTATGGAACGAAACGGCGATTTGACCCATGACGATTTGATTCAGATCAATAAGGCCATCATCGCCCTCGGGCGGGAAAAGCACAAGCTCGTCGTCGCCACTGGAGACGTGCATTACGTGGCGCCGGAGGACGCGGCTTTTAGGGCCATTCTTCAGGCCGGGCAGGGGTACAAAGACGCAGATTATCAGCCGCCCCTGTATTATCACTCCACGGCGGAAATGCTCGATGAATTTAATTATTTAGATCCGGAGGAAGCCTACGAGCTGGTGGTCACCAATACCCGCAAGGTCGCGGACATGATCGGCGACGTGAAGCCAGTGCCTGACGGCACCTTCCCGCCGGTCATCGAAGGGTCAGACGACGAAATCCGCGACTCGGTCCACAAGCGCGCCAAGGAAATTTACGGCGACCCGCTGCCGGATATTGTGGCCGACCGAATTCACCGAGAGCTTAAATCCATCATCGGCAACGGATACTCTGTTTTGTACCTGATTGCGAAAAAGCTGGTTCAGCATTCCAGGGAATGCGGGTATCTGGTCGGCTCCAGAGGGTCGGTCGGGTCGTCTCTCGTCGCGATGCTTTGCGGCATCACTGAGGTCAACTCGCTGCCGCCCCATTACGTCTGCCCGAAGTGCAAGCACACCGAATGGTTCGACAGCACAAAGGTCGGCGTCGGGCCGGACTTACCGGACAAAAACTGTCCGGAATGCGGCACGCCGATGACTAAAGACGGCTTCGATATTCCGTTCGAAACCTTCCTGGGCTTTAAGGGTGATAAGGAACCGGATATCGATTTGAATTTCTCCGGCGATAACCAGGGCGAAGCCCACAAATACACCGAGGTGATTTTCGGGAAGGGCAAGGTCTATCGCGCTGGGACTATCGCAACCTTGGCGGACAAGACCGCCTTTGGCTACGTCAAAAATTACCTCGAGGAACGGGGCAAGGTCGTCAGCCGGGCGGAAATGGATCGGCTCATCGCCGGCGTCGCCGGTGTGACGCGGACGACCGGCCAGCACCCTGGCGGGGTCATGGTCGTGCCGAGGGACAAGGAAATTTACCAGTTCACGCCGATTCAATACCCGGCCAATGAAAAGGAAAGCGGCACCCTTACGACGCATTTCGATTACCATTCCATCGAAGGGCGCCTGCTAAAGCTCGATATTCTCGGGCACGATGACCCGACGATTTTGAAGATGCTGAAAGATATGACCGGTGTGGACCCAACGACCATTCCTTTAGACGACGAAAACATCATCAGCCTGTTTAAGGGGACAGAAGCGCTTAAGCTCAAGGACGACAGCTTCGACATTCCGCTGGGAACCTGCGGCGTGCCGGAATTCGGCACCAATTTTGTCCGTAAGATGGTGCTCGACGCGAAGCCGACTTCCTACGCCGACTTGATCCGGATTTCCGGGCTGTCGCACGGGACCGACGTGTGGATCGGCAACGCCCAGACCTTGATCGAAAGCGGACAGGCGACGATCAAAGACGTCATCTGCTGCCGAGACGACATCATGCTCGGGTTGATTTCGATGGGGCTGGCGCCGGAGCGTTCGTTCTGGATCATGGAACACGTCCGGAAGGGCAAGGGCCTGCTCGACGACGAAGAACCTTACATGCGGGAAAACAACGTGCCGGACTGGTACATCGACTCGTGCAAGAAGATCAAATACATGTTTCCGAAGGCTCACGCGGTGGCGTACGTGATGATGGCCTTCCGCATCGCGTACTACAAGGTGTATTACCCGTTGGCGTATTACGCGGCGTATTTCAGTATCCGCGCCAAGGAATTCGACCTTCGGGTCATGACCTCCGGCAAGGAAGCGGTGCACCGCAAATTAGAGGAAATCCGTGCCCAGGGCAATAAAGCAACCAACAAGGATCAGCAACTTCTGGTATCGCTGGAATTGGCCTGGGAAATGTACTGCCGGGGCTATCGATTCGGCAATGTCGATTTGTACAAATCGCACTACAAATATTTTAGAGTCGAAGGCGACGCGCTGATTCCGCCGTTGATTTCGGTGGACGGCCTCGGCGAAGTGGTGGCGAAAAACATTTACGACGAAGCGCAGAAGAAGCCCTTTATGTCGATGGAAGATATGCAGAACCGCGCCCACGTCAACAAGGCCAATATGGAAAAACTGCAAAGCTTCGGCTGTCTGTCCGATCTGCCGGAATCCAATCAAATGTCATTTTTGTCGATGATTGGATAAAATCGGCGGATGTGTTACAATAAAAAAAACACATAGAATGAGACAAACCATATGAGAAAAGAGCAGCGGAATGCATTCATCCTCAAGCGGCGTCAATGGCTCCTCATTGGGCTGCTGATGCTGATTGTTTTTCTCAGCACGGCAAGCTTGCATTTCATCAAAAGTCAATCACAAGGTCAACAGACCCAAAATAAAAAAAAGACAGCCCCCGTCGTCACACTCAACGATAAAGCGGCGGAGAGCGGCTCGATCGAGCAGCTGGTCAACAAGGATCACCTGCTTTCGGCGGATTATGTGCCCTCGGATTTAGTCGGCCTGTCGCTGAAAAGTGTACGGCCTGTCCAATTGCGAAAAGAAGCGGCAGAGGCGCTGACCAAAATGTTCGACGCCGCCAGCCGCGACGGCGTCACCTTGTCGGTCAACTCGGGCTACCGGTCTTACGCCGAACAAAAGACGATTTTCGACCAGCACGTTCAAAGCATGGGTGAGGCAAAAGCCAATGCCATCTCCTCCAAACCGGGGGAAAGCGAGCATCAGACCGGTCTGGCTGTGGATTTGACCTGCGCAGAATTGGAAGGCGATCTTCAGCAAACTTTCGCGAATACCGATGCGGGCAAATGGGTGGACGCGCACGCTCAGGACTACGGCTATATCGTCCGCTTCCCGAAGGGAGCGGAGAAAATCACCGGCTACGAATACGAACCGTGGCATCTGCGCTACCTTGGCGTGGATTTGGCGAAAAAAGTGAAAAAAAGCGGGCTGTGCTACGAAGCGTACCTTGCAAAATACGGGAAACAGGCCATAAAATAAAGGTCAGTGCTTTTGCGCTGACCTTTATTTATAGGCTGAATTGTAAAAAAAATAGGCTCACTTACTCTCAATCAAACTCTGCATCACCGACGCGTAAATTTCCTGCGTGTGCCGCTTCCAATGATCGCACAGCGCGAGGGCCTGGGCCTTGTCTGGGCAGGAGACAGTCAGCCGCATCAAGTTGATATTGTTTTCGATGAGACTCAGCGTGACCTGGTAGTCGTCGGGACTGACTTCCTCGTAGGTGGCGTCGGTACGGGTTTCCTTGAAAATTTTGGATTTGTTGTTTTTGATAAAGGCGGAGAGCATTTCCCGCGTGAACTCTGGTACACGGTCGCCCAGCTGCTTGACCATTTCGGACCCATCTGGCGTAATCAGAAGCTTGGCGTCGGCGCTCTCGTCGTGAATCAGATCTTCGCCGATGAGTTCGTCGATGTCAACCTGGATGTCGATGTAGCGCATCTGTAGGTTTTGGACAATGATGTAAGCGAGCTGCTCGCGGCTTAATCCGGTTTTGATTTTATTGAGCACGTATAATATAATAAGTTTATCTTCTGTTTTGTGTTGGAAATTTGCCATCTGGCGCACTCCTCTTTATGGACTTGCTGATCCAGCGTCCCTATTATACCATATCAAGCGGGCACTGACATAAAACATTAATTAAGAAAACTGTTCAGAAGGAGAACAAGCATGAAATATCAAATACCCGGGATACAGCCCGGTTCTGTTCTCGAAGAAATGGGAGTTGAGCCCGGGGATTTTGTGATTGCCATCGACGGCAGCACCGTCATCGATGAGCTCGACATCGAATTTTTTCAAGCCGATACCGAGCTGACCGTGACGATCGAAAAACAAAACGGAGAAATCTGGGAGTTGGACATCGAAAAAGACCCAGAAGAATCCTTGGGGATTGTCGAGCGGGACGCCGGGCAGATCAGGCGATGCACCAATCAATGCGTCTTCTGCTTTATCGATCAGATGCCGCCCGGTATGCGCGACACCCTTTACGTCAAGGACGACGACGAGCGGATGTCCTTTCTCTACGGCAATTACATCACGCTGACGAATTTGAGTCCAGAGGAAAAGGAACGCATCGTCCGCTATCACATCATGCCGATCAATATTTCCGTCCACACCACGGAGCCTGAACTGCGCTGCAGGATGCTTCACAACCGGTTTGCTGGCAATATCATCGAGGAGCTTCAATTTTTTAAGGACCACGACATCGCGATGAACGCGCAGATTGTGCTCTGTCCTGGCTGGAACGACGGCGTGCATCTCAAAAAGACGCTGACCGATCTTGCAGCGTTCTATCCGCAGCTGAAGACCGTCTCGGTCGTGCCCATCGGTCTGACGAAGTACCGGGAAGGCCTTCAGGACATTGCCGCAGTGGATCGGGACAAGGCTAAAGAAACCATTGCGATCATTTCGGATATTCAAAGAAAGATGCTCGAAAAGCACCAGACCCATTTTGTGTACCCAGCGGATGAATTTTTCCTGAAGGCAGGTCTTCCTATTCCGGAAGCGGTATATTACGAGAGCTTTAATCAATTGGATAACGGCGTCGGCATGCTGGCTGCCTTTAAACAAGAGGCTGAGCAAATGATCGCAGCACTTCAAGTAGAGAAAGTAAATGCAGCACCAGCACACATTGGCATTATTACAGCTCACTTGGCGGCGCCAATGATGCGGGACATCAGCGCGGCCATCACAAAGACGTGGCCGGAGGTGACGTTTTCGGTGTTTGATATCGAAAACCGCTTTTTTGGCGAGGCCATCACGGTTTCCGGGCTGATCACCGGGCAAGATATCCTCGAACAAAAGCCAGAGGCAGTCTTGTGTGATCGGTATTTTGTGCCGGAGAATGCGGTCAAATTTCAAACCCATTTGTTTCTCGACGATGTCACAACTGAAGATTTGGAAGCAAAATGGGACAGCCCAGTGGAAATTGTTCCGACAGACGGCCAAATATTTGTCAAGCGTTGTCTGAATCTGCCCACATCAGCCCGAGACAACGGGCCGGGCTATGAACCAGAAAAATAAGATAGAGGTCAATTATGAAACCAATTGTAGCGATTGTCGGCAAGCCAAATGTAGGCAAGTCGACCTTATTTAACCGTCTCGTCGGCGACCGCGTAGCGATCGTCGAGGATACTCCAGGTGTCACGCGGGACCGCATCATTGCGGACGCTGAGTGGCAGAACCGCCATTTTACTCTCGTGGATACCGGCGGGATTGAACTGAAAACCAACAACACGATCAAGCGGCAGATGCGGGCTCAGGCCGAGGTGGCCATCGACATGGCCGATCTGATTTTGATGATCGTCGACGGCCGCGAAGGCATGACGGCGGCGGATGAAGACGTCGCAGGTATGCTGAGACGCAACAGCAAGAAAGTGGTCCTCGCGGTCAACAAGCTGGACTCAGTGAAAATGGAAAGCAGTCTGTACGAGTTTTACAACCTCGGACTCGGCGATCCGATCCCGATTTCGGCGGAGCAGGGGCTCGGCCTTGGCGATTTGCTCGACGTGATTGTGGACCGGACCCAATCGATTTACAACGAAGACCAGGATGCGGACGACAGTTTGAAGGTCGCCGTGGTCGGCAAGCCCAATGCGGGCAAATCAACTCTGGTCAACCGGCTGATCGGCGAGGAACGGATGATCGTCAGCGATATTCCCGGAACGACCCGCGACGCCATTGACACGAAGGTCGAGCATGATGGCGTCACGTACACTTTTATCGACACGGCGGGTCTTCGAAAGAAAAAGAAAATTTACGACGACGTCGAGCGCTACAGCATCATCCGTGCCATTGCCGCAATCGATCGGGCGGACGTGGTGCTGATGCTGGTGGATGCCAGTGCCGGCATCACCGAACAGGATGCGAAAATCGCCGGCATCGCCCACAATCGATTCATCCCGACGATTTTCCTCGTGAATAAGTGGGACGCCATCGAAAAAGACGAAAAAACCGTTCAAAAAATGACGAAGGACATCCGCAACACGTTGAGCTTTATGACCTACGCGCCGATGCTGTTCATTTCGGCCAAAACGGGGCGGCGGGTCGAGCAGATCTACAAAACGATCGAATACGTGGTCGCCCAGAGCGAAAAACGGATTCCGACGTCGAAATTCAACGAAGCCCTCGTGGATTTCGTGGCGATGAAGGAACCGCCTTCACAAAATGGCCGCCGTCTGAAAATTTACTACGGCTCTCAAACGGGAATCAAGCCACCAACTTTTGTGATCTTCGTCAATGACGGCTCGCTGATGCATTTTTCGTACAAGCGTTATTTGGAAAATAAAATTAACGAAACCTTTGATTTTGACGGAACACCCTTCAGGGTATTCATTCGTGACCGTAAACAGGACGACGAATAACAGCATTCGCCATCCATTTGAGAAGAGATTTTTATCTCTTCTCTTTTTTTAATGGAAGATGAGGAAGCAGTTTGACGAAAATAAAGCCCGTCAGCAGACCGATTGGAATGGCGGCGAGGACCAGAAAAGGCAGGTAGTATAAAATCAGATGGACGTTTTGAATGACGATGAAGGCCACGATCAGCTGACCGAGATTGTGGGCGATGGCGCCGAATACCGAAATGCCGTAAAATGAAAACAAGAGCACCGCCCGTTTTTGGTTGACCGCGGTGAGCATTCCCATGACCAGACAGCTGATCCATCCGCCGGCAAGGGAATAGAGGATCGACGAGAGACTGCCAAACATGAACCCCGTTAAGAGCACCCGGGCGGTGACGATGCCAAAGGCGACGGGCAGATTGAAAAGCGCGAGGGCCAACATCGTGACGATATTGGCCAGGCCGAGCTTGATCCCGGGAATGGGAATGAAGGCGGGAATCAACGATTCGACGTAGCCGAGAATCGCAGCCGCCGCGGTCAGCAGTGCGATGGTGACGAGCTGGTGGGTCCTACTTTTCATCGGCAACCTGTCCCTTTGGCACCACAGTCAAAATCAGTTTATGGGGCAGACAGACGATGGTTTCGCCGTTTTTCGAAATTTTCCGGCTGTTGACACAAACCTGATTTTTGCAGTCAGCCTTTGTGACGTCGGCCTTGCCGTTTTTGATGACGATGGTGTTGGTGCCGTATTTGCTTTTAATGGTCTCGCGGTGATCCTTGGACAAAGGCAGCACGCGGATGACTTTTTTATCCTGCTCGACACGGAGCACCAGCCGCCTGTTGTCGACGGCGCGGTAAATGCCGATCGCAATGAAGACCAGCATCACGACGATGACGATCCAGCGAATGATGTTTTTTTCAAATTTAGTCATAAAATCTCCTGTTTTTTAAAAAATGTCTTGACAAATTTTAGAATTAAGATTATTATAATGAAGTCGTCGATGCGAGAGTGTTGGAATAGGCAGACAAGCACGTTTCAGAGGCGTGTGTACTTCGTACGTACGGGTTCGACTCCCGTCTCTCGCACCATTTGCAAATAACAGACTTTCAAGTCTGTTTTTTTTATGCGCATTTCTTTATGCGCGAATCACGGAGGTCGGGACACCGAGACATTTAATCTGATCCTTCGGATAGCTGACGGATTTTGGATCGAGCTCGTTGCGATCGATCAGCTTGACCTTTTTCGCCCCGAATTTAATCTGTTTCAGACAGACCGTATCGTCTGGCAGGAGCACCAGCGCGTCGCCGACGACAGAGGTTTCTGGATTTTCGTCAAGCTTAATGATCACAAGATCACCTTTTATGTAGCGGTCGTACATTGTGTTGTCTTTGACTGAAACGTAGACGTAATCTTGACCGTTTTTGTGAATCTTCGGGATTTCTTCCCAGGTGGTTTCCTCCAAATCAGCGAGGTAGGGGTTGGAAGGCGCAAAAGCTGCCACATTGTGAACCCATTTCATGATGAACATCTCCTTTAGTCTGCAAAATAATATCCAAGACATTATAACATAAAGATTTTTTAAGGAATGGCGTTTATACTAAAAAAATTGAGATTATAAACTCAGGGAATTTTAAGAAAAAAGGAGATTAAAATGGAGCAGATACCCGAGCCGCGCACACCATCTTCTTTTATAAAGAAAGCTAAAAATCACTGGAAGGCTATCTTGATTCTGATTGTTGCAGCGGCCATTGCGGTGACCATTGCCGTCGTCGTTTGGACGATTCAAAATGACAAAAAAATGGTTCGCGGCATCGACGTTTCGGCCTATCAGGGCGAGATCGACTGGGACAAAATAGCGGATCAGGGCTTTAAATTTGCCTATATCAAAGCGACAGAAGGTACGACATTGGTCGACAAGCAATTCAAAACGAATTGGGACGGTGCCGACGACGCGGGGCTTTACCGCGGCGCGTACTTTTTCTTGACGCTGAACAAAAGCGGCGCCAAACAGGCCGCGCACTTTTTGAACACAGTCCCGTCAGACGACAACGCGCTTCCGGCTGTGATCGACTTTGAACTTTACGGATCCTACCTCAAGACACCGCCGAGTCAGGGAAAAATCGACAGCATTTTGAAACCGGCAATTCAGAAAATCAAGAAAAAGACGGGCCGAAACCCGATCATTTATACCAATTACAACACCTACAACCAATACATCAAGAGCAGTTACAAAGATATTACGATTTGGATCTGCGATTTGTCCAATACCTCGCCGAAACTTTCTGGCAATCACCAATGGGTGTTCTGGCAGCATTCTCAGAGAGGCTTTATTGATGGTATCGACGACGGCAGTCAGCAGTTCGTCGATCTCGACATTTACAACGACAATTACAAGCAATTTAAAAAATTTGTGAAACAATAATTAGAGAGAAAAAAGGAGAAAAAAGTGGATTATCAGCAAGAAGCTTTAAAAGTACACAAGGCCCATCATGGAAAAATTTCGGTTGAATCGAAGCTGCCCGTGACTAATCAAGACGAATTGAGCATCGCCTACACACCGGGTGTCGCGGAACCGTGCCGCAAAATCGCACAAAATCCTGATGACGTCTACACTTACACAGCGAAAAGCAATCTGGTCGCTGTCTTGTCTGATGGCTCAGCTGTCCTCGGCTTGGGCAATATTGGCGGCGAAGCGGCAATGCCAGTTATGGAAGGCAAGGCCGTGCTGTTTAAAGAATTTGGCGGCGTCGACGCGTTTCCGATTTGTCTGTCGACGCAGGACCCCGACGAAATTGTTGAAACAGGTATCCGCATCGCACCGACCTTCGGCGGTATCAATTTAGAGGATATCTGCGCGCCGAAATGTTTTGAAGTCGAAGAAAAACTGCAGGCTGCATTGGATATTCCGGTTTTCCACGACGATCAGCACGGCACCGCCATCGTCGTCGCCTCCGGGATCATTAACGCGATGCGCGTCGTCGACAAGCGCCTTGAAGATGTCACGGTTGTGATCAATGGGTCGGGTTCTGCAGGCACAGCGATTGCGAAGATGCTCATCAACATGGGGGTCGGCGATTTGATTATGTCAGATATCAATGGCATATTGACCAGGGACAATCCGGACCTTAATCCGTATATGCGCTGGCTGGCAGAACACTCGAACAAGAACGACCGGCACGGCAATTTGGCAGATGCGATGAAGGGCGCAGACGTGTTCATCGGCGTGTCAGCCCCGAATATCGTCACCGAAGAAATGGTCGCGTCGATGAATGACGATGCGGTGGTCTTTGCGATGGCTAACCCGGTGCCGGAAATCATGCCGGATCTTGCGAAAAAGGCGGGCGCCCGCGTCGTTGGGACTGGCCGTTCCGATTATCCCAATCAAATCAACAACGTTTTGGCATTCCCAGGTATTTTCAGAGGGGCGCTCGATGTCCGGGCGAAACGCATTACCGAATCGATGAAGCAGGCGGCAGCTTACGCCATCGCGGGCATTGTCACTGATGAAGAACGGGACGAAGAACACGTGATTCCCAACCCGTTTAATCCGGAAGTGGCCAAGGCTGTGGCCAAGGCCGTTGGCGATACGTGGCTGAAGGAACATCCAGCTAACGACTGAGGTACGCCATGCGGACATTGGTTATTGTAGAATCGCCGGCCAAGGCGAAGACGATCAAAAAGCAATTGCCGAAGGGGTATCAGGTTGAGGCGACGATGGGACACGTTATCGACCTGCCAAAGAGCCGTCTGGGCATCGATGTTGACAATGATTTCCAGCCGGATTACATCACAATCCGCGGCAAGGGCAAGCTTTTGGCGCAGTTAAAAAAGGACGCGAAGAAAAGCGACCGCGTGCTTTTGGCCACTGACCCGGACCGCGAAGGTGAAGCGATTTCCTGGCACGTGGCCAACACCTTAGGGATTGATCCAAACAGTCCCTGCCGGATTGAATTCCACGAAATCACCAAACGGGCGATCAACGAAGCGATCGATCACGTCCGCGCTGTGGATATGGATCTCGTCAACGCCCAGCAGGCGAGACGGGAGCTCGACCGCTTGGTCGGGTATTCGATCAGCCCCTTTTTGTGGAAAAAGGTCCGCAGAGGGTTGAGTGCGGGGCGCGTGCAGTCGGTGGTCACCCGGATCATCGTCGACAGAGAACGGGAAATCGAATCCTTTGTGCCGGAAGAATACTGGAATCTCGATTTGGACGTGTCTAAACAGGGCGATAGCCGCCAATTTTTAGCGGTTTTTTATTCGGAAGACGGCAAAACGAAGAAAATTCCAGACGCAAAGGAAGCCGATCGTTTGGAAGCTATCGTTAAGGCGCATCCGGACATGGTCGTCGCGTCAGTGCAAAAGAAAAAGAATCAGCAGCGTCCGCCATTGCCCTTCACGACCAGTACCCTTCAGCAGACGGCGTACAAGGCATTGGGTTTCACAAGCCGCCGCACGATGAGCATCGCGCAGCGCTTGTACGAAAGCGGCCGCGTGACCTACATCCGTACCGACTCGACCCGTCTGGCACCGGAGGCCGTGGACGAAGCGAAGCAATACATCACTGAAAATTACGGCGAAAAATACCTGGGCAAGCAGCACCGCGCTGCGAAAAAGAATAAAAACGTGCAGGACGCCCACGAAGCGATTCGGCCGGCGTCGCTGTTCAACACGCCGGAGAAGCTGCAGTCCCAGCTGGAGCCAGAGGATTATAAATTGTACCGGCTCATCTGGCAGCGTATGGTGGCCAGTCAAATGGCGGCGGCCGTATACGATGTCACCCGTGCGGATATCGCCTGTGATCATTTGATATTCAGAGTTAAGGGCGACACGATGCAGTTCGATGGGTTCACTCGAGCCATGCCGTCAGCGGCGAGAAAAGATAATCCGCTGCCAGTGCTCGAAGAAGGGGACCCAATCCATCTTGAAAAGATCCACAAGGAACAGAAATTCACAAATCCGCCGGCTCGCTACAACGAAGCGTCATTGATCAAGCTTCTCGAAGAACGAGGCATTGGCCGGCCGAGTACTTACGCGCCGACGATCGCGACGATCAAAAGCCGCAACTACGTCGAAACGGAAAATAAACGCTTCAAGCCAACGGAGCTGGGCATCACAGTCACCAATATGATGGAAGACTATTTCCCAGATATTGTCGATCAGCAGTTTACAGCGAAGATGGAAACAGAGCTTGACAACGTAGCCAACGGCACGGAAAATTGGGTCAAGGTCATGAAGGAATTTTACGGCCCCTTCAAGGCAGAGCTGGATCACGCTCAGGAACACGCGGACAAAATCGAAATCAAAGAAGAAGTGACCGATGTGATCTGCGACAAGTGCGGCGCTCACATGGTCATCAAGGAAGGCCGGTACGGCAAGTTCCTAGCCTGCCCTAATTATCCGGAATGTAAAAACACGAAGCCCTATTTCGAAAAGACCGGCGGCATCT
Source organism: uncultured Pseudoramibacter sp. (assembly GCF_903789625.1). Taxonomy (NCBI): domain Bacteria; kingdom Bacillati; phylum Bacillota; class Clostridia; order Eubacteriales; family Eubacteriaceae; genus Pseudoramibacter; species uncultured Pseudoramibacter sp. Next base: position 205,917 of record NZ_CAIFFF010000002.1, on the reverse strand, counting down.
GCCCGAAATGCGGCGGCGATCTAGTTAAGCGCAAATCGAAAAAGGGTCGGACGTTTTACGGCTGCAGCAATTATCCAACGTGCGATTTCGTGACGTGGGATAAGCCGGTGGCTGAAAAATGCCCGCATTGCGGCAACACCATGTTCCAAAAGGGACTTGGGAAGCGCAAGCGCGTTTATTGTCTCCAATGCGATGGAGAGCCGGAAAAACGTCCGGGCGGCAGTAAAAGTAAAATGACAGAAAAAGGAGAAGAAGATGTTAAGAGCAACAACAATCGTCGGCATTCGGCATAATGGAAAAGTGGCCATCGCTGGAGACGGTCAGGTCACGATGGGCGAAAGCGTCATCATGAAGGCGACCGCGCAGAAGGTCAGAAAGCTCTACAACGGCAAGGTGCTGGCCGGGTTTGCCGGCTCTGTCGCCGACGCCTTCACGCTGTGTGAAATGTTTGAACATAAATTAGAAGAATACAACGGCAATTTAAAGCGGGCAGCCGTGGAGCTGGCCAAAGATTGGCGTCAAGACAAGGTGATGCGCAAGCTTGAGGCGCTGCTGATTGTCATGAATGAAGAAACGCTATTAATCCTTTCAGGTAACGGCGAAGTCGTCGAACCGGATGACGAAATCGCGGCGATCGGCTCCGGCGGCAATTACGCGCTGGCGGCAGCCAGAGCGCTTAAAGCGCATTCTGATTTGGATGCGGCTCAGATTGCGGAAGAAGCTCTCAAAATCGCGTCGGGGATCTGTGTGTACACCAACGACCACATCAAGGTGCTCACATTAGACGAGCAGGGAGAAGGCGCTGATGACTAAAAAAAGAACGAAGGCAGAGCTGACGCCGAGGGTCATCGTCCAGGAATTGAACCGCTACATCATCGGACAGGATAAGGCCAAAAAAGCGGTGGCTATCGCGATCCGCAACCGATACCGCCGTTCGCTGCTGCCCGAAGAAATCCGCGACGAAATCACACCGAAAAACATTATCTTGATGGGCCCAACCGGTGTAGGGAAGACCGAAATCGCGAGACGACTGGCCAAACTGGTGTCCGCGCCGTTTATCAAGGTCGAGGCGACGAAGTTCACGGAAGTGGGTTACGTCGGACGAGATGTGGAATCCATGGTCCGCGACCTTGTGACGACATCGATCCGCATGGTCAAACAGCAGAAAATGGACGAGGTTCGGGAAAAGGCGGAAGAACGCGCCAACGAAATGATTCTGGATGTCCTCGTGCCGCAGCACAAAAAACAGAAAAAAGAAGAAAAGCTGGTCAATCCTTTTGAACTATTGTCCGGCAACGGCCAGATCAATCAGCCGGCTGACGACAGCAGCGCGTCTGACGAACAGGCATCTGCTGAAATTGTAACGCGCCGTGAAGACCTGCGCAAAGATCTTTTGGCCGGAAAGCTCGAGGACGAACGGATTGAAGTCGAGCTCGACGACGACGCGACCAAATCTATCGGCGTCATGGCCGGCATGAGCGAAGACATGAGTATCGAAATCGGCAATATTTTCGACGGGCTGATGCCGGGCGGCAAGAAAAAGAAAAAGCGGACCATGAAAATTTCAGAAGCCCGCAACGCTTTCGCCAATCAGGAAGCCCAGAAGATGATCGATATGGACGAAGTCAACGAAACGGGGATTCGCGAAGCGGAACAGAACGGCATTATCTTCATCGACGAAATTGATAAAATCATCGACAACGGCGCCAGCCGCGGCGGTCCGGACGTTTCGAGAGAAGGGGTCCAGCGCGATATTCTGCCGATCGTTGAAGGCAGTACGGTCAACACTAAATACGGACCGGTTAAAACGGATTTCATGCTGTTCATCGGCGCCGGTGCCTTTAACGTCGCCAACGTCGAAGATATGATCCCTGAACTCCAAGGGCGCTTCCCGGTGTCCGTGCATTTGGACAGCCTGACCGAAGAGGATTTTGTCAAGATCCTGACTCAGCCGGAAAACGCGATCGTCAAGCAGTACACCTACCTGATGCGCACCGAAGGCATCGAAATGAAATTCGAAGAAGAGGCGCTGAAGGAAGTGGCGGCAATTGCTTTCCAGCAGAATGAAGAAGACGAAAACATTGGCGCCCGCCGGCTGCACACCGTTTTTGAAGAACTGCTCGAAGAAATTTCGTTCTACGCCAGCGATTACGACGAAGACACCTTCACCGTTACAAAAGCCTACGTCGATTCGGTGTTCAAACCGAAGGATAACGAAAAAAGCTACGAAAAATATTTGATTTAACTTGCAAAGCCCACAGGATTACGATATACTGTACAAGTTGTGAATATACACATTTCCTGAGGAATGCGCTGGTGCTCTTTGAGTCGCGCGCTCCGCAGACGGAAGTGGAAGAAAAACCAGGAGGTACAAAAATGGCTATTGTCACAATGAAACAATTATTGGAAGCTGGTGTCCATTTCGGCCATCAGACACGCAGATGGAACCCGAAGATGAAACCCTACATCTTCACTGAAAGAAACGGGATCTACATCATCGATTTACAGCAGACGGTCACCATGATCGGCGACGCTTACAATTTCGTCCGCGATTTAGCTGCTGACGGCAAACACATTTTATTCGTCGGTACAAAGAAACAGGCGCAGAACAGTATTGAAGCTGAAGCAAAACGCTGCGGCGAATACTACGTCAACCACCGCTGGCTCGGCGGCACCCTGACCAACTGGGAAACCATCAATAAACGCATCAACCGTCTCAAAGATCTGAAACGGATGGAAGAAGACGGCACATTTGATTTACTGCCGAAGAAAGAAGTCATCGGTCTCGTCCGCGAACGCGAAAAACTGCAGAAGTTCCTCGGCGGGATTGAAGACATGGACGGCATGCCGGGCGCCATTGTCGTTATCGACTGCAAGAAGGAAGCCATCGCGATCCGCGAAGCACAGAAGCTCGGCATTCCAATCGTCAGCATTGTCGATACCAACTGCGATCCGGACGATGTCGACTACATCATCCCAGGCAATGACGACGCAATCCGCGCCATCGCATTAATCCTTCGCATTCTGGCCGACGCGGTCATCGAAGGCAAACAGGGACAGACACCGGCAGAAGAACAGGAAGAAAATGTTCCAGTTTCTGCAGCAGAAGCGGAAGCTGAAGAAGCAGCAGACGCAGAATAAGCTTCTCACTTGATATTGGAGGAAACAATTCAATGAAAATTACAGCACAGATGGTTAAGGAACTCCGCGAAAAAACGGGTTCCGGCATGATGGACTGCAAAAAAGCTTTAACCGAAGCCGACGGCGATATGGAAAAAGCGATCGTCATCCTGCGTGAAAAGGGAATGGCGAAGACCGCTAAAAAGGCTGACAGAATTGCAGCTGAAGGCGTTGTCGCTTCTTATATTCACATGGGCGGCCGCATCGGCGCAATGGTCGAAATCAACTGCGAAACCGACTTTGTCGCACAGACTGATAAATTCCAGCGCTTCGCAAAGGACGTTGCCATGCACATTGCAGCAGCAAATCCGAAATACTTGAGCGAAGATGACGTGCCGGAAGAAGAAGTCGCGAAGGAACGCGAAATTCTGAAGGTTCAGGCATTGAACGAAGGTAAGCCGGAAAAAATCGTTGAAAAAATGGTAGAAGGCCGACTGAAGAAATTCTACAAGGAAATCTGCCTGCTGGATCAGCCTTACATCAAGGATCCGGACATGACGATTGGCGATTTGGTCAAGGAACAGATCATGGACATTGGCGAAAATGTCAAGATTCGTCGTTTTGCCCGCTTCGAAATGGGTGAAGGTCTCGAAAAGAAGCAGGAAAACTTCGCTGAAGAAGTTGCCAAACAGATGGGCGAATAATTGACATAAAAAACTCCGAGGCTGAGGCTTCGGAGTTTTTTTGTCATTGTGTAAGGTTTAAGATTCGAGGAGACAAGGAACAATGGGAAAATATTTTGGGACTGACGGTTTCCGAGGAGAAGCAAATGTGACGCTCAATGCGGAACACGCTTACCAAATCGGACGTTTCTTAGGCTGGTATTACGGCGAACTGCGCAGACAAAAAGGTGACGCGACCACACCGCAGATTGTCATCGGCAAAGATACGAGACGTTCGAGCTACATGTTTGAATCGATGCTCGTCGGCGGCATTGTCGCGTCCGGCGCCGATGCGTATATTCTGCACGTCACCACGACGCCGTCGGTTGCTTATATCGCCCGGGTGGATCAATTCGACTGCGGCATCATGATTTCGGCCAGCCACAACCCGTATTACGACAACGGGATCAAATTGATCAATCACAACGGCGAAAAAATGGATCCGGAAGTGATCGATCTGATTGAAGCCTATATCGACGGTAATTTGACGGTATTCGGAAAATCTTGGGGCGGCGAAATCCCAAAAGCGAAGCGGGATAAGATCGGCCGTTCGATCGACTACGCGTCGGGCCGCAACCGTTACATCGGTTATCTGATTTCCCTTGGCGTGTACTCTTTCAAGGACATCAAAGTGGCGTTGGACTGTGCCAACGGCTCAGCCTGGAATATCGCGCCGTCGGTTTTCAACGCTTTGGGCGCGACGGTTTCCGTAATTAACGCTGAACCAGATGGATTAAATATCAACGCTAACGCCGGCTCTACTCATATCGAAGGGCTTCAAAAATACGTCGTCGAACACGGCATGGATGTGGGCTTTGCCTACGATGGAGATGCCGACCGCTGCCTCGCGGTGGACGAAAAAGGCAACGTCGTGACAGGAGACCATATTTTGTATTTATACGGCCGTTATATGAAGGAACGGGATAAGCTCGTCAACAACACAGTCGTGACGACGGTGATGTCTAATTTTGGGCTCTACAAGGCCTTTGATCAGCTGGGCATTGATTACGCCAAAACCAAGGTTGGCGACAAGTACGTTTACGAATACATGTCCAAGCATGGTTGCCATATCGGCGGCGAACAGTCGGGGCATATCATTTTTTCGAAGTACGCGTCCACGGGCGATGGTATTCTGACTAGTTTGAAAATCATGCAGGCTATGATCGGTCAGAAGAAAAAACTTTCTGAAATTGTCGAGCCACTTTACATTTATCCACAGGTCTTGAAAAACGTCCGTGTCGCGGACAAAGAGGCCGCGCAGAATGATCCGGACGTCAAACAGGCCGTGCAGCGTGTCGCCGATCTGTTGGGTGATACCGGCCGAATTCTCGTCAGACCGTCTGGGACGGAACCGCTCATCCGCGTGATGGTGGAAGCAGAGACCAAGGCGCAGTGCGAAGAACTCGTTGATTCGGTGATCCAAGTCATTCGGGACAAAGGACTTGCCGACGAATAAGGCTTAACAACAGATTAAATTGATTTTTTGATTTTAATTCGAGCCGTGATATAATACACGCATACCATTAAATAGACAATTTTTAGATCGGAGTATACATGTACAAAAGAAAAACGAGCAGCTGGGTCAAGCATCTGGATTTTCTGCTGCTGGACCTGGTGTTTTTTGAACTCTCCTTTTTTATTGTTTACGCCTATAGGATAGGGGTCTTTTTCCCGTTTCCACCGCTTTACAAGCGGATGGCGATTGCGATTGTCCCTGCGCACATTATCGCGGCTTTTTTCTCGTCGACCTACAGCAATATTGTATATCGGGACCGGTACGTGGAATTTAAGTCGGTCTGCATCCATACCTTTGTGACGATCATGCTGTTGATTTTCTGGATGTTTTTGATGCAGAACTCCTACTACTATTCTCGAGTGATTATCGTATCGATGATTCCGGTGACCATCGTCCTCAATTACACAGAACGTGTGCTTTGGAAGCGGCTGGTGCGGCGGAGAATCCGGGCATCAAAAAAAGAACGCCAGATGCTCGTGATCACAACGGGAGAAAACGCGGAATCTGCGGTCAATAACCTTCAGCAGAATTTTTACAGACCCTACAATCTTTGCGGTTTGGTTTTCTACGATGTCAAGGATCAGGTGGGCGCAACCTTTCACGATGTGCCGATCGTCTGCGAAATGAGTACCGTTTTTGAATACGTACGGAAAAACATCGTCGACGAGATTTTTCTCGATATTGACAATAAAAACCAGTCGGCGGAGCAGTTGATTAAGCTGTTTGTCAATGCCGGGCTGACGGTTCACGTGGCCATGCCGCAGTTCAGTGACGAAATCCCGAATCAAAGCTTTCACAAATTAGGCGGGCTCAGCGTGATGACGTCGAGTATGAGCGCGGTGCCGCAGTGGAAACTGGTCATCAAGCGCTTGACCGATATTGTTGGCGCACTGGTCGGTTTGATTTTTACTGGCATTTCTTTGATTATTTTCGGACCGATTATCAAGCATCAGTCGCCGGGACCGATCTTCTTTGCTCAGGAACGCGTCGGCCGAAACGGCAGAACCTTTAAAATTTACAAGTTCAGGACGATGTACCCGGACGCGGAAGAACGCAAAAAGGAACTGATGGCGCAGAACAAAATGTCTGGATTGATGTTCAAAATGGACAACGATCCGCGGATCATTCCGATTGGCCATTTCTTAAGGAAGGCGAGTATTGACGAGCTGCCGCAGTTTTTTAACGTGCTCAAAGGGGACATGTCCTTGGTTGGCACGCGCCCGCCAACACTTGAAGAATACAAGCAATACGATATGCATCATTTAAAACGTCTGGCGGCTAAACCGGGACTGACCGGTATGTGGCAGGCGACCGGTCGGTCGGACATCACGGATTTTGAAGAAGTTGTGCGATTAGATGCGTATTATATCGAAAATTGGAGTTTGGGATTGGACTTTAAATTAATACTGAAGACAATCAAAGTGGTTTTCAGCCATGAAGGTGCAGAATAATAAGTGGGAGAATACGAACATGAAAGATGTCAATGAACGCATTCAGATCGTTGTAGCGACACATAAAAAATATCGCATGCCTGACGATCCTATGTATCTTCCGCTTCATGTTGGCGCGGAAGGGAAAACAGATGGACAAGGTAAACCGCTTGACCTTGGCTATATGAAGGATAATATTGGTAAAAATATCTCAAAAAAAAATGGAGGATATTGTGAACTGACTGGTTTATATTGGGCTTGGAAAAATTTAAAATCGGATTATATTGGGCTGGTTCATTATAGGCGTCACTTTACCGATGGTACAAAACCAAAGAATCGTTTTGATTCAATCTTAACTTACCAACAGATTGCTTCTGATTTGAATAAATACCGTATTTTTGTACCTCAGAAAAGACATTATTATATCGAAACTTTGGCATCTCATTATGCACACACACATTATATCGAACAGCTAGACAAAACCCGCGAGATAATTTCCGAAAAATATCCAGATTATTTAGAGACGTTCGATCAGGTGATTCAGCAAAGATCCGGATACATGTTTAATATGATGATCATGCGCAAAGAAGATTTAGATCGATATTGCACATGGTTATTTGATATTTTATTTGAACTTGAAAAGCAAATAGACAGTTCGCAGTTGTCGGTTTTTCAGCAGCGGTATCCTGGCCGAATCAGTGAAATTATTTTTAATGTTTGGCTGCAGTATCAGGTCAAAACGAAACAAATCGACCAAGCTGAAATAAAGGAACTGCCTTACGCCAATATGGAAAAAACCAATTGGTTTAAAAAAGGCGGCGCTTTTTTGAAGGCAAAATTTTTCCATAAAAGGTATGAAGGAAGTTTTTAATGTCGAAGCCATTGATTTCATTTATCATTCCTTGTCACAATAATGAAAAGACGTTAGAAAAAGCGGTTTGCAGCTTGGTATCCGAAGCTCACGCAAAGGAAATTGAAATTATTATTGTTGAAAATGCATCCACTGATCAAACCTATCAACGTGCTTTGAATCTACGAGAAAAGAATAAATACAATAATATATTGCTTTTTCAATCTGAAAAGGGAGTTTCAAACGCGAGAAATTGTGGCATTGAGCACGCAAGTGGGCGGTATATTTCTTTTGTTGATGCAGATGATTCAATTAATAAAAAAGAAATAGATGTTTTGATAGCGGACGCAAAAACAGATCGGTCAGATTTGTATTGTTATGGACACATTGCAGGGGATGAGAAACGGCCAGTATCGCAGCAACGTCAGTTCTTTTCAAAAGAACAAATTGAAAGCATAAAAGCTCAGATGATTGCAAATCCAACGAAGTATATGCAGGCTTGGGGAAAATTGTTTAGGGCAAGTCTCGTTAAAGAAAATGACGTGAGGTTTAATAAGCGCCTTTCTTTTGCAGAGGACAGCGATTTCACTTTAAATTATTTGCGCTTTATTCAGTCGATTTGCCTTTGCCCTGAATTGGTGTATGATTATACGCTCAATCCAAATTCTGTCATGCGAACATTTTCGGGAGATAAAACAAAAAAGTATATTGATGCGTTGTATTCGACTCAAAGATTAATAAATCATGAATCAATTCAAATAAAAAAAGCCTATAATTATTATATCTTGATGCACTTTAATATCATGATGGTCCGCGAAGTTTATTCTTTAAATAATCCCGACACGTGTGATAGTAAAATCAAAACAATGAAAGGCATTTTAGCAGATCCGATTTTTACTCATGCCATCCGACAAGTGAAATTGCGAAAATGTTTTTCACCTAGAATGCTGCCTTTTTTATTGATTAAAATGAAACAATATCGTCTAGCTTCTCAAATTTACTCAATTAGAGCAAGGCAAAACTGGAAAAAAGAGAATCGACAGTAGAGGTAACAGAGGAATATAAATGAAAAAGTTGACACGAAAAGAAATACAAGAAGTAGAACTTAATATATTAATTCAATTTCAAAAATTTTGTGACAAGCATCATTTAAAAGTGTATCTTACGGGTGGAACACTATTAGGGGCAATTCGTCATCACGGTTTTATTCCATGGGATGATGATATTGATGTAGGAATGCCTAGACCTGATTATCAAAAATTTATTCAGCTTTACCATGAAGCAAATGAATTACCTGATTATTTATCAATGGCGTGCTTTGAAGATGGTAATTTTGATTTCCCATTTATGAAAATATTTGATAAGCGAACCGTCTATAAACGTAAATATCTTGAGGATGGAGAAAATTCTAATCTTTGGGTCGATGTTTTTCCTTATGATGGCCTTCCAGATGATATTAACGAAGTTAAAAAAATATATCGAGAAGTTGGCAAATATCGCGATTTTTTGTCAAGTTCAAAAGCAAAGCCAAATGAAGGAAAGACTTTTCTAAAAAAGACTTTTAAACCGTTATATTTAGCATTTGTAAGAAAATTTTATCCGCCTGAGCTTTGTATAAAAAAAATTCGGACAATTGCAGCGATGGTACCTTACGAAAAAGCTAACTATGTCGGTGCAATTACATGGGGTCTCTATGGAGTAGGAGAACGAGTCAACAAAGGTGAGTTTGAAAAGCAAGTTGATGTTACCTTTGAAAAACATACTTTTAAATCTATGTCGTGTTGGGATTCTTATTTAACAGGCCTTTACGGGAATTATATGAAACTTCCTCCGGAAAATAAAAGAGAGACTCATGATATGGATGTTTGGATTAAAGGGTCGAAATAATAGAAAGAAGCTTTATAAAAATGAATATTGCTGTTATTTTTGCTGGCGGTACGGGCGAAAGAATGCACACAAAAGACAGACCAAAACAATTTTTAATGATTCATGGCAAACCGATCATTGTGCATACTATTGAGCATTTTCAGAACCATTCTGAAATAGATGGAATTATTGTTGCTTGCATTGAGAGTTGGATACCGTATATGCAAGAAATGGCATACCGATATCGTTTAGATAAAATAGGAAAAATTGTTCCTGGCGGTGAAACAGGTCAGATGTCAATCTATAGTGGCTTAAAGGCGGCAAAAGAGGTCTATGGTTTAGATGACACCATTGTATTAATCCACGATGGTGTGCGCCCTTTAATTGACGAAAAAACTATTACAAATAATATACAGAGCGTTAGAAAAAATGGGTCTGCTGTGACTTGTGCGCCGGTAAAGGAAACTGTGATTTTACGTGAGGATGGTAAAAAAGTTGGTGATGTTGTGCCAAGAGAAAAGTCTTTGATTGCGAAAGCACCCCAAAGTTTTATTTTAAATGATATATTAGCGGTTGAAAGACAAGCAATTGCTGATGGTTATACGGATGCTATCGACTCGTGCACATTAATGCGGGATTATGGGCGCGAAATATACATTGTGGAAGGCAGTTATGAAAATATAAAAATCACCACACCGGAAGATTTCTATACATTCAGGGCAATATCAGATGCAAGGGAGAATCGACAAATATTCGAATAGGAGATTAATTTGATGAATATTGGAATTGTTCTTGTTACTTTTAACAGATTAGAAAAACTAAAAATTGCAATTCAGCATTATGAAGCTCAAATTTTCAAGCCAGCTTTTATATTAATTGTGGATAATTGTAGTTCTGATGGGACAAAAGAATATTTAGATCGATGGAAAGCTGAACCTGCAGAAATAAAAAGACATGTAATTCATCTAGATTCTAATACTGGTGGTGCAGGTGGGTTTTATGCTGGAATGCAAGAAGCTTTAAAATTATCTTCTGATTGGATTTGGGTCTCAGATGATGATGCATATCCGAGACGAAATGCGCTGAAAAACCTAAAAGATTATTATCAGGGTTTGACTCCTGAAAAGCAAAATGAAATAGCCGCTTTATGTTGCGCTGTTTATAATCAAGGAAAAGTCCATGAGTGGCATCGAAATCACATGAAACAAACTAAACTGAAGGTCAAAATCTTCCCTTCGACAGCAGAAGAATATCAAAAAAAGGCTTTTCCGATAGAAATATTTTCCTATGTTGGCGCTATGATAAAATCTAGTGTTTTAAAGAAGGTTGGCCTCGATCGAAAAGAATTCTTTATCTATTGTGATGATCAGGAACATTCAATTCGAATTGCTAGAGAGGGTAAAATTTTTTGCGTTCCATCAGCTATTATTGATCATGATACACCGCCTTTTGATAGAAAGGTAATCAATTGGGGCAGATACTATAAAGTAAGAAATGACCTACTTATGATAAAATACAATTTTCCGAAGCGGTATTATTTTTTTAGATATTGGCGAAGATATTTACGGGACGCTTCTATTTTTTCAAAGAATCCGCCCGTTTTAAAGAAAGAATTAAAAGCGGCCTATCGAGATGCTGCTAATAATCGGGCTGGTATTCATCCAATATATAAGCCAGGGTGGCAACCAGAAAAATAGGGGAATAATAGATGAAAAATGATTTTCAATATATTATTGATTTTTGCAATCTTGACAAGCTTACGGGTAAAACAGTATTAATAACAGGTGCGACTGGATTAATTGGGAAAACATTAGTAAAGAGCCTCCTTTATTATAATAAGAAAAATATAAAAAAAATTAACGTTATTGCGTGTGTAAGAAATTTAAAAAAAGCGGAAAAAATTTTTGGTGAAGAGACATCTGATTTTCATTATTTAATTACTGATATTTGCCAATTGAAATCTGAAAACCTTGGCGTCAATTTGATTGTTCACGCAGCAAGTCAAACTTCTAGTAAATCATTTGTTAAATATCCGGTTGAAACAATCGACATTGCCATAACGGGTACAAAAAATATTCTTGAATTTGCAAGAGTTAATCCAGTTGAAAGTTTTGTGTATCTATCATCAATGGAAGTGTATGGAACACCTCAAACAGATGAAAAAATTTCAGAAACGCATGGGACTAATTTGGATACAACACAAGTACGGACCTGCTACCCTGAAAGCAAAAGAATGTGTGAAAATTTGTGTATTGCATATAGTGGTGAATATCAATTACCTGTTAGAATTGTTCGCTTAACACAAACTTTTGGACCAGGGGTAAATTATTATGATGGTCGTGTTTTTGCAGAATTTGCAAGATGTCAAATTGAACATAAGGATATTGTTTTAAATACTGCAGGCAAAACAAAACGATCTTATTTATATACAGCAGATGCAGCCACAGCTATTTTTACGGTCTTGTTAAAAGGGGAAAATGGAGAAGCTTATAATGTTGCGAATGAATCATCATATTGCTCTATTTATGAAATGGCTCAAATGGTTGCAGCACTTGATAAAGATTCTTCTATTAAAGTAGTTATAAAAGAGAAAGATCCTAAAATTTACGGTTATGCGCCAACATTACACATGAATCTTTCGACAGAAAAAATAAGGAAACTAGGATGGAAAGCTTCTGTTGGTCTAAAAGAATCTTTGCGTCGTCTAATCATTAGCATGACCGAAAAAGAGTAATAGCCACAAATAACAGATGATTAGAAGGAAGTGGAATATTAAAATGCAGATAAAGCCGCAACAATTTATAATTCGAACAAAACAAATTGAATATAATGAGTTTATTTTCTTTTTTGCATATGGCTTATATCTATTTGCTTCGATTTGGCATTGTTCTTTCTTCTCGATTCAATATGGAGATGGTCTTTATAAATGGTTTCTATTTTTTTCACTTTTATTACTTGTGATTAAAGAGTGCTATAATATAAAAACTGTTCTAAGAGGTTTTGTAGCTGCTTTTGTTGTTGTATTAGTGTCGGGAATCACCTATTATACCCATAATAGCGACATTATTATGAATCACCTCTTTTGGCTGATGATTTTGTGTTTTTCTGCTAGAAATATTGAATTTAAAAAAATTGTAGAATTTACACTAAAGTTGGAGGGAATTCTTCTATTTTTGGTTATTTTTAGTAGTGTCTTGGGGATTATTGATAACTATATTGAAAAAAGTGATCGAATTCGATATTATCTTGGGTTTAAGTATTCTTTATTTCCTGCAACTTTGTTGTTTAATGTTTCGGCGTTGCTAATTTGGCTTCAAAGGGAGAACATGAAATGGCGAATAGTAATCTTTCTTTCTTTGATTAACTCTTTAATGTTTTATTTTACTCAGTCAAGATTAGCTTTTGGATTATTTATCTTAATGATGATTTGTGTGATAGGATTTAAAATTCGTGCATCAATAATAAAAAAGAAACCAAGCCGAAAAAAAAGAAAGAGAGTCCATTTCGCAAAAATTCTTATATTTTCATATGTTTTATGTCTATTTATCAGTTTAGGAATAACACTATCTTATTCAGATAGTTCCGCTTTACAAAAAAAAGTTAACATTGCATTAGGTGATCGTCTAGAATTGGGACAAAATTCGTTAAAAGAAAATAGAGTAAAGCCATTCGGTGAATTTATTGAAATGTCTGGAAATGGCTTAAATGAAAAAGGAAAACGTGATTTAACTTCTACAAATGGAGTATATAATTATGTTGATTGTATGTATATTCAAATTCTTCAGGATTTTGGATGGGTTTTTACAGTATTAATTATTATTTTAATGACTATTGCAATGTATCAAACCTACAAAAAAAGAGATTGGTATATGTTAATGATCTGCTCAATTTTAGCGCTTCATGGGATTATAGATGATTTAATTATTAATGTTTACTATAATACTTTTTGGCTAATTATTGCTCCATATGTACTCAGGCCTTTTATTTATCGAATCAAATATAGAAACAGTTAATTACAAGGGATCTATTATTTTATGCCAAAACAAAAATCAATTAAGAAAAACTTCGTCATGAATGCCATCTTGACGATGTCGCAATTTATATTTCCTCTCATTACATTTCCGTATGTCTCCAGAATTTTACTGCCAGTCGGAACAGGAAAAGTATCTTTTGCGACGTCGGTAATCACGTATTTTACGATGTTTGCACAATTGGGCATTCCAACATACGGCGTTCGCCGCTGCGCGCAAGTCCGCGACGATAAAATGGAGCTAACCCGCGTGACACACGAATTGTTATTTATTAATTTCATAATGAGTGTGGTTGCCTATGTAATATTATTTTTTACTTTGGCCTTTGTTCCGAGATTTCAAGGTGATCGAACGTTATATCTGATCATCTCACTCAATATTATTTTTACTTGCATCGGCATTGAGTGGATGTATAGGGGATTAGAAGAATATACTTATATTACCGTCAGGTCGATTATTTTTAAGTTCATCGCTTTAATTGCGATGTTCGCGTTTATTCACCAGAAAAGCGATTATTTGATCTATGGAGCCATTTCGATTTTTGCGGCTTCGGCGTCCAGTATTCTGAACTTTATCAACGCACGTAAACACATCTACATGCATCCCATTGGCGGGTATCAATTAAAACGGCACTTGAAACCAGTGTTGATTTTTTTCGCGATGTCTATTGCAACGACGGTCTATACCAATTTGGATACAGTCATGCTCGGATTTATGAAGACCGATACAGATGTAGGTTATTACAATGCAGCAGTCAAAATTAAAGGGATTTTAGTCAGCATTGTAACATCGTTGGGTGCTGTTCTTTTGCCGCGGGCGTCCTATTATGTAGAAAAAGGAGACTTGGCAGATTTACGCAGACTTTCATCGAAGGCTTTGGATTTTGTACTGATTGTGGCTTGTCCCTTAGCATTATATTTTATTCTGTTTGCCAATGAGGGCATTCGCTTTTTATCCGGCCCAGCTTATGGCGGGGCGGTTTTACCAATGCAGTGGATTCAGCCGACGATCATTTTTATTGGATTAACTAATATTTTGGGACTGCAGATTCTTGTTCCTTTGGGAAAAGAAAAATACGTCTTGTATTCAGAGATTGCAGGGGCTGTTACGGATTTTGGAATTAACATGCTTTTAATTCCAAGATTGGCATCGACTGGAGCGTCCATTGGCACATTAGCTGCAGAGTTTGTAGTTTTGGTGGTGCAATATCACGTTCTTCGGAAAGAAGTTGCACCGATTTTTAGAAAACTACCTTATGGAAAAGTTTTACTGGCATTGGGGTTATCTGCAGTGGCATCTTTGTGGATTAAGCGTTTTGCTTTTCATGCGTTTGCTGTATTAGTTATTTCGGTAGTTTTGTTTTTTGGCGTGTACACATTGGTTCTTGTTATTGCGAAAGAACCTTTGATGATTGAAATAGTTAGAATAATAAAAAATAAGTTACATATAAAATATGAGAGATGAGGAATAAAATGGAAAATATAAACAAACAATATGTAGATGAGGTGTCAATTGATTCGCGAACAATTTGGAAAATTATTTTTCATAACTGGCTTCCAATTATAGTTTGCATTCTTGTGTTTGCTGCAGCAGGATATGGGGTAAGTCGATCAAGAAGAGCAACTTCTTATTCTGGAACGGTTAGCGTTGTTGTCAACATGCCATATGGCCCTGAACAACCAGATATTACTAAGCGTTCAATAGCTAATAGCCTTGAAGCGTTACTTCAAACACCAGAGTATTATAAAGAAGAAAATATTAATTTAAAGTCAATTAAAAAATCTGATTTGAAAGATATTAGCATTAATGTTAAAGACGAAGATAATGACAGATCATTAACACATGTTTTAGCGATCAAATATAATAATGGAAATCGAAAAAAAACAAATCGGATGGTAAAACTTATTGAAGAGGCTGCACCAACAGTTGCAAAGGATAATCTTCATATGATTGAGTCCATTGAAACAGCAGGCCACACTGTAAAAACTTCTGTTCATTCTTCAACAAAGAAATACACTGTTGCTGGCGCTGCCTTGGGATTTGTTTTGAGTGTAGGCTATATACTAATCCGGATTTTTACAAACCGTTGTTATCGCAATAGTCAGCAGATAGAAGAAAATCTTGAAATTCCGGTTTTAGGTAATATTCCAACAATCGATTCAAAGAGGAGATAAAATGAGCTTTTTTAAATTAGGGAAGGACAAGGCAAAAACTGCTGAAGAAACACTTTTGATTAATACACATAATATTCGATATCGCGAATCATATCGAAAATTATGCACAGGCTTACTTAATAATAATTGCTTTGATTCAAAAAGAAGAAATAGCGTTATTATGTTAAGCGCTTCAAAACGCAAACAAGGTATGACAACAACAGCAATTAATATGGCTTTGACATTGAGCGAGATGGGACAGAAAGTATTGTTAGTAGAAGCTAATTTACATCATCCAGCTTTTGAACTGATTCTAAAATTTCAGGTAAAAAATAAAATAAATGATTATTTTTTGGATCCTCAAGTTGCCATTGATCAATGTATTTATACATATAAAAATCATTTTGATGTTATTCAATCATCAAAAGAAAACAGTTCAAAAACTATTAATTTTGAATTTCTCAAGAAGGATATGCAGGAATTAGATTACGATTGGATTATTATCGATACACCTTCAACAGATGAATACGCTGATGCCTTTCAAATCGCGGAAAGCGCAGACGGCATTTTGCTAGTTGTTCGAAAACTCGATGTAGAACGACAAGCAACAAAAAAGCTGCTATATGGATATAAACAAAACAATAATCCAGTAATTGGAAGTATATTAACATTTGATAATAATCTATAAAGAGATAAACGATAGTTTAAAAACAAGAGTAGTTTGGACCGATTAATTATATAATCTTTAGTAGATGAATTCTGTTGGCAAAACCCATTTTGGATTTTGCCAATTTTGTATTGAAGTGCTTTAGCAAAGGATTCGACAAGAGGAACGAGGATAATCAAAAAGCCACCGGCTCAGCCGGTGGTTTTGACTAATTTTTTAGTTTCAAAAATTTAATCAAGGAAAACTGACTATTTCAATGTATTTGACTTAATTAGAGGAGAATTCTCTGTATTACAGAAATTTTCCTGATTATTTCCGTAATCATAATTGTAATGCCAAGTTCAATGAATGGAGCAGTCATTCGGTAGATAATAGAAGTTTCATTAATTAAAAATTCTTTTAGTAATATTTGTAAAATGTACCAGTGCAACAAATAGAGGCTAAAAGTATAATTTTTGATTTTGTTTATAATTTTATTGATGATTCGGTTTTGTATGAATTTTCATCTATTAAGATCTAAAAAATCATGTTAGAATATCTTTAATGAGGAATGTTTGTATATCTTTTTAGTGTAGTATATATAGTAGAGAAGAATTCTTTATAAAAAATCAATTCTAATATTTTTAGATTAGCGCTGAATAAAAAGGAATTAATTTGTGAAAAAAAATATTAAAAAATATTTACAAGACAATAAAAATACATTTTTTGTTTTATTTTTTTGCCTAATAATAGTAGTGCAGATTATTGCTGTTGTACATTTTGCAATACAGAAAGATGGGTTCTTTGGAGATGAAAATTACTCATTTAATTTAGCAAATAGTTATTATTCGCCTTTCGTAGGGCATGTTTCGAAATCGAATATCAACAAGGTACTAAATTCAAAGTTTTGGATTACAAGAGTTAATGTAACTAATAACCATAGATTTATATATCGATCAGTTTTTTATAATCAATCAAAAGATGTCCATCCTCCATTTTATTACGTTGTACTTCATACTATTTGTTCAATTTTTGTAAGTCCGAGTTTAAATAAATGGCAAGGAATAATTCTAAATATTATTTTTTTTGTTATTACTCAAATTTTTCTTGCTAAAACATCAAATAAGGTTTTTTCAAATAGATGGATGACCGCAGCAGTTTTGATCTTTTTCGGATTTTCCTGGGGTAATATCAATAACGTATTGTTTATACGTATGTATGCAATGTTAACCATGTGGGGAATTATTTCTTTTTATCTCCATTTAGTATTGTTAGAAAAGAAAACAATAAAAAATCTTATTTTGATATTGTTAGTGGGATATTGTGGAATATTAACTCAATATTATTTTATTTTTTTTCAGTTTTTTCTTTCTTTATGTACAGTGGTTTATTTAATAATAGATAGTAAATCAACAAAGCTATGTCTAGAATATATTTTAGGATATATTCTTGTATTAGGTTTGTCTGTTATAACTTTTCCGGCAATGATACCACAAATGCTTGGAAAAACAGGAACACAAGGTATTTCAAATTTTCAAAAAGCAACGCGACTAGAATACTGGTTAAAAATTAAGGATTATATTAATATCATTAAGTTTGATCTGTTTGGAAATAGACTAAAAGTTACTTTTTTGATTATACTTGGACTGTTGCTGATTAATTTGTTAATAATAGTTAGAGAAAAACACAAAAAATCTAAGCTATTTATTAATAAGAAAAATAACATTCAAAATCTAGATTTGAGAATTGGTTATTTTGCAATTATTGCGTCTATAATAATTATCATTGGGGTTTTTGCAATTGTAATTAAATCGTCTTTATATATTGCAACTCGATATTTAGTGATACTTTATCCAATCGCGTCTCTTGTCTTTGTGTATATATTTATGTCTCTATGGAATAAAATAATATATACTCCCAAAATTTCATTTGTTATATTGTTCTTGATTGTACTACTATTTTGTAAAAATACTTATAATATTGAGAATACGTTTTTATATAATAGAAATTATCCAAGAGTAAGTGAATTAATTCAAAAAAATAAACAGGATATGACATTAGTAATATATGAAGGAAATAGTGGTTCAGCAGATTGGTGGTGCAGTGTCAATCATTTGCAATATCTTACTCAAGCTAAATATTCTTGTATATATAGTGGAAACACTAAAGGATTAGATACCGTAATATCAGGAGATAGAACTCAGAAGCTATTGATCTGTTTCCACAATGGAGAAGATGAAGAGTCCATATCCAATATAATAAAAGAAGTAAAAAGGCAAAATGGTTATAATCATGATTCATTAATTGATGATTATTGCGGACAAAAATTATATTATTTAGAAAAATAATATTAAGGATATTTCTTAGATAGTTATTTATAAAAAGAGATGAATTGAATTAATATACCCAATAAAATTATAAAAGTATTGAGAAAAATAGATTATTTATATAAGTAAATTTAGGTACTTTGTATTTTAAGTGATATCAAAATGTATACAAACGGGGGAAGAACAAAAATGTCTGTTAAAATATCGGTAATAGTACCCTGCTATAATGAGGAGGCAGCATTACCAATTTTCTATGAAGAAATTACAAAAGTATTTAATAAAATAGAATGCTCCTATGAACTGATCCTTGTGAATGATGGATCAAAAGATAGTACTTTAGCAAGTATCAAAAAGTTTGCCTCTTGTGACGATCATGTTAAATATATTTCATTTTCCAGAAATTTTGGGAAAGAATCTGCGATGTACGCCGGTTTTTGCAATGCAAAGGGAGATTATGTTGCGGTGATGGATGCCGACATGCAGGATCCGCCGTCGCTTTTACCTAAAATGCTTCATATTTTAGAAAATAGTGAATATGACAGTGTGGCGACGAGACGGGAAGATCGAAAAGGGGAGCCCCTAATTCGAAGCTATTTTGCTAGAAAATTCTATAAAATTATTAACCGCGTTTCTGATGCAGATGTAGTGGATGGCGCAAGAGATTTCCGCTTGATGAGACGAGAAATGGTTGATGCGATTGTTTCGATGTCAGAATATAATCGATTCTCCAAAGGAATTTTTGGATGGGTTGGGTTTAAAACATATTGGATGCCTTATGAAAATGTAGAACGTGTTGCAGGAGAAACGAAGTGGAATTTCTGGAAACTATTTAAATATGCTATTTCTGGAATTATCAATTTTTCTCAGGCACCGTTAGACATGGTATCTTATATTGGCGCCTTTTCAACTATTGGTTCATTGATTGCATTAATTGTCATTATCGTTAAAAAGCTGGCCCTAGGAGATCCCGTTCAAGGCTGGGCATCTATGGTTTGTATTGTCATTTTCATGAGTGGCTTGATCCTTTTTTGTTTGGGGATTATTGGACAATATATCGCAAAAATTTATATGGAGACGAAAAATAGGCCTCATTATATTGCTTCGGAAAGTAATATTGAAAATGTGAAAAGAATAAAGTAGGTATAATGAAGAAATAAAGATAAAAGAGAGAATCTATTTGGCATCTATATTCAGTTTATGTTGATACACTAATTTAGATTGAAAATGTTTTTCTGTAAATAATGGTTTGATATAAAAAAAGTGGTATTTTTGTGAAAAGGATTGTCATCAATAAATATTTTTCTAATATTATAAATTTGTTGTTTGGTTTTGCGAGCTTGCTGTTTATCAATAGTACACTAAAAAGCGATCACTCACTATTTGAGTTTTCAAATAGCATCTATTCGTTGGTCGTATTTATAGGCGTATTATTTTTAATAAATAAAGCGACAAAGAAAATAAAAAGAGAAAAAGACATCAGATTATTAATTGTCTCTATTGTTTTGGGATTAATATTTTCTATTTTTATGGTATCAGGGAGAAATATATTACTTCTTGATACAGTAGAAATAGGAAAGATCAAAACCTGGATTAAATTTTTATGCGGCATTCCATTTTGGACTCCGATCATTATTTTATTATTGACTTTTCGACCAAAGACTAGAATAGAAACAGAGAACCGATTTGAGACAATAAATTCAAAAAAATATTTTCTTATATGCTGGGGAATTATTTTTGGAATATGGTTTTTAGGATTAATAGCATCATATCCAGGAGTATACGGATATGATTGTATTTATCAGTTGTACTGGTATATGAATGGAAAGATCCTATCACCGCATCCATATATCCACACTTATTTGTTGGGATTTTGCACGTGGACGCTGGGAAATTTGTTGGGAAGCTGTGAAAAGGGCTTTTTTATTTATTCGATTATACAGATGCTCATTTTATCGTCTTCCTTTGCGTATATCTGTTTGTATTTACGCAAAAGAAATGTCAGCAGAGTATTTAGAATCATAACCATTATGTTAATGGCAGTTTTACCATGCAATATGATTATGTCTTTTTCCGGGACAAAGGATATTATCTATGTTGCCATGGTAGTATATTTGACGGTAATGCTGTTATATACAATTGAAGATCCTCAAAAATTGAAGAGTATTAAATGGATCATAGCATTAATTATTGTATTTTTCTTTCAAAGTGTATTTAGAAGCCAGGGAATTTATATTACGGTGTTGGTTTCGATACTCTTGATTGTATTTTCGAAAAAGTATAAAAAAGTTTGGAGTGTCATATTTGTCAGTATTTTAGTATTATTTGCAATTTATCAAGGACCTTTAGCAAAGGCTTGTCATGTGAAGAAGATAGATTCGATCCATGAAATGATGAGCGTCCCTTGTGTCCAGCTATCAAGAGTATATATACATACTGGAACTGAATTATCAGCAAGTGAAAAGAGAGAAATAAAAAAATATGTTCCAAATTGCACGCAATATTCTATTACATCACAGGGAATTGCAGATTCTGTAAAAAATACATTTAATTCAAAGGCGTTTAAAGAAAATCCCAAGGAATTTATTCAATTGTACATAAAGATGGGAGAGAAGTATCCTGGCTATTATTTAGATGCTTGGGCCAGACTTTCAGTGGGTAACTGGTATCCGGATATGAATTATCGAGACCCAGCAGCTTTCCATCCGTATTGGGAATATGATTTAAGCAGTACTCAGACGTCTTGGGCGTTTCCAGGTAAACCTCTTCTACTTCAGCGTAGCACATTTCATTTTTTGGAAAAAGTAACTAAGGGATTGCGTGTGATTTCAATATATAATGTATATCAAAAAATACCGGTAATTTCACAACTCTTTAGTGGTGCATTAAGCGTGTGGATTATGTTATTTATTATTAGTTGGTGTATTTATAATAAGCGGTATAAATATATTTTACCTGCACTAATTGTGTTATTTGTTTGGTTGACTCTATTATTGGGGCCAGTAGTATTGTTTAGGTATTTATACCCAGTTTATGCTTGTACACCAATCTGGATTGGGATAATGCTGTCGCCAGGAGTGGTCGAAAAAGATACAAAAAATAATGAGTTTTAATAACAGATATTTATTTTCTGGAAAAATAACAATATAATTAATAAATTGAATATTAGAAATAAATAGATTGG
This sequence comes from uncultured Pseudoramibacter sp., assembly GCF_903789625.1. Classification (NCBI taxonomy): domain Bacteria; kingdom Bacillati; phylum Bacillota; class Clostridia; order Eubacteriales; family Eubacteriaceae; genus Pseudoramibacter; species uncultured Pseudoramibacter sp. The sequence goes on along the minus strand of NZ_CAIFFF010000002.1, from coordinate 184,075 downwards.
AGAAAAATGGACCAAATAGCAATACTCATTCCGTGTTATAATGAATCAAAAACGATTCAAAAAGTAGTAGAAGACTCCAAAAGAGCTCTTCCAGAAGCTAAAATTTATGTTTATGATAACAATTCATCTGATGAAACGGCTCAGATCGCAGAAAGTGCAGGCGCGATTGTCCGTCATGAATATCAGCAGGGTAAAGGAAATGTTATTCGTCGAATGTTTAGAGAAATCGACGCGGAATGTTATGTGATGATCGACGGTGATGATACTTATCCGATGGAATCAGCACCTGCAATGGTGGACAAGGTTTTGCATCATAATGCTGACATGGTTGTCGGCGACCGTCTCTCTTCGACGTATTTTACAGAAAACAAGCGACCGTTCCACAATTTCGGCAATACAATTGTTAGAAATAGCATTAATCATTTATTCAAGTGTGATGTTAAGGACATTATGACTGGGATGCGTGCCTTCAGTTACAACTTCGTTAAATCTTTCCCCGTTTTGTCAGAAGGCTTTGAAATTGAAACGGAAATGACGATCCACGCTGTGGATCACAATATGCAGATTGAAAATGAGATCATCGAATATCGGGATCGGCCGGAGGGATCAGAATCGAAACTCAGCACTTATTCCGATGGCTTCCGGGTGTTGGGAACGATCGCAAAATTATATAAAAATTATAAACCCTTTGGATTCTTTGGCATTATTGCCTTGATATTAGTCGCCATTGCTGCGATTTTGTTTTTCCCGGTTTTCGGAGCTTATCTCAGAACCGGTGAAGTATTGAGATTTCCAACATTGATCGTTTCGGGTTTTCTTGCCATGGGTTCTTTAATGTCGTTATTCACGGGGCTTATGCTGTCCAACAGCGCCAAAGACAGCCGCAGACAATTTGAAATGACTCTGAATGATCTTGAAGAAAAGAAAAAGAGCAAATTGCGTTAATTTTTTGACTGCCCTTTTTTGAAGACAAACAATTTACTAAAAACGTAGTTGCCGATGGTCACGACGACTTGAGAGATAAGTTTGACAATTTTGTCGTTCCCGCCAATGGCGGTAACGCCTATAAACATTACCCCCATATCCATCAATAGTGTTCCGACTCTTGATAAGAAAAAAGCCGAAGCTTCTTTAAGGATATTGGGGTTTTTGCTTTCAAAAACGTATTTACGATTGGTGAAATAAGCAAAAATAACAGCACAGATCCATGAAATGACGTTAGCCACCTGCAATTGAAAAGCATTTTTTGGATCTAAAAAGGTAACAGTGCAAATATAATAAACACCGAGGCTGACAACTGTTGTCAATACGCCGACAATTAAATAGTTGATAATTTCTTTGTATTTTAAATAGAGGGACTTAATACTTTTCATTTAATTTCTCCTTTTTAAACAATGATCTTATTTTATTGGTATTTTCTTTTATTTTCAAGCAAAATATAATAATTAAGAATAGAGAAGAATCTTTACTTAAAAATTTTTTTAAAGTATAATAAAAATGTATCTTTATAAAACGAATTTTGAAAGGATGGTTGTATGAGCGTTTCAAAACTGAGGGCAAAAAATATTGTTTTTATTTTAAGCCTTCTCTTTATTTCGTTATTATTATTTATTCCGCAGTCTGTTAATGCAGCGGAAAGTTTGCCGGAAGACAGCTTCACAGCTCAAATATTAGTCGGCGATAAAGCAGTATCACGGGATAGTGATAATGTCATTGTTTTAGAAACCAATCAGTACAGCCAGGATCAGTATTGGGAATTCATTCCAATAGGCGACGGACAATACAAAATAATCAATAAAGGAACGCAAAAAGCATTAGATGTGAGCGGTGCATCAGATAAAAATGGTGCAAACATTCAGATTTACAGCGATAATGGATCAGACGCTCAAAAGTGGACTTTAAATCTTGAATCAGATGGCAGTTATACGCTGCAGCCAGCTTGCTCTAATGACAAAGTGATGGATGTCACAGGCGGGAAAATTAATACCAATGGTACAAACGTTCAGCTTTACCAGGAAAATAATACCGCTGCGCAAAAGTTTAAAATTGTGATTGGAAATCCCGTTAATGGTTCCACAGATTTGGGAACAAACTTTTACGCGCGTTTGACTTCGTCAGGACGGTCACTATCAGTTGCCGGCTCTAATGTTGTGATTGACAATACACAAATTTCTAAGAATCAAGTATGGAAATTTGAATTAAATAAATCGTCAAATACATATACGATTACGAATTGTGCAAATAGAAAAGCGTTAGATGTATCCGGCGCGATTGATAAGGATGGTACTAATATTCAAACATATCCAGCCAACCAGACCAATGCACAGAAATGGTATTTGTTAAAACGGGATGACGGTTCGTATACTTTGCGTCCGGCAATGTCCGGCTCTCGAAGCGTAGATATCGCGGGCAATAGTTCAAATATTGGAACGAATGTCCAATTATACCGAATGAACAATTCAAGCGCGCAATCTTTTAATGTTGAGAAGACGAACGATGAACAACAGCTGCCAACAGCAGATGTCGGCACCGGTTTTATTGCGAAATTAGTAAATTCCGGAAATGGAAAGGTACTAACAGAAAGCGGCGATAGTCAAGTGGTTCAAGCTTCATCTGCCAATATCAAACAGCAGCTTTGGAAATTTGAATTAACAGACGGTGTTTATAAAATTACAAACCAAGCATCCGGTAAGGTATTAGACGTAAGTGGGGCTTGGGATGTTAACGGAACCGCCATCCAAACATATTCTTCGAATGATACAAAGGCCCAAAGATGGAAGATTGAAAAAAACGGGTCGTCTTATAATTTAAAACCAGAGTGTTCTACAAATCGAGTTTTGGATATCACAGGCGATTCTTCTTCTGAAGGGACCAAAGCCCAGCTTTACACATCGAATGGGACAAAAGCGCAAGCCTTTACAATTGAAAAAGTAACAGACATTTCTTCGTACATACAAGCTAATGACATTGGAGATAACATAACATCCAGAATTACTAATGTGAAAAGCGGCAAATCACTGACGATCAACGGAAATGGGATTACACAAAATACGAAGTCAACGTCTTATGCTCAAGGGTGGATCCTTAAACGTAATGCAGATTTATCCTATACGATTGTAAATATTGGAGATAATTCAAAAGCCTTAGATGTTGTTGGCGGTGCAAACAGTCAAGCTGATGTGCAGGTGTACACAACAAACGGAACAAAAGCACAGAAATGGCTAATAGTTAAATCATCTGATCATTATGCATTGGTTCCTGAATGTGCAACGGGCTATGCGCTTGACGTTTCAGGCGGTTCAACAGAAGACAATGCCAGACTTCAAATTTATAGTAACAACAACACGCAGGCGCAGCAATTTGATATTAATCGAGCCTCAGCTTCCGAATTCGCATCCGCTGTATACGCAGGTGGTTTAGGCTTCGATGTTTCTGAATGGCAAGGATACATCAGCGCGGATAACTGGCGCAAAGCGAAAAATGCTGGATACTCCTTTGCAATGCTGAGAATTGCCTGGGGCCATGCGGGAAATGGCGCGATGGACAAGCAATTCAATAACAATTATGAAAATGCGACAAAAGCAGGGATGCCCTTCGGCGTTTATGTGTACAGCTACGCAGACGACGAAAAAGAAGCGCGTCAGGAAGCGGATTACGCCATTAGCTTGCTGAATGGCAGAAGCTTGAAAATGCCGATTTGCATCGATTTGGAAGACGATCGAATTTCCTATTTAAGTAAAACACAGCAATCCAAGAACGCCATCGCTTTCTGTGAAGAGGTGAAAAAAGCGGGATATACGCCGATGATTTACGCTAATCAAAATTGGCTAAACAACCATCTGAACTATAGCATGATTAAAAACTATAAGATTTGGTACGCGCAATATCCATATTCATGGAATAGCTCTTCGAAACCGCAATATAGTAATCATATTGATATTTGGCAGTACAGTGACCGTGGCAGCGTACCGGGATTGTCAGGAAGCATTGATATGAATAAGGCGTATTCTAGTTTTTAATTTAGAATAGAGCTTAACCCTTTTACAAGATAATTTGTAAAAGGGTTTTTGCTTACAATTGATTGATAGTCAATTATATTTTGTTGATGGGATATTTTCACTGAATGAAAAAGCAAAATCCTTCTTGTACAATAAATTAGAGTAGAAATTTTATGAATCCTATGCAAGAAAATAGAATAAAAAATAAATTTAATTACCAAATGTGTATTCTTTCCGCAATTGGAATGATAGCCGTTATGCTTGGGCATATTGACGGAGGGTATATTAATGAATCGCCACAAGGTATAATAACATTAGGCGGTTGGCTCCCATATTATTCGTACCATATGCCACTTTTTATTTTTATTTCTGGTTATTTTTATAATAAAGATTTTGAAAATCATATTAGTGGTTTTTTGAGAAAAAAGTTTCGAACAATGATATTACCGTTTTATGCAATTAATGGAGCCTTTTTTTTATTTCAAAGTTTAATACGATTAAAAGATTTTACTGTTGGTTATCCTTTTTCACTAAAGGTATGGTTGATTTATCCTTGGATAACTAGACAGCCAATAGATTTTTCTATCCCAACATGGTATTTAATTGCTATTTTTCTAGCGGAATTATTCTTCATTCTATTGCGCAAGATAGTCTTTTTTTTCTATAACAATAAACAATATGAATTGCTATTATTATTTACAACACTGGTGCTTGGCGTAGCAAGTGTCATTTGTGTTCGAAAACTGAACCCACCAGAATGGGCAATAGTTTATCTCCGCTCATTAATAATGGTGTTTTTTCTAGAGGCAGGCTATTTTTATAGAAACTACCTTGAAGAAAATGTTCAAAAAATAAATAACGCCAAATATTTCGGAACGCTTTTCGCAATGCAAGGGGTAATGATTGCCCTCCTGCATGGTGAACTTGATTCGGGTCTTTGGGGAATAACAAATGGATTTCGATTTTACGGACTAGCTTTTTATGTAGAAGGAATTATTGGTATTACATTTTGGTTACGTATCTCAGAATTTATTGCTCAGATTCCTCAAAAGTTTAAATCACTAATTTTTATTGGTAAAAATTCAAAGTGGATTATGTCATTTCATTTGTTTGGGTATTTTGTAATGAATACATTAATTTATTTGGCGTTAAAAATCAGTGGAAAGATTTCTCAGAATGCTCTTTTTGATGTAGGAAGATATAAGACACAGATTTACTACTGTATTCCGAAAAAACAATTAGCTATTCTATACATGTTGTTTGGGTTGGTTATTACTTTTGTTTTGATGAAAATTGGGTATTTTATTAAAAAGTGGTGGAAAAATTTTTTGATTCAGGCGAAGATTAGTTGAATTTATTTAAAAAATTTAGAAAGGAATCCATTGGGTTAATATGACATTTTCGAAAATATCTTTAAAAAAAGTTCTCCTATATTTGGCCGCAGGTATTTATTTGTCTGCTGTTGTAACGTGGAATTATCAGCCGAAGCCGAATCAAACCACTACTTTTTCAGGCATTAACAGTTTTCTCAATGTTGCCTTTAGTTTTAACGGCTTTGGAGTGATAACAGCCTTCTTGTCCCTTTTTTTTGCTGTCTCTTTGTTTCTGATTACGAGTCTGCAGCAAAAAAATGAACATCATCCATCATTCGGTCTCATTGTTGTCAGCATTATTTTCGGCATTTCAAATACATGCGGTCTTCACATGTATTACAATGGTCGCTTGCCTTTTAATTCGGGAAGTTTGACACTATGCAGCATTTTTATCGCAATTGGATACGCCGTTATTTTCTATGAGATTGCTTATTGTATCTTTTTATTTTTTGATCATAATATGAATCTGCCAATTGAGTCTAAAACAAAGTTTACATTTATTGAGAAACACCCCTTCCTTTTCAGTGTTATTGTTATCAGCCTTTTTTGGCTGCCGTGGGTGATCATCTATTATCCAGCAAGTATGGATAACGATGTATTTTTTCAAATTGATACAGTAATTGGACAGTTGCCGCCAAGCAATCATCATCCTTGGCTGTCCAACTTAATGATTTCAACTTTTTGGCGTCTAGGAGCTGCCATTGGCAACCAAAATTTAGGCATTTTCTTGTTTGTCTTAGTGCGAGATGCAGTTATTGTGTGCATTTACTCTTTTTGCGCATTTTTTGTCAAAAAATCAGGACTTCCGAAATGGGTGTATCTGGGAACGATTTTGTTTTACGCGGTCACACCTGTGTGGGGTGCCTACGCGAAGCATGCCTTTAAGGACACGTTTGGGGCGGCTATCTTTTGTTTGTATATTTTGACGCTGATTGTATTAATTAATAAAGTTCAAAAAAAGGAGGATCATCTTTATGATTATATTGCAAACGGGGCGGCAGGTGCTTTTGCGTCCCTAATGCGAAATAATTTTATTTACTGCATTCTGCCAGTTACGTTGCTGCTTATTGTTTTTTTCATGCGTCATCGTGTAAAAGTGGTTAAAAGCATTTTGCTCTTGCTCTTGCTTTCTAGTTATTTTATTTTTAATTACAGTATTTATCATTTTATCGGCGTTGCTAAAGGAAGCCCAGTGGAGGCATTCTCAGTACCGCTTCAACAGATTGCAAGAACCGTTCGGGATCACCGAGATGAACTCACAAAAGAGGATCTTAACGAGATCAGCCAAGCGATTTCTATAGAATCTGTTCAGAATTATGACCCATTAGTGTCTGATCCAATTAAATCCGTTTCTCCTTTAGCTAGTGTTTCTACTAAACAGGCGATTTGTCATTTGCTGCCGGTTTGGAAAAAATATTTTATACGTTATCCTGTAACATATTTAGAAGCATTTTTGGGTGGCTCTTACGGTTATTACGCGTTTACACCGATCGGAAATTATGACGACGGCAATTGGAACAGCAATATGTGTATTTGGAATTGGCTTGGTACCCAATGTTATCCGGACAAGGCCTTTCACTTATCTCAACCTAAATCGCTAGTAATACCGCGTGAAATTCTAGACAAATGGGCAGATTTATGGGAGCATCTTCCGATCTTCAGCCTGATGAATTTAATTGCAATATATACTTGGACAGCTGTGTTAATTACGTTTTGGATGTTAAAAACAAGGCATTATGCTTATGCGCTTCCATGCACGGCTTTGCTGCTTATGGTGTTGACTTGCATGGCCTCTCCTGTTAATGGGTGTTTCAGGTATTTTGCACCAGTTGCAGCTTCGTTGCCAGCTTTATTTGCATTAATCGGATTTTCAAATCCGAAGGATTCAAGTGATTAATTAATGATTACTGCAATAAGATAGAAAATATAGTGAGGATAACAACAACGATATGGAGTTTAAACCGATTTCGGATGTTTGAAAGCGTATCAAATTTTAACTTTTTACTATAAATTGGTATTTAAACGTAAAAATAGTTATAATAAAACCTGATTAAGTTGGTAAAATTCAGAGGAGGTTCCCATGAATATACTTTTAGCCGGCGGCGCCGGTTACATTGGCAGCCACACAGCGCTGTCTTTGATCGAAAACGGACACGATGTCGTCATCGTGGATAATTATTACAACTCATCACCGGAAGCGGTGAATCGGGTTGAAGCTCTGGCGGGCAAGCCGATCGTGCATTACGAAGCTGACGTGCAGGATCGGGAAGCGATGATGAAAATTTTTAAATCGAATAAAATCGACTGCGTGATTCACTTCGCGGGCTTGAAGGCCGTTGGTGAATCGGTCCAAAAGCCGGTGCTGTATTACCGCAACAACATCGACACGACGCTGACGCTTCTGGAATGTATGGCGGAAACGGGCGTCAGCCGCTTCGTTTTCTCATCTTCTGCAACAGTTTACGGCTCGGAAAACCCGATCCCTTACGTCGAAACGATGCCCAAGGGCAGCTGCACCAACCCCTACGGCTGGACCAAATCGATGATGGAACAGATTCTGCAGGACGCCGTCGTGGCCAACCCGGACATGACCTTGATTTTGCTTCGGTACTTTAATCCGATCGGCGCCCACGAAAGCGGCTTGATCGGCGAAGACCCGAAGGGCATTCCGAACAATTTGATGCCTTACATTTCACAGGTTGCCGTCGGTAAGCTGGATCACCTGACCATTTTCGGCGACGATTACGACACACCGGACGGCACCTGCCGCCGCGACTACATCCACGTGGTCGACCTGGCCGAAGGCCACGTCAAGGCGGTCGAATACGCAGAAAACCACAAAGGCACTGAAATCTTCAATCTGGGCACGGGTACACCGTACTCGGTTCTGGACATCGTCCACGCCTTTGAAGCGGCCAACGATTTGAAAATCCCGTATGAAATCGGGCCGAGACGGGCTGGCGATCTGCCGCAGTTCTGGGCGAACGCGGATAAAGCGAAGGACGTACTCGGTTGGACTGCTAAGCACAACCTGGAAGATATGTGCCGGGATTCCTGGAATTGGCAAAAGAAAAATCCGGACGGATACCGAAAATAAAGAAAACTGAATTGAAAGCATAAAATAGGAGTAGAGGATGGGCGCACAGCAGAAAGCAATCTTAATCGACGGCAACAGCATTTTGTTTCGGATGTTTTACGGGATTCGCGGTATGGCCAGCACCAAGGGCGTGCCAACCAATGCCATTTACGGTTTTGTAAAACTGCTCCAGCAGATTCAAAATGAAATGCGTCCGGACTACCTTGCCGTCGCTTTTGACCTGCCGGAACCGACATTCCGCCACAAAACGTACGACGAGTACAAAGCTGGCCGAGACAAGATGCCGGAAGAGCTGATTATCCAGCTGGATTTGATGAAAAAACTGCTGGGTGAAATGCAGGTGCCGGTGCTGACATTGGCAGGCTACGAAGCCGACGATATTGTCGGGACGGTATCCAAGCATTTTGCACACAAAGCAGCGCCAGTTTTGGCGCAGATCATCACTGGGGACCGCGATTCATTCCAGCTGGTCGAAGACAACATTCACATTCTCTACACGACGACGCGCAGCGGCTCGCAATTTGAAGAAATCGACCCGGCAGCCATTGACGAAAAATATGGCATCGCACCGGTTGAATTGATTCAGGTCAAGGCGCTGATGGGTGACACTTCCGATAATATTCCGGGCATAAAAGGAATCGGTGAAAAGACAGCGCTCAAATTCGTCAAAAAATACAAGACTGTTGACGGTCTCTATGAACATATTGACGAATTAAAGGGCAAACAAAAAGAAAAGGTCGAAGCAGGGAAGGACAGCGCCTATTTGAGTCTGTTCCTCGGGCGAATCGACGTGGAAGCCCCAATTGAAATCGACGAAGACGCGATGCAGATGCGCGATTTATTTAATCCCGAGGTGATGGCCACTTTAAACGAGCTGGAATTCTCTTCTATTATCCGCAGCATTGAGCGCACGCGGGGGCAGAGCGGCGAGGCGGCAACTCAAGGCAATAGCACATCTGTGCCGTTCTCGAGTATTGATTCGGAAAAGGATTTGTATTTTGTGCAGCTTCAGCTGGCAAAGCTGGATCGGATTGCGATCCACTTTCGAAGAGAAGCAGACTGCGCCTATCTAGCCTTCAGCGATTTCAAAAAAATATGGGTTGTGGACGATCCCAAGCTCGTCGCGCGCTTTATTCGTGAATTTGACGATCTGCCCAACGCGGACGATTTGGCCGTTGTGGGGCACGATTTAAAAGCACTGATTCACGATTTTGAGGCCTACGGCGCGGAGCTCGGTAATCTGGGCTTTGATACGTACGTTGCGGCTTATTTGCTGGAGCCGACGGACCGTCGGTACGACCTCTCTGATCTGGCGCTTAAATACCTCGATCGGCACATTGCAGATGAAGAGACTTTATTCGGAAAGGGCAAAAAACGCAAAAAGCTGGGCGACATAGACCCTGCGGTCATGCGCGCCCAAATGGCGGCGGAATGTCAGGCCCTGGCCGATCTGCTTGAAGAGTTGAGCACGTGTCTGGAAGAAGAGGGCATGACACAGCTGTACCGCGACATCGAGATGCCGTTGATCGACGTGCTCGCCAGTATGGAAAGCATTGGCTTTCAGATCGATGTGGATCAGCTTACGGCGCTGTCCAAGACCTTTGAAACCCGCATCCATGAATTGACTGAAAAAATTTACGACGAGGCGGGTCAGACCTTTAATATCAATTCGACGAAGCAGCTCGGGCAGATTTTATTCGAAGAGCTGCAGCTGCCGGTAATTAAAAAGACGAAAACAGGTTACTCGACGTCGGTCGAAGTGCTCGAACAGCTGGCGCCTTATCACGACATTGTACCGGATATTCTCGAATACCGGACGGTGACGAAGCTGAACTCCACTTACGGTGCCGGCCTGATTAAATACGTCGACCCGAAGACCCAACGGGTGTACTCCCATTTCAACCAGACGGTGACGGCAACGGGGCGGATCTCTTCGTCGGATCCCAATCTCCAGAATATTCCGGTCCGAACGGATTTGGGCCGGGAAATCCGGAAAGTGTTCATTCCTGAAGGGCCGGATCGAACCTTGCTCGATGCGGACTACTCGCAGATCGAGCTGCGGGTGCTCGCACATTTGACAGGCGATCAGAATTTAATCGGGTCCTTTATCCGCAAGGAAGACATCCACGCCCGGACAGCCTCTGAAATTTTTGGCGTGCCTCTTGAAGAAGTCACAAGAGAACAGCGCAGTCACGCTAAGGCGATCAACTTTGGCTTGATTTACGGCAAGCAGGCCTTCAGCCTCGGAAAAGAGCTGAGCATCGGCCGCCAACAGGCGCAGAATTACATCGATATGTATTTCGCCCGTTATCCCAAGGTTCAGGCCTATATGGAAGGAATCGTCGAAGAAGCGAAGGAAAAGGGCTACGTGACGACCTTATTCGGGCGCAGACGCAACATTCCGGAAATTCAGTCCCGCAACGGCATGATCCGTAAAAGCGGCGAGCGCATTGCGCTGAACACGCCAATTCAGGGAACGGCTGCGGATATTATGAAAATGGCGATGATCCACGTGTACTGCCGACTTCAGAAAGAAAGCTTCCGCTCTCATCTGATTTTGCAGATTCACGATGAATTGATCATCGATGCCCCGAAGGACGAAGCGGACGATGTGCTGGCGCTGCTCATCGAAGAAATGGAAAACACCGTTCAGCTGGCGGTGCCTTTGGTTGTCGACGCCCATCAAGGAGATTCATGGTATGCCATCAAATAATTCAGAGACCATTGTCATCGGGCTGACCGGCGGCATCGGTTCTGGCAAGAGCACAGTATCCGAAATTTTTCATCAGCAGTTCAATCTGCCGGTCGTCGACGCGGATCAAATGGCGCATCAGATTACAGCGCCCGGCGGCAAAGCGCTGCCGCTGATCGTCGAGGCCTTTGGAAAAGAGGTCTTAACGGCATCGGGTGAATTGAATCGCGAGCTGCTTCGGAAGAGAATGGTCGGAGATCCGGGTGTCAAAAAACAGCTTGAGGCGATCCAGTACCCGATTTTGCAGCGGGAAATCCTCGACGCGATCGAAGCCTATTGTCGACAGGGGGTGCCCGCAGTCATTTACGACTGCCCGATGTTTTTTCAGACCCATCAGGAACAATACGTGGACCAGATTGCGGTCGTGGTCTGCCGAAAATCGACGCGGATTGACCGCATTGTGAGACGGGATCATATCGATAGGGATTTGGCGGAACGAATGCTCGATCTGCAGATGTCGGATCAGGAAATGATCAGCCGGGCGGATATTGTGATCGACAACAGCCGGGACACGTTGACCTTAGAGCAAAACATCCGCTTAATCAAAATAATATAAAAAAATCGATAATATTTAAAAAAAAGCTTGCAATTTTAAAAAGATCAGCTATAATAAATATTGTTCTGTTGTGAACAGATGCGAGGATGGTGGAACAGGCAGACACGCAGGTTTGAGGGACCTGTCGCTCCTTATACAGCGGTGAGGGTTCGAATCCCTTTCCTCGCACCATCGATGCGGAAGTGGCTCAGTGGTAGAGCATCGCCTTGCCATGGCGAGGGTCGCGAGTTCAAATCTCGTCTTCCGCTCCATTTTAAAATTACGCTCTTCTTCGGAAGAGCTTTTTTTTTGAAAAGAATCGGCTTTGATTCAGAAAGCATTAAATTTGATTTTCTATAATGCATAAACAAAATAAACAAAGTTGAGATAGGCAGGAAAATTGAGAATGACAAATTTTTTTGATCTGTTGACTCGCGGCCTCAACGCGCTGGCTGCAAAGCTGCAGCGGACAGATTTGAAGGCATGGGCTGGAAACATTTGGGAAGGCTACCATCCGGTATGGACACCGAATATGGTGCGGATGGGCGTGCTCATTCTCACAGCAGCGCTGATCTGGGGAATTGTGCGGTGCGCGCGGCACAGGATTCGGCTCAGTCAGTTGATTTTCGGTTGGTTCTTGGTATTGTATTTGTATTTGATGTTCGGTTCGACGGTTTTCTCCAGAGTGCCGACAGCGGCATCCCAGGCGAATCTCAATTTATTTTGGGAATACCGCAGCATGCTCGCGATGCACAGCTGGTATTTTGCGAAACAGATCTTTTTAAATATCGCGATGCTCATACCGGTTGGCTTTTTATTTCCGCTGGCAAGGGGGAAGCGCTGTTTCTGGCAGACATTGTTTTTCGGGATCATTTGTTCCCTTTCCATCGAAGTGATGCAGTATATTTTCCATTGCGGTTTGTTTGAACTGGATGATATTTTTAATAACACCCTTGGCACTTTATTGGGGTATGTCGTATACCGGCTCGTTATACCGAAAAGAGCACTCGGTCGAAAGCGAAAATGACGAAACATAAAGTGAATAAACAGAACGAGGAGAGATAAGAATGAAAAAAAGTATGAAAATTTGGCTATTGGGTCTGGCAGCGGCTCTGATCCTCGTTGCGGCGGGGTGCGGGCAGCAGTCCACCGCGTCGACGACGAAAAAATCGAAATCGTCGACGGACAGTGCCAGCCACCACTATGAACAGACCGCGCTGTTTCAGGATGTGTTCATGAAAAATCAAGGGGTTGTGGCGGAAAGCCGCTCTTACGATGAAACGCTGGAATCCTTGAATGCGTTGGATACCTCGACCTTTACGACAACTGGCGATCAGGCGAATCATAAAATCACAGTAACGGCGAAAGATGCGACGACTCCGACGGTGGTCTTTGGATTTGATCAGGACAATTACTGCACGTCGATTGCCTTCAATATCGATGGCAAGAGCGCGTTGGTTAAAAACAGCGACGGCACGCCGAAATATTACAAAGTAACTGGTTCAGGCCGCAGTGAAGTGAAATCCATCAAGAAACTTCAAACCTTTGTGAAAACGTGGTAGGAATGAAAGAGAAACTCATTCGCTTTGTTAATACGGATCTGAACAGCTGGCTGTTTTATATTTCTTACAGTGTTTACCTGTTTGTTTCCATTATCAACACGTCTTATTTTGTTGTGAATTATAAGTTTGCCATCGGCACGCAACTGCTGATACTCAGTATTTTACTTTTGATGTGCAAGGAAATCATCAATACGCCGCGTTCCACAAACGAAAAACTGGGCGTATTGCTGGGATTTGCGTTTTTGCTGGTGATTAACTTTACGATCGGGGATGTCGTGACCGACCAGGTAACCTGGATTGTCGCGTTTATTATCTGTGCCAGAGATATCGACTACGAAAAGGTCGTTCGGTTGACGATTGTGATCAGCTCGATTATGCTGGCGGTTGTGGTGTTCAGCTCGCTTTTTGGTATCATCGAAAATCATTATGATTCTTACGTGGCGCGTCCAAGACATTGGGTCGGCTTCCGCTACGCATCATTTGGTCCGACGTTGTTATTTAATATCAGTGCCTTGGTCGTCTACATCCGGAAGGAAAAGCTGGGAAAATTAGAATTGCTTATTTTGCTCCCGGCTAATATTGCGCTTTTCATCATGACGGATTCCAGATTGCCTTTTTATTTGACACTTCTGGTTATGGCTTTTGCGTACATTTCCGAATACCGGACGATCCCGGCGGAGAAAATGAAACCGCTGTGGCTCGCGATGGTTGTTTCACCGCTGATCTTCGGTGGCATCTGCTTGTGGATGGGGTACCATTACGACGCCAATGTTGCTAGATGGACGAGTTTAAATAACTCACTGTCAGGGCGACTTCGTTTGGAACACACGTCCCTTTTGACCAGAGGTATCAAGTGGTGGCCGCGGGCGTTTCCGATGTCAACGGCAGGAGGCGTTTTCAATCCTGGTTACAATTTTATTGACTCATTGTACATTTTAGTTCTGCAGGAATACGGGATTATTTTCAGTATTTTATTTATGGCCATTGTCATTTACGGCCTGTGGAAAATGTACAAACGAGGTGAATATTACCTGCTTTTTGTTTCGACGGGCTACACGCTTTACGCTATCATTGACCAGCTGATATTGGGCATCAATTACAATACCTTCTGGCTGGCTTTGGGCGTGGCGTTATTTGCGACGGAACACGACAAGGATTTCCTGACCGCCAATACGCGGCATATTCCGATCTCAGAGATCGAGTCCATTATCGGCAGGGCACCTTCGGTGCCGGGCAGACGGACGTCAGGGCAGACGGCCTGCCAGCGCGCAGCCGTGCAGCGGACGCCGCTGACGGCGAATCGAACAAGCCGGCCGGCCAGCACTTCGCGGTCATCTGACGCGCAGGCTGCGGAAATTGCCAGACTTTTACAGCAGAAGCGGCAGAACAGCGGCAGTCCCAGCGCGAAAACGACCAACCGCAATTCACGGCGCTACAGACGCCATTAGGAGAAACGATGATTAAAATTAAAGAACTTTACGATTTAACCCACACACAGGCTGCAGCATATCTCGAAGGCTTCACCTATCCGTGGGAGGCGCTGTCAGGGATCAAGGATTTGATTTACAAAATCGGAGAAACCCTTTCTGAAGATGAATACGATCATCCGAAGGATGGGGTTTGGATTCACAAGACCGCTGACGTATTTCCGTCGGCCTATATCGGCGCGCCATGCATTATCGGGCCACAGACACAGGTCCGCCACTGCGCGTTCATTCGGGAATCGGCATTGGTCGGCGCGAACTGCGTCGTCGGCAATTCTGTGGAGCTGAAAAATGTTATTTTATTCGACAACGTCGAAACACCCCATTACAATTATGTCGGCGACAGTATTCTCGGTTTTCACGCCCACATGGGTGCCGGTTCAATCACATCTAATGTCAAGGCGGACCGTCAGAACGTGCTGGTGCATGCAGATGGGAATGAAATTGAAACAGGCCGGAAAAAATTTGGCGCGATGCTTGGCGATTACGTCGAAGTGGGCTGCAATGCGGTACTCAACCCTGGCACGGTGATCGGCCCTCATACTAATGTTTACCCGACGACTTCCGTCCGAGGTGTCATTCCACCGAACAGCATTGTGAAAAATTCAAAAGAAATTGTCAATAAGCGTTAATGTCAATTTGTGAAATCAATAGAAAGTGTTATAATATGAGCAACGTTATTTCTTATATTGTGGCAGTCATTATTGCATTGATTGTGATCAGAATTGAATTGAAGCTGACAGGCTGCCTGATTAGATTATTCGTCGGACTTTTGGGAATTGCGCTCGTCGTGGGAGCAGTTTCAGGTTTGATGAGCTTGATATAGCGTAAAATCACAAGTTTTGGAGAACAGTATGAAATACGATTATTTGATTGTCGGAACGGGTTTGTACGGCGCTGTCTTTGCCCACGAAGCAAAAGCGGCGGGCAAATCAGTGATGATGATCGACAAAAGACCCAACATCGCGGGCAATGTCTACACCAAAAAGGTCGAAGGCATCAACGTGCACGAATACGGTGCGCACATTTTCCACACCAACAACGAAGAAGTTTGGGATTACGTCAACCGTTTTGCGACCTTCAACCGCTTTACCAACTCACCCGTCGCCAATTACAAGGGCGAGCTTTATTCGCTGCCCTTCAATATGTATACCTTCAATAAAATGTGGGGCGTGGTGACACCTCAGGAAGCGGCTGCGAAAATTGAAGCCCAGCGTAAGGAAGCGGGAATCACCGAGCCTAAAAACTTAGAGGAACAGGCGATCAGTTTGGTCGGTACGGATATTTACGAAAAGCTGATCAAGGGCTACACCGAAAAACAATGGGGCCGTCCGTGCACGGAACTGCCGGCGTTTATCATCAAGCGCCTTCCGGTCCGTCTGACTTTTGATAACAATTACTTCAACGCCTTGTATCAGGGCATCCCAATCGGCGGGTACACGAAAATGGTCGAAAACATGATCGCTGACGTGGACCGCGTTGAACTCAATACCGACTATCTCGAAAATCGGGAAAAGTTTAACGAAATGGCAGATCAAATCATCTATACGGGTCCGATTGATGCCTATTTCGATTACAAATTGGGGCATTTGGAATACCGTTCAGTCCGATTTGAAACGGAACTTATGGATATTGATAATTTCCAGGGGAACGCCGCGGTCAATTACACCGATTCGGAAACGCCGTGGACGCGGATCATAGAACACAAATGGTTCGAATTCGGTAAGGATGAAAATGGACAGGATCTGCCGAAAACCGTCATCTCCAGAGAATATTCCTCTGAATGGCAGCCGGGAGATGAACCCTATTACCCGGTGAACGACGACAAAAACAGTGCGCTTTATCAACAGTACAAGGCACTGGGTGACGCAGAAGACCAAGTGGTGTTCGGTGGCCGTCTCGGCGAGTACAAATATTACGATATGGACGCGGTTATTGCATCGGCTCTTGATAAGACCAAACAAATGTTTGAATAAAAAATAAAAAATTAGAGAGGAAGCACTATGTTAAAGATTTACCCAGCTATTTACAAACAAGAAGGTGATCAGATCACCTGTCGTTTTCCGGATCTGCCAGAAATTGAAACCTTTTCCGGAACAGACAAAGAAGAATTAGCGGAACGCGCCAAGGAAGTGCTCGGCCGATACTACGTCAAAAAGTCACAGATCAAAGAAACCATTCCCGATCCGTCCAATGCACGTCTGATGAAAGCGGGCGAAAACGAAACCATCGAATACGTCTACACGGATATCGATAAATACTGGACAGGCGTTAAAGCAAAGGACACGTGGATTTAAGCGATCTGCAGTTGATTGGTTTTTAGACACAATTCAAATTGGCAGAGGGCTATGAAAGACGATTTTTTTACGATTGACAGGTTGAAAGAGACCCTGACGCCGGAAGAGATTTTGTCCGGCTCCTTTGGCGTTGAACGGGAAGGCTTGAGAGCTTATGCGAATGGACAGCTTTCTCTGACGCCCCATCCGGCGGCCTTTGGCAATAAGCTCACCAATCCCTATATCACGACGGATTTTTCAGAAAGCCAGGTTGAAATTGTCACGCCGCCGTGCACGTCGACCCATGAAGCGTACCACGTGCTCGCCACATTGACCGACATGGTCAACACGGTCCTCCCGTCAGACGAATACCTTTGGCCCAATTCGGTGCCCTGTGTCCTGCCGGACGATCAGAAAGTGCCGATTGCCCATTACGCCGGTGCGCCCGGCGCGGAAAAGGCAATGCGCTACCGCCAAAATCTGGCGAAGAAATACGGTGCCAAGAAACAGATGTTTTCCGGGATTCATTTCAATTATTCGCTCGGCTTGACTGCGGTCGATAAATTGTATCGGCAGGCGAAGCGGGAAGACGGAGCGCAGACCCTTCAGAGCTTCAAAAATCAATTGTATTTGAAAATCGCAAAAAACTATCTGACTTACCGATGGTTTTTAATTTACATGACAGGCGCGTCCGTTGCGGCTCACAGCTCTTTCATTGACGAATGCCTGAAGCTGATGCCGTGGTCCGACGATCGGGGCAGTCAATATTCCAAAAAGGGCATTTCATTTAGAAGCGGCTCGCCGGGTTACAAAAACACAGAGACGCTGTATCCGCGATACGACACGATTCGTCATTTCATTGACGATTTGGAAGCCTTCGTGGAACAGGGAAAATTGTCTGAGCCGAAGGAGTTTTACGCGCAGGCGCGGCTTAAGCCGGTTCATCCGAAGGAAGACTGGATCCGCTCGCTCGACGAAGAAGGCGTCATGTACATTGAACTGCGCACAATGGACCTCAATCCCTTCGATCCTTACGGGATCAGCGAAACCGATATGAACATCATGCACCTGTTGCTGCTTTATTGCATGACCGCGGAGGCGTTCAGTGCAGACAGCGATCAGGCTGAAGCGGATGACAACGAGTGGCGCGTCGCGGAAAACGGACAAGATCGTTTCCTGATTCTACACCGAGGCGGGAAGGAAATTCTAGCCGTCGATTGGGCGAAGGCGCTCGTTAAGGATATGGCTGCGATGAATCAAACCCTGCGTCTTGGACAGGATGAGGTGATTGCCGAAATGAGCGCGCGGGTTGACGATCTGCAGGCGCTGCACGCGGCGCAGATGGTTCACGTGGTTGAGAACGAAGGCTACATCGCCGGGATGTCCCGCCGCGCACAGGCCTATAAAAAACAGAGCTGGCAGAATGTCAAAGATCATTCTGAAGCCTTTGAAAAAGACATGGTCCGCTTTAAAGACGCGGTACCGGGATTATAATATTGGATCAAAACCGTTGCAGCTGCAGCGGTTTTTTCATCGACAATTTTAGAAAAGTTATGGAGGAACGATTGGACGAATCACGCGTTTTCTATCAGGATCAGAAAATCTACACTTACGATTGCCTGCAGAATTACTGCGCGTCGCCGGTGAGTGTATTAAATTATTTTCAGGAAATTGCGCTGGAACACAGCGCAGCCTTGAATGCCGGTCCGTACGAGCTGGATCAAATGCATTTGGCGTGGATGGTCGTTAAATATCACATCGACATTCTCGAATATCCGCGATTTCTCCAGACTGTCCGGGTCGGCACTTGGGCAGGCGCGGCTCAGGGCTTTATCGCTAACCGTGGGTTTGTGCTGAAGGATTTAGACGGGAAGGTTTTAGCCAATGGGCAGTCCCATTGGATGATGATGGATTTTGATAAGCAGCATATCGTGCGTGTCAGCGATGAAGCCATCAACGAGGTGTACCAGTTCAAGGACGAGAACGAAAAGTACAAAATCCCGAGGCTCAAGCGGGTATCGGAATGGGACGGCAACCGTGAATTTACGGTGCGCTATTTGGACATTGACTACAACGGCCATGTAAACAACGTCCGCTATTTGGCCTGGGCGGTCGAAACGATTCCGCCTGAAATGATCGCTGAGGTGGAAGTCGCCTCCTTCGATATTCTGTACAAGGAACAGGCCAAATTCGGCGATGTGATCAGCGCAAAATTCAAGGCGGTGCAGCCAAATGTTTACCGCGTCGATATTGACAGCAGTGACGGGCAGCTGCTTTGCCAGATCGGCATGACGCTCAGACCGACGTCCAAACGCCCGAATCACGAGGGGTAATCGAAAGATGATTGAGTTACTCATTGCGTTAGCGCTGATTATTTTTTCGCTTTTCAGCGGGCTGCGGATTTTGATCATCGGCGCGTTTATCCTGCTGGCGGTTTGGTATTTTAGACGAGCCAGCCGAGATGATCGGCACAACAAAACTAAGAAAAACTAAAAAATAGAAATAAATTTCTTAAATTGTTCTATTGCTTTGAAAATAAAGCAATAAAACAAATGCGAAATGGTCAATTTCGAGTACAAACGCGAAAAATTGGCCATTTTTTCTTTATTTCTTTCTCCATTTTGATATAATAAACGCCAAAGTCTATTTACACAGAAGAAAGTGATACTTATGTCAGATTATATTGTGACGGCGACGGCTGCGAATGCGAGCATTCGCGCCTTCGCCATAGATGCTACAGAATTAGTTGAAAAGGCGAGGACCCTCCACAACACGTCGCCCGTGATGACGGCGGCGCTGGGGCGCCTGCTCTCGGCGGGGGCCATGATGGGGTCGATGATGAAGGGCGACGATGACGTCTTAACCCTTCAAATCAGCGGGGACGGCCCGGCCAAGGGATTAACGGTCACAGCCAATCGCCATGGCCAGGTTAAGGGCTACGCTGTCAATCCCTACGTGGATCTGCCGATTAACGACAAGGGCAAACTGGATGTCGGCGGCGCTGTGGGTAACGGAACGCTGACGGTGATCCGTGATATGGGGTTAAAGGAACCTTATAACGGAATCTGCAATTTGATTTCCGGCGAAATTGCAGAAGACCTCGCTTACTATTTTAACGTCTCAGAACAGACGCCTTCGGCCGTCGGGCTCGGCGTCCGCGTCGCAAAGGACGGTTCGGTTGAAGATGCCGGCGGCTTTATTGTACAGCTGATGCCCAATGCGGAAGAAAGTGTGGTAGCCGCTCTTGAAAATCAAATCGCCAAGATCGATTCGATCACTGAAATGATGGAAAAGGGGATGACACCTGAAGATATTCTCGAAACTATTTTAGGACCGATGGGCCTGGAATGGACGGGAAAAGAACCGGCCGCCTTCGTCTGTGACTGCTCGAAGGATCGGGTGAGTCGGGCGCTCGCTGCAATCAATGTCAAGGAGCTGGACGACATCATCCAGGACGGCGAACCCATTGAAGTGCGCTGCCATTTCTGCGGCAGTACCTATCAATTTTCAATCGATGAGCTGAAAGCCATCCGCGAACAGGCGTCGGGCGCACGTCTGAAGCAGATTCAGATTCAGGACGAATTCAGGCAATAAAAAAACCGCAGTGATGCGGTTTGGTGTCGTCAGCTCTCAGCTGCGGGGCAGGTTGGTTTCCGTCGGCTTTTCGCCCGAAAGGAAAAAATTGAGGTTGCGGACGAAGACGTCCGGGTCGATACCGTGGGCCAGACAGCCTTCCTCAATGTTTTCAAACTGCGCGGCCATGCAGCCGAAACAGGACATGCCAGCCATTAAAAAATAGCGCTGGGATTCTGGATATTTTTCGACGGCTTCAAGAATGCCCATCGATTTGGTTATTTTCGGTTCGTTCATGATTCTCCTCCAATGTGCTAACATTATAACAAAATAGCGGGAATGATGGCAAGAACAATGAAAGAGGTTTTTATGCAGGATATAGAGAAGAGACAGATGGTTCAGACGGACATCGGGCCGGTCTGCCTTTCAGACGCTGAATTCGCCGAGTACGCTCTGAAAAGCGCATTGTCCAAAACGCCCGCGCCGTTTTCCGGCGTCATCTTTGATATGGACGGTGTGATCTTTGATTCCGAGCGTGAGGTGCTGTCAGCCTGGCAGGCAGTGGCCGCCAAGCATCAGATCCCTAATATAGAGGAAGTGATTGTGGCCTGCTTGGGTACAAATTTTCAGGCAACGCGGAAGACCTTCGACGACTACTACGGCGCGGATTTTCCTTTCGATCAATACGAAGACGAAATGCGGGAAATATTCTATCGGCGGTACGACGAAAACCACGGCCTTCAGTTAAAAAAAGGCGTAAAGGGCCTTTTATTGGATTTAAAATCGCGGGACGTGCCCGTTGCGCTGGCGACGTCGACCCGTGAGGAAGTGGTGCGCCGAGAATTGAAGGATGCCGACATTATCGATTATTTTGACGCGTTGATCTGCGGCGATATGGTCAAGCGCAGCAAACCGGCGCCGGACATCTTCCTCAAAGCGGCGGAGGCGATTTCGATCGCGCCGACAGACGGTTTTGTGATTGAGGATTCCTACAACGGGATACGGGCAGCCCACGCGGCGGCCCTTCGTCCGATCATGGTGCCGGATCTGAAAGCGCCGGATGAAGAAATGAAGGCAAAGACCGAGGTGATTTTACCGGATTTGGACGTGGTCAGGACGTATTTTGACGCCATTGATGTGAAATTGTGAAAATATTATCGATTATTGCTAAAGAGTCCCGAAATTGGCTTGAAATAAATAATGAAATCGTGTATAATCGATTGTGACAGAATATATAAGGGGTGGAATTATGCTTACAAAAAATATAGTGGTAACGAACAAAGCAGGGCTGCACGCAAAACCAGCTTCGCTTTTTGTACAAACGGCGAATGAATTCTCGAGTGAAATTTATATCAGTAAGGGATCAACTCGTGTCAACGCCAAGAGTATCATGGGCGTGATGATTTTGGCAGTTTCAAAGGGCGATGAAATTTTACTTGAAGTCAATGGCGACGATGAAAAAGCGGCGATGGACCGTTTGACATCGTTGATTGAAAATAAGTTTGGCATGCCAGATGAATGAAAAATCAATAGGGTGAAATGTAACTGAAAGACTGAGGGGAACAGACCATCAGTCTTTTGTTTTTTTACGCTCAAAATGGAAAGGAGCCTTATTTGAATTTCTTTCGGGAATTTTTAATCGGTTTGTCGTTTTACACTCGGCTGCCCATTCAGCTTCAGAATGTAACAGAGGACGAGTTTTACAACTCGATGCTTTTGATGCCGGTCATCGGCGTCGTGATCGGCGCGGCCCTTTGGGGCTTTGGCTGGTGCGTCTCGTGGATTGGGATTCCAGAACTGGCGGCCATTCTGATGCTGATTTTTTACATCTGGCTGACCGGCGGCCTGCACTACGACGGTGTCGCGGATACCATCGACGCGGTATTTTCAGCGAGAGATCACGAGAAAATGATGACCATTATGAAGGACAGCCGTTTAGGCTCTTTCGGAGCAATCGGTTTGATCCTTTTGATGCTGACGATGTGGGTCGGCTACCGCTACACGATCGATAGTCAATTTTTAGCGGCGCTGTGGCTGATGCCGGTGGCCGGGCGTTATTGCGCGATTGAGACCTGCTGCTTTTCAAGCTATGCGGAAGGCGGCGGCGGCTTGGGCAGACGGATCACGGAAATCACAAAAGGCTGGCACGTCGTGGTCTATCTCGCCGCGATCGCCGCGGTCTCCTGGTTCGTCGCGCCGATTCTGACCTGCGCTTTTGGCATTACCGCTGTTTTGAACTTGATCATGATGGCGGACTTGAAGCGCAAAATCGGCGGCATTACGGGCGATACCATTGGGCTGACGATCGAAATCACGCAAGCTTTTTTTATTGTGGTGGTTTTGATTTTACAGCATCTTGGCATAGGTGTGCCGGGTATGGTATAATTTAAATATGAATGCACCGAAAAATAGTCATGATGTTAGTCTGCCCTTCCCACGTGACCGTCAAGAGATGGCGGCATTGGGATGGGAGGTCTGCGATTTCGTTTTCGTGTCAGGGGACGCTTTTGTGGACAACGCGTCATTTGGCCCGGCCATTATTGCCAGAGTGCTCAATGATTTGGGCTATCGCGTCGGCGTAATCGCCCAGCCGAAATGGGACAGTGCAGAAGCCTTTCGGGTGCTGGGCAGACCCCGGTTGGCCTTTTTAGTCTCATCCGGTAATATGGATTCGATGGTTTGCCATTACACGGTCAATAAAAAAAGAAGACACGACGATGCCTACACGCCGGGTGGCAAGACCGGCGCGCGCCCGGACCGCGCCGTGATCACGTACTGCGGACGGATTCGGGAGGCGTGGGGCAGCGTGCCGATCATCGTCGGCGGTGTGGAAGCCAGTCTGCGGCGGTTTGCCCATTACGATTACTGGCAGGATCGGGTCAGGCGGCCGATTCTTTTCGATTCGGGCGCGGATCTGCTCGTTTACGGCATGGGCGAGAAGGCCATTGCCGAAGTAGCAGAAGCGCTGGACGCCGGTCTGCCCATCGATCAAATCACCTACATCCGCGGCACTGGTGTGATGGCCAAGCAGGCGCCGGACGACACTAGCGAGCTTCCGTCCTACGAGACTGTCTCCGAGCGGACGCGTGAGGGTAAGCGGGCCTTTGCCGAGATGACGAATGCAATCGAGCTGAGTGCCAACCCCTTTAGGGAGGCGCCGTTGATTCAGGCCTGCGGCGATCGGTACTTTGTCCAGAATCCGCCGCAGATGCCGCTGACCACCCAGGAGATGGACGACGTCTACGATCTGCCCTACACGAACTGTCAGCTGGGCGGCGGACCGGAAATTACCGGCATGTCGGAAATGCGTTTCTCAATCACGTCGAACCGCGGCTGTTTTGGCAGCTGCGCCTTTTGCGCGATTGGCATGCAGCAGGGGCGGATCGTCTCCAGCCGAAGCACCGCGTCGATCCTGCGGGAGGCCAGACGGATGACTCAGGATCCGAAGTTCAAGGGAATCATCAACGACGTGGGCGGGCCGACGGCCAACTTCCTGCACCCGGCGTGCGCGAAGCAGCTGAAAACCGGCCCCTGTGACCATCGGGAATGCCTGTTCCCGGAGGTGTGTCCCAATATCGACGCTGATCAAGGCGAATTTACCGCAATGCTCAAAGCGCTGCGGCAGCTGCCGGGAGTTCGGAAGGTCTTCGTTCGTTCCGGCATCCGCTACGATTACCTGATGGCGGATCAGACCGACGCGGCCTTTAACGAATTGGTGCGTTATCACGTCAGCGGTCAGCTGCGCGTGGCCCCGGAGCATTTGTCAGACCGCGTGCTGCACTACATGGGTAAACCTACATTTAAGCAGTACGATCGATTTGTCCAGAAATTTAACCGTGCCTGTGACAAATACCATTTGAAACAATACGTCGTGCCTTATTTTATTTCGAGCCATCCAGGCTCGACACTGCAGGATGCGGTGATACTGGCAGAATATCTGCGCGATCATCATCTCGAGCCTGAGCAGGTGCAGGATTTTTATCCGACGCCGGGCTCGCGCGCGACAGCGATGTATTATACGGGGCTCGATCTCGAGTCTTTCAAGCCGATTCATATCCCGAAGGGGCATGAAAAGCGGCTGCAGCGCGCGCTGCTCCAATATCGAAATTCGAAAAACAGAAGCCTCGTCATTGAGGCGCTTAAAAAATGTGGACGGGAGGATTTAATCGGCCCGGGGCGCAAATGCCTCGTTCATCCTCAACATCAAAGGCCAATTAGAAATAAAAGAAGCCGTCGAAACCGTAAGGGAGGAAAATAATATGGTGTACAGACCTGAAATCAGCGGTAGAACCAATAAGGGTTTTACAGAATCGATCGAGGATTATCTCGAAGAGATCTATTTGGATTATATCGGCAGTAACACCGGGGTTCGAATCACTGATTTGGCCCAGGCCATGGGGGTGACCAAGGCCAGCGCGACCGATGCCGTTAAGAAAATGAAGGACCGCGGGCTGGTCCGCCACGAACGCTACGGCCGGATTTACCTCAGCGACGCGGGACTTCAGGCGGCGAAAGAGGTCTACGACCGCCACGTGACGATCACGCAGTTTATCCGCAATTTCCTAGACGTTTCACCTGAGGTGGCAGAAAATGACGCCTGCGGCATTGAACACATTATCAGCGACGAGACGTTCTCCGCAATTAAGGCGGCCCTCCGCCGGCAGGCCATCAGCGAAATGAACGGCAATAAAAAAGACGAAGATGAATAAAACGCAAAAGGATAAATATAAACCCCGCGTCGGCGATCACCTCACGGTGACGATCACCGATATGACGCGGCGCGGAGAAGGGGTCGGCCACTTTAAGGGGCAGGCCCTTTTTGTTGATGGCGCGGTTGTCGGCGAAACCGTTGAGGCCGAACTGACGGCAGTCAAATCCCAATATTTAAAGGGAAAACAGATCTGTATCGTTGAGGACTCGACGAACCGAAAGACGCCGGACTGTCCGGCTTTTCCAGCATGCGGCGGGTGTCAATGGCTGCATTTAACAGCGGCGTGCGAAAACGCACTCAAGCGGGCGACGGTGGTCAACGATTTAAAGCATATCGGCGGGCTTGACGACGCGAAAGAAAAGGTCCGTCCGATCATCGGCATGGATCCGCCGTACCATTATCGCAACAAAGCGCAGCTCAAGGTCTCAGAAGCGGGCATTGGCTTTTATCGAAAGGGCAGCCATCAGGTTGTGCCGATTTGTGACTGTATGAACCAAGAGGTGCCGCTGAAACCGGTTATTACCGTTTGTCAAAAGTGGATGACGGAGTTAAAACTCACACCCTACGACGAGACAAAACGCCGCGGCGATGTCCGCGGATTTTTGCTCCGGACGAACCGCAAAGGCGAAATTATGCTAGTGCCGATCGTGCGGCGCGACTTGTCAGCCAAACAGAAAAAACAGACCATCGAAATTTTTGAGAATCTGCCGCAATTAAAAAGCCTGATGCTCAATATCCACGCCAAGCCGGGCAACCGCATTTTAGGGCCGAAGACCGTCCCTTTGGCTGGCGAGGCCTTTATTGAAGAAACCTTGTGCGGTTACACCTTTGAGATTTCGCCTCAGTCCTTTTTTCAGGTTAACACGCGCCAGACGGAAAACCTCTACGAAAAGGCCAGAGAATATGCAAGCTTGACCGGAAAAGAGACCCTATGGGACCTGTACTGCGGGACTGGCACCATTGGCATCTGCATGGCAAAGAACGCCGGGCAGGTGCTGGGCGTTGAAATCGTGCCGGAAGCCGTCGCGGACGCGCGCAAAAACGCAGCGCGCAACCACATTCAAAATATCTCTTTTATCTGCGGCAAGGCGGAGGACGTGATGCCTGAACAAATCAAACAGGGCAGCCGCGCCGATGTCGCCGTCGTCGATCCGCCGCGAAAAGGCTGTGCACGAACCCTTCTCGACAGCTTGATCGCTTGCCGAATCCTTAAAATTGTGTACGTCTCCTGCGATCCGGCGACCTTGGCGCGGGATGTGGGCATTTTGACAAAGGCTGGGTATACGCTGAGGGAAGCGACGCCAGTCAATATGTTCCCGGGAACCGGTCACGTTGAGACGGTGGCATGGCTGTCAAGATAAAGGTTAAAAACACGATACTTCAGTTTTAATGAGAAAGAAGGTTATGATGAGCACAACTCTAAAAGAACGCAAAGACCTGGATCCGCAGTATATGTGGGATCTGTCGAGTTTATATCAAAGTGATGAAGAATGGGAAAAGGCACTGCCTGAGATTAAAGCTGACATTCAAAAATTAGCGGCGTATCAGGGAAAATTGAAAGACGCCAAGACGATCAGGGCGTTTTTCGATTTGGATACAGAATTGGGCCGAAAGCTGTCCAACTACTATTGCTATGCGAGTTTGAGAAATTGCGAAGATACCCGGTCCAATGACGGCAAAGCTATGGAAGCTAAAGCGTATATGATCTACGCCCAATACGCGCAGGCCGTGAGTTTTGCGGAACCTGAGATTCTCGCAATGGATGAGACGGCTTTAGAAGCGGTAGTGAAGGACGAGGCGTTAACGCCTTACGCGTTTGTCATGCAGAAGCTGTTAGACGAGAAGCCGCACGTTTTATCCGGGAAGGAAGAAGCGCTGCTGGCGGCCTTCACAGAAGTGCTGGGCGCTCCAGGAAAGATCAGCGAAAACCTGCAGGACGCCGACCTCCGGTTTGATCCCGCCACAGACAGCAAAGGCGAAAGCCACGAAGTCACGCAGTCCAATTACATCTTATTACAAATGAATGAAGACCGCGTCCTGAGAAAGCATGCCTTTGAAAGCTTCTACAAGGGCTTCAAGGAACATATCAATACCTTTGGCGCAACCTATAATGCTTGTGTCAAATCAGCGGTCGCCAGCGCGCAGGTACGCCATTACGCCTCCTCAAGAGCGATGAGCATGGCGGATGAACATGTGCCGGAACAAGTTTATGACGATTTGGTCAAAACGGTGAGAAAGTATATGCCCGCGATGTACCGTTACGTACGTTTGAGAAAGAAAATCCTAGGCTTGGATGAACTTCACTATTACGACGTCTACACGCCGCTGGTCGCCGGCTCTTCCAAGCAATATACCTACGCGGAAGCGCAGCAGATGGTGCTCGACGCGGTGCACCCGCTTGGTGAAGACTATGTGAATCGGGTGAAGCAGGCTTTTAAGGATCGATGGATCGACGTGTATCCCAATGCGGGAAAGCGCGGCGGCGCGTTCTCGAGCGGGACGTACGATTCAAATCCATACATTTTGACAAGCTTTACGGGCACCTTGGACAGTGTGAGCACCATTGCCCATGAAATGGGGCATTCTCAGCACACCTGGCTGTCCAATCATACACAGGCACCGCAAAATGCGGATTATACACTGTTTGTGGCCGAAGTCGCATCAACCGTGAATGAAAATTTACTGGTTGAACAGCTGCTTGCGAAAACAACCGAACCCAAAGAACGGTTAGCGCTTCTCAATCATTATCTTGAAGGGTTCAAAGGGACTGTTTTCCGCCAGACGATGTTTGCGGAATTTGAAAGAGACGCCCATGCGATGGCTGAAAGAGGGGAAGCCCTGACGCCAGAAAGTTTGAACAGCCTATATCAGCATTTGATTCAGGATTACTTCGGCGACGCCTTGACCATCGACGACGAAGTTCAGTACGAATGGGCTCGGATTCCGCATTTTTATCGACCCTTCTACGTTTACAAATACGCGACCAGTTATTGCGCGGCAGTGGCGTTGTCAGAAGCTATCTTGAACGACGGGCAGGAAGCCGTCACAAAGTATCTGGAATTTTTATCCATGGGCGGCAGTGCTTATCCACTAGACGAACTCAAGCATGCAGGCGTTGACTTCACCACGACGGCGCCGATGGAACGCGCGTTAACGAAGTTCAATAAAATCTTAGATGATGTTGAGGAAACGTTAAAGCAGATCTAATCGAAATCGCGATGAGCGAAATGGCTGATTTTTGGGTTCAATTGCTGTTTAAACTATTGGCTACCATCCCCGCGACAATCAAGATGATCCCGATATAACCCCAAATTGATGGTGCCGCGTCGTGCAGAATCAGCACGCCGCCGAGCAGTGTGAAAATCACCTCGCCGCATTGCGTGGCTTCAATCACCGCCAGATGTCTGGGGTTGTCTTTGACCAAATCGGTGGCGTGAAAGAAGAGGCTTGTGGCGATGACGCCGGAGAACAGCGCAACACCAAGAGACTGCAGCAGCTGACCGGAGGAAGGCGCGCCGCCGGTCAAGAAAGCGGCAAGCGCGGTGACGATCCAAAAGGGCAGGGAACAGAAAACCATATTGAAAATGCGCTCCATGGTGTCCAACTCTGGCGGGCAGATCGTCATGATCTTGCGGTTGCCCAGCGGGTACATAAAGGCGGCGATCAGAATCGGCACCAGCGCCATGAGATTTCCTGTGAGATGATGCGAATGGAGATGCGGCACCTGCATGATGAAGACGCCGATCACGATCAATGTGGACAGCAGCAGATTTTTGACGGGGATTTTCTTCCCGAACAACGGTGTCAACAGCACTCCGGCCACGATGGTCAGCTGCCAGGTTGACGCGGTCATCCAGGATTCGCCAAACACGGAGCCCAGCGTCAAAGGCAGGTAAAACAAACCGAATCCGACGGTGCTCCAGAGCAGCCATGGGCCGGGCTGTGCCTTTACGGCAGAAAGCGCCCGAGCCATCCCTTTTTTCGGCCGAAGGGCCAGCACCAGCGTGAGGATTGCGAAAGTGATTAAATAACGCAGCGGCGAAATCCAGAGCCAGTAGCCGCCACTCAGGTTCATGCTTCGATTCAAAATAAAGGTAAAGGCAAAAAATAATGAAGCTAAAATGCCACAAATCAACGCTTTTTTCAATGGTTTCTCTCTTTTCAAAATTTTTTGATTTTTATTATATCATGCATGAAAGAGAAAGCGGGATCAGCCGAGCAGATTTCTGACTTTTTATCCGCGGGAGCAGGCCATGTATCTAAGTAAATTCTATTTGTACAAAGTATGCCGAGGCAGAGATGCTCGACTTTGTGATCAGCGAGGCAAAACGGCTCGGCTTGCGCTATCTAGACGAGTGTAAAAGATGGATGTAGAGAAGATAAATTATCGTTATTCACAGCAGCATTTTTCTGGAATGAAAAGTTAGATAAAAGACAAAAAATTCAATTTCGAGTCAAGGAGGACATCAGAATGCAGATCGAGCACAATGAAAAAGAGATAGCAGCTATGCGGGAATTTCATGAAGGCAATCGACAGGAAGGGCTCAGATTGCAGGAGGAATTTGCCGCTGAATTTCGAAAGGAATATGCGGAAAAGGATCACTGCCCCTGCCAAAAGGCTTGCCGATATCATGGTAATTGCAAGGAGTGCGTGGCCATCCATCGCGCACATCAGGAACATGTTCCCAATTGTATGAGGGAGATGCTGAATGCGAAGTTCAAGATTCTGTCGGGTTTGACGGAGAATACGCTTGCTAATGAAATTGAGCCGCCAAAAGAGATTTTGCGCAAAGAGTTTCAGAAATGAAAATAGAACTTTTATGGAAAAAGTAAGCAATAAAAAAGATGGACATTAATATGTCAAATGAAGAAAAGAGAATCTGGGGAATACATACTCAAGATGATCGCCTGTTCCTTAGGGATAAAATCATTGCTATCGCATGGAATGCGATGGGGGATTTGAGCGACATCGATGCAAATAGAGAGGCCTTCAAGGAAAAATATGCACAGGTTTATCCAGATGCGAAAAAAGGCAATATCGCTACTGGCGCAGGTATGTTATATCGTTTCTGTCATGAGATTCAGATTGGCGATTATGTGATATTTCCTTCAAAGAGTAACCGTGAAGTAAACATTGGCATTGTTGAGGGTGATTATGTTTATGATCCTAATCAGATTGAGTATGTACAGACCAGAAAAGTAAAATGGTTGAAGCATTTGCCACGTACGGCATTTTCACAAGGAGCTCTTTATGAAATTGGGTCAGCATTGACATTGTTTTCTGTAAAAAATTACGCAGATGAGTTTTTAGGTGCACTTGATAAAAATTTTAATAGGAATTATTCATCAGATTCTGAGGATGAAAGCGTCGGCGCAACGGCAGATGACATCGTTGAGAGCACAAGGGATTTTATTTTGAAAGAACTGAGTCGTCAGCTTAAAGGCTATGATTTAGAAAGTTTCGTTGCAGACCTTCTTCGTGCCATGGGATACAGGACCACTGTATCAGCTAAAGGTGGCGATAGTGGCATAGATATTACTGCATATAAAGATGAGTTGCCACCTCGCATTCTTGTTCAGGTAAAAAGTACCGATAGCGATATTAGGGAATCAACGATACAGTCGTTAAAGGGTGCAATGCGGGAAGGCGATTACGGTTTGTTTGTTACGCTTTCAAATTACACAAAAAACGCACAAAAATATCTTGATAGCACGCCTATTATTCGTGGTATAAATGGAACAGAATTGGTAGATCTCATTCTTAAGTACTACGAAGATTTGAGTGATAAATATAGAAAAATGATTCCTCTTAAACAAGTTTATATTCCAGTTCCTAGAGAAGAATAATCAGCACGAATTAAGAAGCCAGGAGGTTCAATAAATGGAAAAAGAAGCACATTGGCCGGGGCCTGAGGGACTGATCCCGGCGCTGCCAAAGGACGCGTCGAACGCGAGCTGGCATACCAGAAAGTTTCTAGATGAAATCTTAATAGAGGAGCGGATCATCGACACGCGCGTGGCCGATATTACGATGCGGCTGTGGGGAAAAGATTTTACCTCGCCGATCATGATGCCGGCATTTTCGCATCTGAACAAGGCAGGGCTCGACCATAAACCGATGGAAGAATACGCGCAGGCGGCAAAGACTCTCGGTATTGTCAATTGGGTCGGGATGGAGTCCGATGCGGATTACGCGGAAATTGCAGCAGTCGGCGCGGAGACGATCCGGATCATCAAACCCTTTGCCGATCATGACAAGATTAGATCACAAATGGCCTTTGCGGTGAAACACCATGCCCTTGCGGTTGGCATTGACATCGACCACAGCATTGGGATCAATGGCGATGTGGATGTGGTCGACGGGGAACAGCTCGGAACGCTGACAGCTCAGGATCTCAAAGCCTTTGCAGGAACTGCCCACGAATTGGGCGTGCCCTTTGTCGCAAAGGGCGTGCTCAGCACGAGAGATGCAGCCATTTGCGAGAAAGCAGAGGTAGACGCCATCGTGGTCAGCCACCATCACGGGAGACTCCCTTTTGCCGTACCGCCGGCGATGATCCTTCCGGACATCAAGAAGGTCTCAGGAAAAATGAAGGTCTTTGCCGACTGTTCCGTAGACGACGGAAGAGACGCCTATAAGCTCATGGCGCTGGGCGCCGACGCTGTCTCGACTGGACGAGCCATCCTTCCAGGGCTTTTAAAAGAAGGTGCGCCCGCGGTTGAAAAGAAGATACGTCAGATGAACAGCCAGCTGAAAGAGATAATGGGTTATACAAACGTCGCCACAGTAGATGAATTCGATCCGACGGTGCTCTGGTATCACGGCAGACATTTTTGATCGAGTCAAAGATTTTGAGGTGAATAAATGACAGACGAACAATACGCGCAGGCAGTTTCCTTTTGGACGCGGAAGGATGCGGCTGCAAAGAAAATGGATCAGAGAACGCTCTACGATTGGATCGACACTTTCCTTGCCGCGCACAAGGTTTTGGCCCTTGCGGTTGGCGGCAGTGACTTTATCCGCTGCACGCCGCTCGAATATACCTGGCATGAGGGGGCGCTTTGGATTTTTACTGAAGGCGGATTAAAGTTCAAAGGACTGCGGGAAAATCATCACGTGGCAGCGGCCGTTTTTGAGACGAACGCCTCCTTCGGCGGATTGAAGTCGATACAGATTGAAGGCGATGCGGCAATTGTCGACCCATTCACTGATGCGTACAACGCGGCCGCGGCCTTCAGAAAAATTCCGCTGGAAGTGCTGAAAAAACTGGCGGAACCCATGTGGCTTTTGAAGATCGTGCCGACCGAGATCACTTGTCTGAATTCTGACTTTAAGAAAGAAGGTTTCGGTAGCAGACAAATCTGGCGTGCAGAAGCAGCCGACACACTCCAAAAGAATTAAACAAATCAACGAGTCGTTGAAAAATTAACGTGAATTTTTTGTAATCTCGTAAGCGGATTTATTCCCATTTGTATGACGAAAACGGAGCAGATAGCCTATGATGATGGCGCATCTGCTCTTATTTTTTATCCAAAATGCTGAAGATAAAATGACAATTGTCTTAGAAGATGATACGAAAGAAAAGCAGAAATATATAAATAAAAAATCCTTAAATGTTGTAAAAACAACATAACAAGAAAGCAAATCGAACTATAATAAGATTTGTCAAGAGATCAGAAACGCATCGATTCGAAAGAGAAATCAATTGTGATGAGCAAAATGTATAAAAGAAATAAGAAGGGAGATTATCATGGTTAATTTACGTAAAGTAGCAATTATTGGTTGTGGATTTGTCGGCGCTTCGTCAGCATTTGCGCTGATGCAAAGCGGTCTATTTTCGGAAATGGTTTTGATTGACGCGAATCGAGACAAAGCTGAAGGTGAAGCGTTGGACATTAGCCATGGTTTGCCGTTTACGAATCCAATGGAAATTTACGCGGGTGATTACGATGATATTGCCGACGCCGCCGTGGTGGTTGTGACAGCGGGAGCCGGGCAGAAACCGGGTGAATCCCGCTTGGATTTGGTTAAAAAGAACACTGGGATTTTTAAATCCATCATGCCGGAAATAAAAAAACGCCATTTTGAAGGTGTCATGCTGGTCGTTGCAAATCCAGTAGATATTTTGACCTATACCGCGGTGAAATACAGCGGGATGCCGGAATCCCGTGTGATCGGTTCCGGCACGACATTGGATACGGCGCGGCTGAAATATCTGATGGGACAGCATTTGGATGTTGACCCAAGAAGCGTACACACGTTTATTATTGGCGAACACGGTGACAGTGAAATTGCGGCGTGGAGCAGCACCAATGTGTCCGGTGTACCCTTGGATGATTTTTGTGAAATGCGCGGGCATCACGAACATCAGGCGTCGATGAAAGCCATTGCGGAAAAGGTAAAAAACAGCGCTTACGAAATTATTGAAAAGAAGAAAGCCACCTATTATGGAATCGCGATGTCGGTCGTCCGGATCTGCTCTGCGATTATTCGGGATGAAAAATCGATTTTGCCGATTTCCAGTATGATGCATGGCGATTACGGCGTCGACGGGGTAGCGCTAAGTATGCCGTCCATTGTCGGCAAAAATGGCACCGAAGGGCTCGTGCCGATTCATCTGAGTGATGAAGAACAGGCGGCATTGAAAAGTTCCGCTGATGTGCTCGCCGATGTGATTAAAAAAGCCGACATTTAAGCCGGCTAATTTGGCCATCTGCCTTTGAGGCAGGTGGCCTTTTTTATTTTGTCATTGTTTTTTATCCGCGGATCAGCTGTGCCAATATTATTGTTCTGTTTTTTGAAAACCTTTTTATGATTTTCGCTTGTATAAATCTATTGGTAAGTCTATTATAAATTGAAGCTTTGGAATTTTAATTATTTTTATAATAAATAAATTTTTCAATTGGAGAGAAATGCGTGATGGATCAATATCAAAAAATGACTGAACAGCACCTGCAGGAAATGCGCAGGCAGGAGGAGTGGACCAACAAGAAGCTGCTCGCATTGGAAAATGTAATCGGCTATACCTGTTCAGCTTCTTTTCTGCTGATGATTTTTGCCGCATCCTTTGCCGTTGCCAATATGGCATGGCGCATCGTGTTGATTGCGGCGGGCTGTTTAATTTTTGCGGTCGGGCTGGTATCCTGCCTAAGGCTGGAGCATGACGCTGGATATTACAAATGTCCAAAATGCGGAGCAGTTTATACCCCCACGATGAAAGCCATCATTTTCGCGCCTCATATCGGAAGAAGCAGAAGGATGAAATGTCCGTATTGTGGCAAAAGCGCTTATCATAAAAAGGTGCTTTCGAAATGACGAATTTCTAAAATAGGACAGAAAAAATGAGGATCAAGGACAATAAATCATGATTGAATTAAGAGACGCCTCGATGGCAGATGCAGAGAGATTGTTGGACATCTACGACTATTATGTAAAAAACACGGCGATTACCTTTGAATACGAGACACCGACGCTCGACGAGTTCAGGTCACGTATGGCACGGGTCACAAAGCACTATCCCTATCTGGTCATCCTGCAGGATGGTCAAATTCAAGGGTACGCGTACGCCGGACCGTTCGTCGGGAGAGCCGCATACGACTGGTCGTGCGAGATGACGATCTACCTCGATCATCGTGCAAGAAAACAGGGACTGGGAAGACAATTGTACACGGCAATGGAGCAGGCGCTCAAAAAAATGGGCATTTTGAATCTTTACGCCTGCATTGGATATCCGAAAACACCAGATGCCTATTTAACGACAAACAGTGCAAATTTTCATGCGCATCTCGGATATGTGGAAGTTGGGCGATTCCATCAGTGCGGATATAAGTTCGGTAGATGGTATGACATGATCTGGATGGAGAAAATCATAGGTGCGCATAAAGAGGCACAAGCGCCGATTCTCGAATACAAAAACTCAAAATCTAAGGTGAAAATTAATGCAGCTAGTTGCAAAAAAATTTGATGAATTAACCACAATCGAATTATATGAAATGTTGAAGGCAAGATCAGCCATCTTTGTTGTCGAGCAGAATTGCGTCTATCAGGATCTGGACGATTTGGATTACAGAAGCCTTCATGTTTTTTATGAAGAAGGCAAAACCGTCACCGCCTATTTAAGAGCGTTTTACAAAGAAAAAGATGTGGTGCAGATGGGGCGGGTATTGACTTTAAAGCACGGAACAGGACTCGGTGGCAGAATCCTTCGCGAAGGACTAAAGCAGATCAAAGCAAAGATGCCTTGCAAGGCGATTTATATCGAAGCGCAGCGCTACGCAGTCGGCTATTATGAGCGGGAGGGATTCAAAATTGTATCAGAAGAATTCCTTGAAGACGGCATCCCGCATGTTCAGATGGTTCTTCATCTTGAGTAGATTGGATACATAAGCGAAATTGGAGCAGATACCCCGTGTTACAACGTATCTGCTCTTTTTTTATTCCCGTATCGAAAGATGTTTCTGAAATTATACAAATCTAGAGTGAGAAAAAAGAAATCTGTTGCTTTAACAACATTAAAATCATACAAAAAGCGGTATCATCAAGATAACAATTTAAAAAATTAAGCAAGCGCGTTGTCCAGGATTTTATACGTAGCAGGGAGGATTATAAATGAGAAAACAGGTTAAAAATAATGTATCGTGGATCGGCTATATGGACTGGGATCTGCAGAAGTTTCACGGGGATGACTTCACGATTCACAGCGGCAGTTCGCAGAATGCCTATCTGATCGAAGAAGAAAAAACGGTGTTGATGGATACGGTTTGGGCACCCCATCAGGATGAATTTTTGAAAAATTTGGAATCTGAAATTGATTTGAAAAAGATCGACTACATCGTGGTCAATCACGGGGAAAACGATCATTCAGGCAGTCTGCCGGCATTGCTGGAAAAGATTCCGGGCACGCCGATTTACTGCACGGCCAACGCGGTGAAATCGCTGGAAGGTCAGTACGGCAAGCGAGGATGGGATTTCCATGTCGTGCATACCGGCGATACGCTGGATATCGGCAACGGCAAGCAGCTGATCTTTGTGGAAATGCGCTTTCTGCACTGGCCAGATTCTATGGCGACGTATCTGACAGGCGACAATATTCTCTTCTCGATGGACGCCTTCGGTCAGCATTACGCCGTTGAAGAAATGTTTGCGGATAAGGCTGATCAGGAAAAGCTTTGGCAGGAAGCACAGCGGTATTTTGCTAACATCGTCGCGCCGTTCTCGCCATTAGTCACGAAAAAGGTAAAGGAAATTGCAGCCTTGAACCTGCCGATCGAGATGATCGCGCCGAGCCACGGGGCCATTTGGCGCAAGGATCCGATGAAGATCGTGGAAGCCTACGCCAAATGGGCGGATGCTTATCAGGAAGATCAGATTACCGTCGTCTACGCCACAGAATGGCATGGCACGGAAAAGATCGCCCACGCGATTGCGGATGAGATTCATAAGCAGGCGCCGGACACAGTGGTGAAGGTTTTTAATGTCGATCACACGGAAAAGGACGACATCATCGGTGAAGTCTTCAAGTCAAAGGCGATTGCGGTCGGTTCGCCGACCATTTTGAACGGCATTCTCGCGAGCGTGGAAGGGTTCCTCTACTACCTGAAATCCCTCAAATACAAAGGCAAGAAGGCGGCAGTTTTCGGCTGCTATGGCTGGAGCGGCGAAGGCAACAAGATCCTCAGGGATAAACTGACAGACGCTGGCTTTGAAGTCGTACAGCCGGAGGTCAGATCTTCCTGGAATCCGGACGCAGACGATTTTGCGAATATTCCGGCTTTGGTACAGGAATTAATCGGAACAGACGGCGCAGCATCTGAAGAAACAGCAGAAGAAAAGCCTTCCCTTCCAAGATGGCAGTGCCCATGCGGCTACATCTACGATCCGGCCAAGGGCGATCCGGAACACGGCGTCAAGCCGGGCACAGCGTGGGAAGATGTGCCGGCGGATTGGACCTGCCCGGTGTGCGGTCTGCCAAAAGAGGCCTTTGAAAAGATCGACTAAAATCGTAGGATCATTTGGCACAAAATGATTGGCAGGTGGCACGCGAGGATGTTGTGAATAGCAGAGCCGCGTGATATTCTTTATTCATCAAAACAAAACAACACAGCCGACGCAGAAACGTCAGGCGGATAAAAGAAAGTTGAGGATAAAGAAGATGAAAAACACAGCACTGATTACAGGTTCATACGGCGGGCTTGGGACCTGCTTTGTCAATATTCACGCTGACAAAGGCGGGGATCTGATCCTCGTGGGCAGATCGCAGAAGAAGCTCGATGCGCAGGCGGCGGAAGTTATTGAAAAATACCACGTCACGGCGCACACCATTGCGGTGGATTTGTCACTGCCGGAGGCGGCGCAGCACATCTACGATATCTGCCGGGAAAAAGGGTGGCTGCCGGAGATCATCATCAACAATGCCGGCTTCGGCGGACAGGGCGACTTTGCAAGAGAACGCACAATGGCGCAGGACATGTCCATGATTGCAGTAAACATTGAAACGCCCACGAGATTATTGAAGCTCTTTCTGCCGGATATGATCGATAGAGGCAGCGGCAGAGTCCTAAACGTCAGTTCCACCGCGGCCATCATGCCCGGACCGTTGCAGGCCGTTTACTACGCGACAAAAGCTTATGTGACGAGCTGGTCTAACGCGCTTTGGAGAGAGCTTCAGGGCACCGGCGTAACCGTCACGGCGCTAATGCCGGGAGCGATGAATACAGGCTTTGCACGAGCCGGCGGTCTGACGGAGACCAAGATGTTTTCCAATACAGTTGAGCCGCTGAAGGTTGCCGAAGATGGGTATAACGGCATGATGAAGGGCGAGTTGAACGTGATCAGCGGGCTGCCCGGCTGGCAGAAACCGTTCATGTCGATGGCGCCGATGCTCCCGAAGAAAACCATGCTGAATTTTGTTTACAATCAGCAGAATCCCAACAGCGCAAATTGGATTTTCTAAAAGGACGCTTCAGCGAAAGCTGGCTGAGGAGCATACCACATTTCAGAAACAGCTGAACAGTACGCGGGAAACCCTTGCGCTGCATTACGTGAAAAATACAGACATGCCAGCTCATGACATCGCTTATCTTTTGGGGTACGCTGAAGTGAATTCCTTTCTTCGCGCTTTTAGCGTGTGGACAGGTCAAAATTTGACAGCGTATCGCAGACAGTGCGTTTAATCAAAATGATTTGAATCGGAGGCATAGACAAATGAAGAAAGTACGGATCACCGTCAAACGGATTGCGCATTATGACGATTTAATGGCAGCGTACGAAAATCCGATCGAGGACGCTTGCAGCATGCAGCTGGGGCAGACCTTTATCTGCAATGGCTGGCAGCAGCCGGAGGACTTTTGCGACAGCGCGTGGGATACGGTATCACCCTTTGTCATGGCGCTTGCTCACGGCGGAGAAAATTTTTACGACGGCTGGATGAAAAATCCGAAATCTGCGATGCTCTCCTGCAACGATGGATTCCGACCGGTGAGCTTCCTGCTGGAGGCTCTGGACGAAGAAGCTGAATGATTTTTTCATTGAGTAGGATTACCGCAATCGTAATGATGAAAAGCAGAGGGTAGATCGTGAGCGAGTGATACAGAGGTTCAGAGATTGTGGCTGGGAATACCTTCAGGATTTGAATGGCTTTTCCTATTTTCGAAAAGCAAAAGAGGCGATGAATGAAAAGGACGAAGCGCTCTTTTGCGATGAGCAATCCCGAAACGATATGATTATGCGGGTGTACCGAGGCAGAATTGTGCCGCTGCTTCTGATCTTTGGTCTATTCATATGGCTCTTTATATCTTCAGAAAGGCAAGTTGGTGTGATTCTTCTGGGGATTGTATTAGCCATTTATCTCTTTGTCATTGGAAAGTTTGTTGTTAAGTTTCGGAAGGTGTTGTTCTCGAGAAAATCAAAAATTTGACACATCGGCGGACCTCTTTCAGCATTTGCGACATGCAGATTGAAATGATAAAGATAAATAGATAAAACTAAAAAAGATAAAGTGAGTAGATCACCTTTTGATTGAATTTTAATCTGGGGTGATCTTTTTATTAATTAAGTTTTAGTCTATAATAGTACTTAATAGAATCAAATCGAGAGCCTATAAAAGAAATAGTTATACAAAATAAATTAAGAACTATGAGAAGCATCTGCGGAATTTGGCAGATGTTTTTATTTTGCACAAAACACACGAAATTCAGCAAAGTGACAGCAATATTTAAACGATATCATAAAGAAAGTGTTAAATAAGAATTTCGTGAGGACAGAAGAAGATGGACATTAATTTTTGGGGTGTACAGGCGATTTGCTTTGCGGCGATGGCCTTTTCAATCAGTTCGTTTATTTTTAAAAAGACCTGGGGGATTTTACTGTTTCAGGGTATCGGCAATTTTCTCTTTGTCGTTCAGTTATTTCTGCTGGGCTCCTACGCCGGTAGTCTCGGAACGATTGTGACCTTTTCAAATAATATGGTGCTCGTCGCGAGTCTCTACGGCGTGAAATGGGCGAAATGGAAAGGCTGGGAATGGGTGCTTGTCGCCGTGGCTTTGTTCGTGTACACAATCACGTGGGAAGGCCCCATCTGTCTGTTCCCAATCATCGCGACGCTGGTGTTTATTTTTACAACGTGGACGCGGGATGAAAAGATCATCCGTATCGGAAAGGTCTGCTGCGTTGGGCCGTTTTGGATGATTTTTAATTACCACGCTGGCACTTACGCCGGGGTTGCTTCTGAAGCTTTTGGAACTTGCGTTGCGGCGATCACCCTTTATTTGTATCACCGTGACCGAAAAAAATACGCGGAAAAATAACAGGCTGAAACATTAAATGGGGATCCTATTGAGGGAGCATAGCTTTACTCTCGATAGGATCCATTTTTATTGCGGCATTTATTGAAAAGCAAGAGAAATTGGATATAATAGAACAAAAATTAAAAATACAGAGAGGTTTAAGCATGCAGGGAACGATCGCGCTTACAAGTGCGCGGCTGAGGCTCAGACGGTATATGCCGGGGGATGCAGAGATACTTTACAAGGATTTTGGAACAGATGAAAAATGTTCGCCTATTCCGGATGGAATCCTTACGCGACGAGGGAACAGGCACAGGCCACAGTTGATCGGTTTATCGCAAATTACCAGGATTGTCATTTCTACGGCTGGGCCATTGAATGCGGTGAAGCATTGGTAGGGACCGTCGGTGCTTACGATTACGATCCGGAACAAAACAGCATTGAGGTCGGTCTCAGCATCAAACAAGCGTATTGGGGCAGAGGCTATGCGGGTGAGGCGCTTCATACGGTGCTCGCTTATTTAACCGAACAAGAGGGCATCCGAGCGGTGACGGCGTGGTGCGCATCTGAAAACATCGGATCAAAAAGAGTAATGGAAAAATGCGGGATGCGGCGAGATGGTGTTGAGCGAAATGCTTTATCCATTAATGGGCATTCATTTGACAAATTAAACTACACGTATCGCGCAGAGATGAAAATTTCAGAATAAACGAAATCAGAGCAGCGGCGTCATACAAAAAGGCGTTCTGCTTTTTAATTTGCTCGGTAATTTGAAGGGACTTTAGTTTCATTTAATAATTGCAATGTATGATAATATGAAATTGAAAACAACGCATATAAAATAATTTTAAATGATGAGGTGATGATGGATTATGGTTGACAGTACAGCCCTGACATTTGGACAATATATGGCTTACCTGCTTCAGCCGGGGAAGCTTTTCATGATGCTGTTGATGGCGGCAGTCTGCATTGCCGCGGCTATCGGCATTATCTTGGTCGCCGCGCGGGTCATGTCCAATAAATATTCACAAGCGACAAAGCAAACTTTTTTGATCGACGAAACCATCAGCTTGACGGAGCGTTTCTACGAGTTGATTTTCTCCAGCACGTTCATTCTGATGTTTGTCGCGATCTATTTTGCCATTGACTATTTTGGCTTTGGCACAACGGATAAAGCGGTTTGGAGCAAGTACAACGGCATTATCCTGCTGCTTTTTATCTTGGGGTCTGTGATATTGAACTCATTTGTCGACAACAAGATCATTCCGCTGAACCATATTCGTCCAGGTGAACGCGCATCCATGCGGCTTCTCGGGATGATCTACATGCTGGTGATTTTCGCGTACATCAAATTTTTTTACGTGGATAGTAATTACGACAACATCATTATGTATTTTATCACCCTCGTGATTGGCCGCTTCGTTTATTTTGACGCCTCGCTGGAAAGTTTTCAGGAAGCGATGAACGGCGTGAAGGATAATCTGCCGCTTTTGCTGCTCGCGTTGATGTGCACGTCGATTATGGCCGCCTTTGGGTTTAATACTCACTACTTGCAGGAACAATACGGTGTCGTGTTTAATCTCTTTTACGCCCATATTTTTTTGTTGGTGATTATTTTCATCGTGCACCAGACGGAAATCGCGAACCATTTTGTCGAAAAGACGGCGAAATCTAAAAATACGGTGGCATTGGGAAGAGAAAATGAAGGCATCGCCTATCCCGGCCAGGAAACCATGTGGCTCAACGCGAAAGAAATCAACGAACGGGATCGTGAAATCCGTTATCAAAAGGCTAAAGAAGAGGAACAGCTGCGCCGAGAAAAACGCCGCGCGCGATTAGATGAGGCCGTTAAACGGACAACACAAAATCGTCAAGGTCCAGTGAATCAACCGGTCAAGCGTACGCGGCTGCCCAAAAATCAAAGCATGACGTCAAAAGAAGACACTGTCCGTCTGCAGAACAAGGTGCCCCGTCAGGCGGCGTCGGCAAAAACAACGACACCGAAAACGCCGCAGCGATACGTCAGTCATCGCAACCATACACATACCAGGCATTAAAGTAAACCCCCTCTCGTAATCACACAAGAGGGGGTTGATTGTTTTCAAAATAGCTGAAGCCTAAAACTTAAGCGTTGTGATCCACTGTTTTGTGGACGATTTCGCGCATCGCCGGCCAAGTTTCCATGTAGCGTTCCATGTAGAATTTGTATTCTTCATGTTTTTCCATGTTCGGACGATAAGTTTTGTCGACCTGAACCATGGTGTCGGCAGCTTCGCCGAAATCTTTGAATAATCCGGCACCGACACCGGCGATAATGGCGTCGCCGAGGCAGCCGGCGCTCTGGTTTTCGATGGTGGTGTAGATCGGCACACCGATGATGTCAGAATGCATCTGCAGCCAGAAGTCGGAAGTGGCAATCCCGCCGCAGGCGTAGATTTCGTTAACCTGATAGCCAGCTTTCTTCATGCTGACGATGCAGTGGTTGGCGCCGTAGGCGACCCCTTCATACACAGCGCGGGCGAGGGCTGCCGTATCGGTTCCGATGGATAATCCCCAGAACATGCCCCGGGCTTTGGAGTCCGAATAGGGGGCACGGTTGCCCTGGAAGTAGTCCATCATGACAACGCCGCCGGAGCCGATTGGCACTTTCTTTGCTTTTTCCGTGATGAGATCGTAGATATTCATATCGCGGTTCATCGCTTCTTCGACCCAGGAACCTGGGACGAGGTTGTTCTTGAACCAAGTCAGGATGGCGCCGGATGCCGTCTGGCCGCCTTCGAGGAGGCTGGTGCCGTCGTACATGCAGTTCGGGTAGGTCCCGTTGACGCCGTCGACGTGGAATTCTTCTTCAGAGAGGCCGAGGAGGCAGGATGAAGTCCCGCCGATTAAGGTCATGCCGTTCGGGCGGACCCCGCCGACACCGAACATGCAGGCGTTGCAGTCTGCGGTTCCTTCGATGACGACCGTCTTGGTGGACAGACCGAAGGCAGCGGCTGCTTTTTCAGAAACCTGTCCGACCGGTTCGCCGACTTTGAGGATGGTCTTCGGCACTTTGTCGAGGACATCGTCCAGTCCGACCGCTTTGAGCAGATCGACCGGGAAACCGCCGTTTTTGTCGTCGTAATTCCAGCGGAAAGCAGCGACGGACATGGACAAAGTTTTCTTTCCGGTGAGGATCCAGTTGAGCCAGTCTTCAAATTCAAACATCGTTTTAGTCTTGGCCCAATTTTCTGGTTCGTGGCGTTTGACCCACATATTTTTTGGAATCATCGTATCGGCGCGGAAGCTAGGCTTGTAGAATTTCGTCGCA
Organism: uncultured Pseudoramibacter sp.; assembly: GCF_903789625.1. Lineage (NCBI taxonomy): Bacteria > Bacillati > Bacillota > Clostridia > Eubacteriales > Eubacteriaceae > Pseudoramibacter > uncultured Pseudoramibacter sp. The sequence goes on along the minus strand of NZ_CAIFFF010000002.1, from coordinate 140,620 downwards.
TCATACTGATCGCGGATTTCGTCGATTTCTGCAGCTTCGCCGGCAGCGCGGACGTCCATCCACAAAATCGGTTTACGCACAGATCTGTCGTCTTCGCCGAGATAAACGAGGGTGTTGGTCGTCGCGTCGCAGGTGATGGCGACGATATCTTCAGGATCGACTTGTGCTTTGCTGATGGCGTTTGGAATCGCTTCCCCCAAAGCGACCAGCCATTTTTCATCGTCCTGTTCTGCCCAGCCATTTTGCGGATAGGTGGTTGGGTATTCCTGAATATCGTACGCGCGGTTACGCCCTTTTAAGTCGAAAATCGCGACGCGGACACTGCCGGTTCCAGCGTCAATTCCCATTAAATATTTAGCCATTACTCCTAACTCTCCTTTATTTAATTATTTTGATAGCTGCTTTATTTTGATTCGTTTTCGTAGTCGATAATACGCTGAACCTTTGCCATCGAACGGCCGTTTGTGTCGAATTCGCCGCAGGTTAAGTATTCTTTAACCATCATTTCAGCAAGTTTGATCCCGACCACTTGAGCCCCCATGGTGATGATGTTAGCGTTGTTCGACAGTTTGGCGCGCTGTGCTTGATAGACATCGTGGATGCAGGCAGCGTAGGCGCCTTTGACCTTGTTGCAGGCGATGGATACGCCGATCCCAGTGCCGCACACGACGATGCCGCGGTCGAATTCGCCAGAAGCGACAGCTTCAGCGCATTTGATAGCTACATTAGCATAGATCGGATCGTCAGAACCGAAATCGGCCACTTCGTGCCCCAGACTTTTCACATAATCCATTAATTGCAGTTTAAAATCCGTGGCGTTTGGATCACAGCCAAAAACAATTTTCATTATTTGTTCCTCCTAAAATTTGTAAAATCAATATACTTTCTAATTATTTTGTTTTTATTCCTTTACATAACCTATTTTAAACCATGATAGAAATATTGACAATTTAAATTCACGATTTTTTACAGAATTTCAACATATGCACATAAATTCAACCCTTTACATTAATTTACAATCCTAATACGGACATATGCTCAATAAATAGCGTGAATAATAAAGGAAATATAAAAGTGCAATATTCAGAAAAGCATTTCTGGGGCTGAAAATCAGTCAGCTTTGCAAAGTCACAACGATCGTCATAAACACCACACTTAATCGGATTTTGTCGAAGGATCCGGATTCGCCCAGAAATCGACAGGCTCATAATCCTGGAGCTTCGCCAAAAATCCTTTTTCGTCGAGTGCTTCTAAGATCATATCCAAAATTTCTTTTGAGTCCGCAGAAACGGTGTGATAATGATAGCCGGAAGTCGTGTTCTTCAAGAGCTTTGAAGAGCCGTTGGAGATGCGTTCGAGATAAAGATGCACGTCGTGACGGGAACGGATGTTGAGATCAGCGCGGAGGATGCCGTATACGCGGTGATAAACGAAAACATCCTCGACGCGTCCGCCGAGATCGACGATGGTGTTCAGCTCTTCTTCGGTCTGCTCATCGGAGTGGCGGACTTTGTAGACGCGGGAGTAGGCGCCGCTGCTCTGAATTGCATAGCCCTTTGTGGTCGAGAGAATGGGGGTGCCGCCTTTTCGCATCAATGCGATGTCCTGGACGATGACCTGCCGGCTGACGGACAGCCGTTTGGCCAGCGCCGAACCGGAAATAGGCCGGTCACTGCCCTGGAGCAGGCGGAAGATTTCCTTTCGGCGGGCATCACCTTTCATGGCCGCCTCCATCTGCTGGTTTCAAATGCTTGAGTGAAATGTCGAGGATCGGGGACGAGTGGGTGAGGGCGCCGCTGGAAATGTAGTCCACATCCAAATCCCTAATGGCTTCGATCTTTTCAGCCGTGACGTTTCCAGAAATCTCGAGCTCAGCACGGTGATCGATGATTTCAATGGCCTTAGCCATCGTGTCGTGATCCATATTGTCGAGCATGATGATATCGGCGCCGGCTTCGACCGCTTCTTTAACCATGTCGAGATTTTCAACTTCAACTTCAATTTTACGGACAAAAGAGGCGTAATCTCGAGCCATCGCGACAGCCTTGGCGACGGAGCCTGCCGCGTCAATGTGATTGTCCTTGAGCATTACGCAGTCGGATAAATTGGTCCGGTGATTGTTTCCGCCGCCGGTACGGACGGCGTATTTTTCAAAGATGCGGTTGTTGGGCGTCGTCTTGCGGGTATCCAGCAGCGTGATTGAGGTGCCCTCGAGAAGGGAAGCCATGCGGTGTGCATTCGTGGCGATGCCGCTCATGCGCTGCAGATAATTGAGGGCGACTCGTTCGCCGGAAAGCAGTACGCGGATGTCGCCGTATACGATGCCGAGAAGGTTGCCGCTTTTCACGAAGTCGCCGTCCTGTGCTTTGAAATCGACGGTCGTTTTCGGATCGAGCAGAGTAAAAACCCGTTCAAAAATCTGTAGGCCGCAGATAATGCCGTCTTCTTTGGCGATAAGCTGAACGCTTCCCTGAATGGCTTCAGGCATGACGGCGTTGGTGGAGATATCCTCTTCTGGAATGTCTTCCTCTAAGGCCGATAACAGCAAAGGGTCGATATTGAGTTTTAAAGTAGTGGGATCAAACATAGTGGGTTACTCCTTATTGATGATTAAATGCGAAGGTTTCGTGGGCATCACGGTCGCCACGTTCGTCGCGCTGTGCTTGAATTGCGTTTTTGACAAGTTGATGATAATTTTTTTCGATTTCCTTGACATTGGCGTAGCGGTCCAGAGGGATAGACTGAATCAGAACATCAAGTGTTTCGTTATTTGGAAGAACTGGGCCGTTTTTTAGGATATCTTGAGTGGCGCGTTTGGCAAAAACTAGGGATTCGAGTAGGGAATTGCTCGCCAGCCGGTTTTTGCCGTGGACACCATTACAGGCAGTTTCGCCGACGGCGTAGAGGTTGTCCATTGAAGTCTTACTCTCGTAATTGACGGCAATGCCACCCATGAAATAATGCTGCGCCGGTACGATTGGAATGCATTCTGTTTCAGGATCATAGCCTTTTTCTTCGCAGTGTTTGAGTATATTTGGAAAATGACTTTCTAATTCTTTTTTAGGGATCGTCTGGAGGTCTTCCCAAACGTGTTGGGTGTGGTCTTCCTCCATTTTTTTGTAAATCGCCTTAGAAAGAACGTCCCGTGGCAGCAGCTCGTAGACAAAGCGCTGCATATCCTTACCGTACAGCTTGGCGCCTTCACCACGGACTGATTCAGAAATGAGGAAAGATCGTTTGGTCGTATCCGGATCGTAGAATGTCGTCGGATGAATTTGAATGTAGTCAATATTTTTCAAATCAATATGGTGGCGCAGCGCGATAGCCAGGCTGTCACCAGTCAAATGGCGGTAGTTGGTAGAATGTTTAAACAGTCCGCCGACGCCACCGGTGGCTAAAATAGTCGTCTGGGCTTGAATGACTTCAATATGATCGTCCGATTTCTGCACGATGCCGCCGTAGCAGGTGTTGTCAGTTTCGACAATATCGAGCAGTGTCGTGTATTCGTAAAAGGTGATGTTAGGCTTGGCCCTTGCGGCAGCCAGCAGATGACGGGTGATTTCCTTGCCGGTGATGTCCTCGTGGAAGAGGATGCGGTGGTGAGAATGGGCGCCTTCCCGTGTAAAAAGGAAATGCCCGTTTTCGTCTCGAGCAAATTCGACGCCATAGTCGACCAGATCGTGGATGACGTCCTGAGAAGAACGGATCATGATGTCGACGGATTTTTTGTCGTTTTCGTAGTGACCGGCCTTCATGGTGTCTTCAAAATAGCTGTCGTAATCGTCGTCGTTCTTCAGCATGCAGATGCCGCCCTGGGCGAGAAAAGAATCGTTGCTCTCCAGATCCGATTTGGAAATAACGGTGATCTGTTTGTCATCGGGCAGGTTTAGCGCGGTGTAAAGCCCCGAGCATCCGCTGCCCACGATCAGAATATCTGTTGTTTTCATTTTGGTTAGTTGATTTCCTTGATTTTCTAGAAATTTTTTGAAATTGCTAATGATTATAGCACAGCGCCGCAAAGCTGACAAGACAGCTGACAAATAAAAATAAACAAGACAATTGACAATGCCGAGAGACTGTGGGTATAATAAGGCATCAAATTTCAAGCGACGTCAAAGGGGGAGCTTATTTTGAATATTCAGGAACTACAGGAAAAGATCATTCAGTTAAAGAAAGAAAAGGACGTGTGCATTTTGGCACACGCTTATCAGAGCCAGGATATCTGGGAAGTCGCCGATTACGTGGGCGATTCCTACGGACTGGCCGTTCAGGCGGCGAAGGATCCGCATCAGAACATCGTGATGTGCGGGGTCCGCTTTATGGCGGAAACCTGCAAGGTGCTCTCACCGGAAAAGAACGTAGTGCTCGCCAATTCGCTGGCAGCCTGCCCGATGGCGGCGCAGATGAACCGTCAGGATTTAATCGAATTAAAGAAAAAATACCCGGATTATACCGTCGTGGCCTACATCAATACGACGGCTGATTTTAAACGGGAAGTGGATATGATCGTCACCTCCTCTTCTGCGGTGAAGATCATTAAGAAAATGGATGCGGATAAGATCTTATTTGTACCGGACTGCCATCTGGGCACTTGGGTGGCCAAGCAGGTACCAGAAAAGACCTTCAAATTCTTTAACGGCGGCTGCCCGACCCACTGCAGAATGACAGCGGAAGACGTCAAGAGAGCCAGAGCGGAACACCCTGACGCAGAAATTCTCGTCCATCCCGAATGCTTGACCGAAGTGTCAGAACAGGCGGATTACATCGGCAGCACGACGGGCATCATGAAGTACGCGGCAGACAGCGACAGCAAAGAATTTGTCATCGGGACCGAAAACAGCATCGTCCAGCATCTTCAGTTTGCTCATCCTGAAAAACGATTCTACCCGCTTTCTAAAATGTGCGTGTGCATGAACATGAAAGCGACCACGCTGATGGATGTTTATCACAGCGTCAACGGCGACGGTGGCGAACAGATTGAACTGCCGGAACAGACGATTGAAGAATCCCGCGCAGCCATTGACCGCATGGTTGAATTTGGTCAATAAAACTTGACTTTTGTGTTATAATGATCTCTATTCTTTAATTTTGGAGGCATTATGCATATTCTGAGAACCATTTCGGGCCCGCTGATCGGGGCCCTGATTGGGTACTTTACCAATTTCATCGCGGTCAAAATGCTGTTCTTCCCCAAACACGAGGTGCGCGTTTTCGGCAAACGCCTGCCCTTTACCCCTGGGGCAATTCCCAAGGGCAGAAAGCGGCTGGCCAGAAAAGCGGGCGACGTCATTGCCAACCGTTTAATCACCAAAGAGGCTGTTGTCAGCCGGATGACAGAACCGGAGTTTGAAGAGGCGATGGTCGGCCGAATCGAATCGTTGTTTACGCAGTCGATTGGGGAAATGGTCACCAATGCGGGACATTCGGAAGAAAAATCGGCGCAGATGAAGGAAAAAATAACCGCGTCGATGACCGACTCGATTGTGAACTCGATTGAGCAGATTGATTTTGAGCAGCTGGTTCGGGACAAGGGCATTGCGATGATCAAGCAGAAGCTGGCTGGCAGTTTAATTGGCGCCTTTGTGACGGATAATATGCTGAACAATTTCGTCACACCCATTGCGTCGGCTTTAAGGGATTACGTTGAAACCGACGGGCGCGATTTGGTGCTGGAACAGGTGGCGATCAAGGTCGAACATTTGTTCGGGCATTCGCCGGAGTCCCTTTTACAGCGCGTTGACATCCAGCACGAACAGATTCAGCGTGTCATCAGAAACAAATACCGGGCGATCGCTGAAGAAGGGGTCGATCGGATTCTTAAGAAAATTAACGTCTCGGATATTGTGGCCGAAGCGATTGACGCCATGAGCGTTGATGAGCTCGAAGAGATGGTCTTGTCTGTGATGAAGAAGGAATTCGATATGATCGTCAATTTGGGTGCGATTATCGGCTTTGTACTGGGACTTTTAAACTTAGTGGTATGAGAAATCACAAAAAGCATTGCGCAGGCAGTGCTTTTTTTATTGGTCTGGCCGGGAACTATTTTGTCCAAGCGGCCCAAATGCTTGAAAGCTCAACAGAATATGCTATAATAAAAAAATATATTTGGTATAGAAGAGGCACTAAATTTAGGAGTTGAGTTAATGAATTCTCCATTCGTACATTTACATCTGCACACTGAATACAGTCTGCTTGACGGCTTCGGCCGGATCAATGACTACGTTCAAGCTGCAAAAAAAATGGGAATGGAGGCGATTGCACTCACCGATCACGGTGTATTATTTGGTGCTATTGATTTTTACAAGGCCTGTCAGTCTGCCGGAATTAAGCCGATTATCGGATGCGAGGTTTACATCGCACCACGGGGACTGCATCAAAAATCAGGACGGATCGACAGTCAAGCCAGTCATCTTATTTTACTAGCGGAATCCAACACGGGTTATCGCAATTTGTCAAAAATTGTTTCCAAGGGTTACATCGACGGGTTTTATTACAAACCCCGCGTGGATCACCAAGTCCTCAAGCAGTATCACGAAGGCATTATCTGCCTGTCCGCCTGTATTTCCGGCGAAATCCCAAAGGCGATTTTGGGAGGGCAGGAAGACAAGGCGCTGGCTTTGGTTCGGGAATATCAGTCGATATTCGGAGATGATCATTTTTATTTAGAGGTCCAGGACCACGGCCTCATCGAAGAGGCGAAGGTCAGGGATGTCCTTTACCGATTCGCTGAAGCATACGATGTGCCCCTCGCTGCGACCAACGACTGCCATTACGTCAATCAATCGGACTACAAGGCTCACGATGTGCTGCTCTGCATTGGAACGGGAGCGACAGTCGACGAGGAAAACCGGATGCGTTATCCGAACGACCAGTTTTATTTCAAATCGCCGGATGAGATGGCCGCGCTGTTTCCGGATCATCCTGAAGCGCTGGCCAACACGGTCAAAATTGCAGAACGCTGTGATGTGACCTTCGATATGGAAAGCGCCCACCTGCCGCAGTTTGAGCTGCCAGAAGGATTCGACAGCGCCGGCGCGTATTTGAAGTATTTATGCGAAACGGGATTGGCCAAGCGCTACGACCCGGTGACTCCTGAAATTAGGGAACGCATGGATTATGAGCTGGCGACGATCCACGAGATGGGATTTGACAATTATTTTTTAGTCGTTTGGGATTTTATCCACTACGCGAAAACCCACGGTATCCCGGTGGGGCCGGGGCGTGGCTCGGCGGCTGGTTCCCTCGTGGCTTATGCGCTCGACATAACGACTCTCGATCCGCTTAAGTACAATTTGATTTTTGAACGCTTCTTAAATCCGGAGCGGGTAACCATGCCAGATATTGACTGCGACTTCTGCTACGAAAGACGGCAGGAAGTGATCGACTACGTCATCCGCAAATACGGAAAGGACCGCGTCGCGCAGATCATCACCTTTGGGACGATGGCAGCCCGGGGCGCGGTCCGCGACGTTGGGCGGGTGCTCGGCATGTCTTATTCGGACGTCGACAAAGTCGCGAAGGAAATTCCAATGCGGCCAGGCCAGAATGTCACGATTGAAGAGGCTTTGAAGGAAAATCCAGACCTTCGAAAAATGGCGGATGAGGATATCAACGTCCGCGAACTTCTTCAGATGTCGGAGCAGATCGAAGGATTGGCGCGCCACGCGTCGACCCACGCGGCCGGTGTCGTCATCGCGGATGCGCCGTTAACCGAATACGTGCCGCTGTACCGCAATGGCGACGCGATCACCACGCAGTACACGATGAACCTGTTGGAAGACCTGGGACTCATCAAAATGGACTTTCTGGGACTGCGCACCCTGACAGTCATTCACGACGCGTTAAACAACATCAAGCAGACCCGTGGACAGGACATCGACATCAATCAAATCGACATGGAAGATCCGAAGGTTTACCAATTGATTGCCTCAGGCGACGATTTGGGGATCTTTCAGCTTGAAAGCCGCGGCATGATGGCCTTCATGCGGGAATTGAATCCACAGCATTTTGAAGACATCGTTGCGGGGATTTCGCTGTATCGGCCTGGGCCGATGGACCAGATCCCGAGGTATATTGCCAACAAAAAGGATCCATCGCACATTACGTATTTGACGCCGGAGCTGAAGCCAATTCTAGACGTGACTTACGGCTGTATGGTTTATCAGGAACAGGTGATGCAGATCTTCCGGGATTTGGCCGGTTTTTCGATGGGACGAAGCGATTTGGTCCGCCGTGCCATGTCTAAGAAGAAAAGCGATGTCATGGACGCCGAGGGTGAAGTGTTCATCCACGGGGAAAAAGACGCGGACGGCAATGTGACGGTGCCCGGCGCAGTGGCAAAGGGCATTCCGGAACACGTCGCCAGACAGATCTACGAGGAAATGAAGGATTTTGCGAAATACGCCTTCAACAAATCCCACGCGGCGGCTTATGCGGTCGTTGCCTATCAAACGGCCTGGCTGAAATGCTATTATCCAGCGGAATTTATGGCCGCGCTGATGTCGTCGGTGATGGACAACGAAAAGAAGATCGCGCAGTACATTGATAACTGTAAAAAACATCACATTCTCATCAAGGCGCCTGACGTCAACGAAAGCCGATACAAATTTTCCGTCGGTTTTGATGCGCAGAATAAGACGTACATTCGAATCGGATTCGGCGCGATCAAGGGCATGGGGCAGCACCCAGCCGACGATATCGTAAGAGCGAGAGAAAACGGCGGTCCGTTTAAGACGATGACGGACTTTTTTGAACGGGTGGATCTCCATCTGGTGACGAAAAAAGTGGTGCTCAATCTGATTTTAGCCGGTGGTTTTGATTTCTTGGGCTACGAGCGCTCGCAAATGGTCATGGGGTTTCCCAATGTGCTCAACCGGGTGGCCGACGAGAAAAAAACACGGCTTTCAGGACAGGTTTCCCTGTTGGATATGGGTGAGCTGGACGCTTACAAAGGGGACCGCTTCCCCAGTACAGAACCTTTTACGAAAGAGGAAAAACTCCTTCACGAAAAGGAGGTGCTCGGCCTTTACGTGTCCGGGCATCCGCTGGAGCATTACACCGGTGTGCTGGCAAGTGAAACCAATTTGAATGCGAGCATGTTGGACAGCTACGAAGATTTGGTGGAAAGCGGCATCAAAGACGGGGATAAGGTCTGCGTGGGAGGTATGGTCGATGGCCTTAAGATTCAGCTGACGAAAAACAACGAGCAGATGGCCTTCCTTTCGTTGGAAGATCTGTTCGGTCATATTGAGATTGTGGTTTTCCCGAGAATCTTCAATCAATTCAGGGCGCTGCTTCACGACAGCGAACCGGTTTTGGTCCGCGGGAGAATCAATTATAACGAAGAAATGAATGTGTCGATTATTGCCGACCAAATTGAAAAGCTGGATCAGGTACGCAGACAGAATCAACCTAAAAATCATCAAAATTTTACAATTCATGAGGAAAAGGCAAGTTATAATAAGGAAAGAGCAGCCAATGAAAAATTAGTGCTGGCTTTTCGTGATTACAGTGAAAAGGGAAAATTAAACCGGATTAAACCGCTGCTCAAAGCATCGCCAGGTGACACGCCGGTGATGGTTCAATTTGAAAAGGAACACAAGCGGTTCGGCGCAGCCCGCTCCTTGTGGGTCACTGCGGATTCGGGTTTAATCAAAAAATTGAAAGGGATCCTCGGCGAGGATAAGGTGAGTTTAAGATGAAACGAATTGGGCTCTTAACAAGCGGCGGTGATGCGCCGGGAATGAACGCGGCGATCCGTGCCGTTGTGCGGACAGCCGTTTATCATGGCTTTGAAGTGTACGGCGTGAACAGAGGCTACGCCGGTCTTTTGGAACAGGATTTTTATCCGATGAACAGCCGCTCTGTGGCGAATATTATTGATCGCGGCGGCACCATTTTGCAGACGTCGCGTTCCGACTTTTTCCCGACAAACGCAGGGCTTCACCGTGCGGCGGAAATTCTCAAGGAATACGAAATTGACGTGCTGGTTGTCATCGGCGGTGATGGCAGCTTGACCGGCGCGCTGAAGCTCCAGGAACTCGGCGTGAAAATTGTTGGGATTCCAGGCACCATTGACAATGACTTCGGCGCCAGCGATTACACCATCGGTTTTGATACGGCGGTTTCGACGGCGATTGAAGCGATCAGCAAAATTCGCGACACCACCTTCTCTCACAACCGGATCAATGTGGTTCAGGTTATGGGACGCCGGTGCGGCGACATCGCGATGTACGCAGGTCTGGCCTGCGGCGCAAAGGGCATGATCATTCCGGAAAAGGACGTGCCCCTCGAAACCATCTGCAGCCGCCTGGTGGAAGGGCGCGACCGCGGCAAGATGCACAGCATCATCATGCTGGCTGAAGGCTGCGGCGGCTACCGCGATTACTGCAAAAAGATTCAGGATTTAACAAAAGTCGAAACCAAGGGCACCAACCTGGGCTACATCCAGCGCGGCGGCTCTCCAAGCCACTTCGACCGCAACCTGGCGAGCAACATGGGCTACATGGCGGTTGAAGAAATCGCGAAGGGGCATACCGGGATCGTCATCGTCATTCGCAACGGCAAATACGAAGCGGTTGATCTCGAAGAAGCCCTCAATACGCCAAAGGTTTTTGACGAAGAAATGTACGAAATGATTCAGATTTTGTCGATATAAGTCGGCATGAATCGAATCAGAGATAAAGAGGAGGTTATTAGATAGCATGCCAAATCCAGAAGTATTGAAAAAAACGAAAATGATTTGTACCCTGGGACCTGCGACGGACCGTCCAGGTGTCTTGGAACAATTGATCACGCACGGGATGAATGTCGCCAGACTGAATTTCTCCCACGGATCTCATGAAGAACACGCGAAGCGCATTGCCCGTCTGAAAAAGGCGAGAAAAGATTCGGGTATTGCGATCGCCATCATGCTCGATACAAAGGGGCCGGAAATCAGAACAGGCGTTCTGAAAGACGACAAAGTGACTTTAAATCAGGGCGATCACATCACGCTGACGACTGAAGATATCGAAGGGGACGCCAGCCGGGTGTCGGTGAGCTACAAGGGCCTGCCTAAAGATTTAAAAGAAGGCGACAGAATTTTAATTGACGACGGTTTAATTGAGCTGACCGTTGAAAAAATCACAGGGGAAGACATTGACTGCGTGGTCGACAACGGCGGCACGCTGGGCAGCAGAAAGAGCATCAATATCCCAGACGCGTCGATCAATCTTCCAGGTTTGACCGAAAAAGACAAAGAAGATTTGATCTTCGGCGTCAAGCACGGCATTGATTTTGTCTCCGCATCTTTTATCCGTAAGGCGCAGGACGTCATCGCTATTCGCAAGGTTCTCAACAACGCTGGGGGCGAACACGTCAAGATCATTTCTAAGATTGAAAGCCGCGAAGGGGTTGAAAACATTCACCGTATTATCACTGTGTCAGATGGGATCATGGTCGCGCGTGGCGACTTAGGGGTTGAAATTCCGGCAGAAGATGTGCCAATCGTTCAGAAGAATATCATCCACCGCTGCAACATCGTCGGCAAACCGGTCATCACCGCGACGCAGATGCTCGACTCCATGATCCGCAACCCGCGGCCGACCCGTGCGGAAGTCGGAGACGTGGCTAACGCCGTTTTCGACGGGACCGATGCCGTCATGCTTTCAGGGGAAACGGCGGCCGGCGATTATCCAGTCGAAGCCTGCAAAACCATGGCGAGAATTGTCTTGAAAACCGAAAATTCGCCGCAGTACAAGCATCGCGATCACGTGCCGCACGGTGAAATGACCATTACAAACGGGGTCTGCTCGGCCGTCGTCAACATCGTCGAATCTCTGGGCGTCAAAGCGATTATCGCGCCGACAACCAGCGGCTACACCCCTCGGATGCTGTCGAAATACCGCCCGAATTGTCTGATTTTCGCGGTGTCTGACAACATGAGAACCGTCCGCAGATGCTGCATGCAGTGGGGCGCCTACTGCCTGTACGTGCCGAAGATGACCGAACTTGACGATTTGGTCAACGACGTCAACCGCATTCTTGAAACCATGAACGTGGTCAAAACCGGCGATTTGGTCGTTGCGGCGGCCGGTCTTCCATTTGGCATTCAGGGGAACACCAATACCATCCGCGTCAGAACGGTCGGCAACGCGGTACTTTCTGGTATTGGGATTGGCGACAAGCTGGTCACCGGCTTTGCGAAGTTTGTCACGCCGGATACCCTTGACGATTTCGACGAAGGCGATATTGTCGTGACGCGCGTCATCACACCGGGGATTTACGGTGCGATTGAAAAGGCTGCTGCGGTGGTCACATCAGAAGTCGGTGAAAATTCAGAAGCCGATCACGTCGCGAGAGATTACCAGATTCCAGTGATCAAGGGCGTACAGAAGGCGACAGAAGTCATCACGGAAGGTAAGCTGATCACCGTCGATCCGCTGAACGGGATGATTTATCAGGGCGCTGTCCGCAACCGTAAACTCTAAGGTTAACACTTTAAACTATCTTTAACGGTGTAAAAACTTTAGTCAAATACATTTTACATTCTCAAATAAAAAGGGTAGACTATACTATATTTTTGTTAGTTCTGCCCTTTTTTTAATGGGCGTTTTAATGTTAGAGTATGGAGGTTTGGCATGGAAGAGCAAGACCAGCTGCAGGATCAAGACGATCCGAAACAGCATAAAGAAAAGAAAAAGCGCAAAACACTGAAGGATTTAAAAGAAAACCGAAGGATGACGCTGGAGCTGCCGGTGGAAACCAGCATCCTTCGGCTGATTTATGCTGTCGTGTATTTGGCGGCGGGCTTTATTTTAATGGCGGTTTTCGGTCAGTTTGAACAAACGCAGATTCCCTCGCAGTATTGGGGGACGACGGCTGTGGCGATTTTGATCACGGCGCTTTTTATCGCCGTTACTTTTAAATTTGAGGGCGAGGCGAAGCGGAATTGGCGCATTATTTTAGGCGTGTTGATTTTCTTCTTGATCATCGCCATGCATCAGACCACATGCGGCATGCCGGTTTGGACGAGCAGCCGATTTGATCCGCTGGGGATTTTCCAGTTTGGGCTGGCAGTTTTAATCGTCGGCGCGCTTATTCTGTTATTTTTTGCGATCACCAATCGCCTGCGGTTAAGCATCCGCATCGTCATGATCGCGCTCTTCATTTTGTCCTGTGTAAATTATTTTCTGTTGAAATTTAGAGGTGACCCGTTTTATCTCGGCGACTTGATGACGGCCAACACCGGACTGGAAGTGGCAAAAAATTATGCGATTGGCATATCCGGCACCATTATTGCCGGCATTTACATGGCGATTGCGGCCTACGCGGTCAGCGCGAATGTCAAAACAAAATATTTTGCGGACGACAAAAAGAAAAGCAGGAGACTGCGGCTGGGCGCCCTAGGGGTCACCGCGGCGATCGCCGTACTGATCGCAGTCCTGCCCCTTGAAGATGTCTACGATTCGTGGTCGCCTTCCAGTAATCAATACATTACAGCTTTTACGACCAATGCCAAATTGCTGCACGTGAAAAAACCGTCGGGGTATTCGGCAACAGTAGCGAAAAATATTGTGAAAAGCGGCAGCAAAAAGGCAAGCTCGGAAGTGAAGAAGAATACCGATGCGGGAAAGAAGGCGACAGAAGCCGTAGCCAGCGGGAAAAAGCCGACGATTATCGCGGTGATGAATGAAAGCTTTTCCGATCTTTCAGTGCTGGGAAATTTTCAGACGAACGAAGACTACATGCCCTTTTTTAGGAGCTTGTCGAAAAACACTGTGCGGGGCAATCTGTACGTGGACGTCTACGGTGCGGGAACCTGCAACACGGAATACTCATTTTTGACAGGTAATTCCACGGCCTTTGTGCCGGAAAATACCCGGCCTTATCAGATGTACGTCAATTACCAAACCCCAAGCCTGGCAAAGAATCTGAAGGCGCAGGGCTATGAAACCTACGCCATGCATCCGGGGAAATCTTCGGCGTGGAAACGCAATAAAGTTTACCCGTATCTCGGCTTTGACCACACCTATTTTTACGAAGATTCTTTCAGCAATGCGGCATTGACGCGAAACAGCTACGTCAGTGACCGGGCAACCTACCAGAAAATTATCGATTTGTACAAGAATAGAGGCAGCAAGCCGCAGTTTATCTTTGACGTGACCATTGCCAATCACGGCGGATACAATGTGGGCACGAGCGGCATGGAACAGGTGAAAATCACCAGCATGCCTAATCAGAAAAGCAGTGTAGAACACACCGATGCCGATGAATACCTGACGTTGATTAAGGAAAGCGACACGGCACTGAAGGAAATGATCGACTATTTTAAATCGCAGGATGAACCGGTCGCGGTCGTCTTCTTTGGGGATCATCAACCGAGATTAGATAACTCTTTTTATGAAGACGTCAAGGGCAAAAGTCTCAGCAGCTGGACCAACGAAGAGCTCCAGCAGCGGTACATCACTCCCTATATCATCTGGACCAACTACGACATCAATTCACAGAGCGGCAAAAATTTGTCGGTCAATTACCTGCAGACGACGCTGCTCCAGACGTTGGGACTCAAAACAACGGCTTACGACAAATACGAACAATCGATGTACGACAAGATGCCAGTGCTCAATTATAAGGGCGCCATTACGTCAGATGGTGATTATCTGACACTGGACGATGCGGAAAAATACAACACGCAGGTTCAGAACTATCAAAAGGTGCTGTACAACAATATGTTTGATAAGCATAACCGCAATCGCTCGCTGTACTTGCTCAAGAACGCGCCGGACGGCAAAACCGACGATGAACTCAGACCGTATTTGGACAATTACCGTAAGAAGTACGGCAATAATACGCTCATGAATGTTGTGAATTAGGTTGTCACGCATTTAACCCCTGATTGTCATTGGAACAGATGGACAGTCAGGGGTCTTTTTATGGTTCACGGATTGATTTTTGACGGCACCTGTTATAAAATACAAACGATTACCTAACCTTGGCAACATGATGTGGAGAAAATCATGCAAGCATACAAATGGATAGAGAAAGCGTACCGTCACCGCGCCAGCGATGTGCACTTTTCGATCGATGAACACCCGAAATGCCGAATAGACGGCACTCTGCGCAATTTGGATCAGGCGGTGTTAAGCCGGCAGGACTGCAGGGAATTGGCGAGGGAATTGATCGGTGAAAACGGCGCGCTGATTAAGAAATTAAAACAGCATGGGTCGGTGGATTTTGCGCGGGATGTCGGAAAAATCCGCTGTCGGATTAATGTCTACTCGCAGCGCGGGTCCTTAGCCGCCGCCATTCGACTTTTGCCGGAGGCGATCCCTGAACTCGAAACCTTGGGACTGCCGTCGATTGTACAGCGATTCTGGCAGATTCCAAAGGGGCTTGTCCTCATCTGCGGACCGACCGGTTCCGGAAAATCGACGACACTCGCGTCGATTCTTAACCAAATCAACCAATCCAAGCCTGTTCACATCATGACGCTGGAGGACCCCATTGAATATCTTTACCCTAAGGGCAGAGCGATGATTCATCAGCGGGAAATCGGCAGCGACGTGATCGACTATCGGCAGGGGCTGCGCGCGGCCCTTCGGGAGGACCCGGATGTGCTTTTAATTGGTGAAATGCGCGACGCCGAGACTGTAAAAATTGCGCTGGAAGCGGCGGAGACGGGACATCTCATTTTTTCGACGCTGCACACGCCGACAGCCGACGGCGCGATCGACCGCATGCTTTCACTTTTTCCGGATCAAAATCAGGCAGCGCAGATCCGCCAGGTGCTTTCGATGAATTTAAAAGCTGTGCTGTGGCAGCAGCTTCTGCCGAATAAAAATCGGACGGGCCGGGTCTGTGCGTCTGAAGTGCTTGTGGCGACGACTGCGGTTCAGAATTTAATCCGACAGAATGAAAAAGAGCAGCTCTACAATTTTATGATGACCGAGAGCCGATTTGGCAGCCAGACGATGGAATCCGATCTGCTCCGATTGTGGAAAGACGGCGCAATTTCTGATCAAACCGCCGTGTACTTTGCCCGAGATGCCAAAAGAATGAAGGAGACGCTTAAAAAATCTTAGAAAAGAATTGAAAACAGCGAAAGCATTCGCTATAATTTGAGAAATAATGCATACTAATTTAATTGAACGCATCCAAAATGGAAAGGAAATAATAAGGTGAAAGTACAAAAAGCAGAACTTTACACTTGGCCGACCTGTCCGTACTGCAAACGGGCCAAAGGGTTACTGGATCAGCTGCAGATCCCTTACACGGACCACAATATATGGGGACAGGATGATCAGAAACAGGCTTTAATCGAAAAAACCGGTCAGACGACCGTCCCATACGTCTTTCTTAACGATAAATTTGTGGGCGGCTGCGATGATTTATTTACACTTTACGAATCAGAAGGTCTTGAATAAAAGGCCGTTTAACAATTAAGGAGGAATTGCAATGGCATTTGAATATGAAGTCGTCGAAGAGTGCGGCGTGCTGTCTGAAGGCAGCAACGGCTGGCAGAAAGAACTCAACAAGGTCAGCTGGAATGGGAGAGAACCGAAATACGACATCCGCGACTGGGCGCCGAACCACGAAAGAATGCGCAAGGGGATTACCTTGACGACAGATGAATTGGCGGAACTGAAAGAAATTCTCAACGATATGGATCTATAATGCGGAACCGGCACAGCGGACGCTGTGCTTTTTGTTTGCGCAAATTTGAATCATTGTTTCACCTATGCTATAATAAATGTTCATGAAATGATGGTAATTTTAATCAATATAATTCGGAGGTATAGCAATGTCTGGACATTCAAAATGGAACAACATTAAAAATAGAAAAGGAAAACAGGATGCGGCAAAAGGAAAAATTTTCACCAAGATGGCGAAACTGATTGCCGTTGCAGCGCGTGAAGGCGGCGGCGATCCGGAAATGAACTCTAAACTTCGTGAAGCCGTTGCAAAGGCAAAGGCTGCAAACATGCCGAACGACAATATCGACCGCGCCATTAAAAAAGGCTCCGGCGAATTGGGCGATGCTGTTTTTGAAGAAATCACCTACGAAGGATACGGTCCAGGCGGCGCAGCTGTCATCGTTCAGGCGTTGACCGACAACAAAAACCGAACAGCTGGCGATGTGCGGCATATCTTCGATAAAAACGGCGGCAATTTGGGAACTAACGGCTGCGTGAGCTATTTGTTTGAGCGGGCAGGCAGAATTCTAATCGAGAAATCAGACGATATCGACGAGGACGAGTTGATGATGGTGGCTTTGGACGCCGGCGCAGAGGATATGGAAACATCTGAGGATGGCTACGAAATCAAGACGGCTCCGGCAGATTTTGCCAACGTGCTCGATCAGATTCAGGCGGCTGGGTACACCGTTGCTTCTGGGGAAATCGCTCAGATCCCGTCGACCGAAACCGAACTTTCTGACGAAGATGGTCAGAAAATGGAAAAAATGCTCGACATGTTCGAAGATAACGACGACGTTCAGGAAGTCTTCCACAATTGGGCCGAGGCGTAATTTTTACGTAATCTAAATAAATAAGAAAGGGACAAGGTGTTCTTATGGGACAGGGTGAACATAAAGTACGCGATTTAGTCGTATATTTTATTGTGGCTTTTGCGTTAATTTTTTTGATGTCCTCTTTTGTCATCGGCGATGTCTACAACAATGCCAGTAAAATTCAATTAACCAAGGATGGCATTCAGCAGGTTTATCAAATTAATATTGGGGCTAAGCCGACATCTTCTCTGAATAATCAATAAGAATATTGCGAACAAAAAGTAAGGCATCTGCCTTGCTTTTTGTTGTTTTATGACCATTTATAAAGAAAAGGAGCACATATGAAAGTGGTGACGCCGGCGGAAATGAGTGAAATGGATCGCCAGACCATCGCTCACGGAATCGCCGATTATGAACTCATGGAAAGAGCAGGACACTGCTGCTTCGATGTGATCGACCGCGAAACGGCGAGTGATGCCAAAATATTGGTTTTGTGCGGAGCGGGCAATAATGGCGGTGACGGTCAGGTTGTCGCGCGGCTGTGCTTTAATCGGCGTAGGCCCGTTCAAGTTTTGTTTGTTGGCAATCCCGATCACTTTACGCCGAATTCAGAGCGCAATTTCAAACGCCTGCAGGACACTGGCGTTCCTTATGCTTTCTTTAAAGAACTCGATGACAATACAGAAAGAATGATTCGGGACGCCGACGTCATCGTCGACGCGGTTTTGGGCAATGGTCTAAAAAACCGGCCCCTTTATCCGAATGTCGCCGCGCTTTTTGAATGTGTCAATCAGTCTGAGGCTGTCATTTACGCGATCGACATTCCTTCTGGGCTCAGAGGGAGCAATGGATTAACCGTCGGTCAGGCGATTCGAGCAGATCGGACATTGATCATTCAAAACCCAAAGGTGGGAATGCTGCTGGAGGATGGCCCGGACTTTCTGGGAGAGCCGACTGTGCTGGATGTGGGCATTTCGGAGCAGTACACGGATTCACAAAAAAACATATTAGACGAAGAAAGTATCCCCAAACTGACGAAACGCCTTAAAAATTCCAATAAGTACGACTACGGCGCGGTTTCAATTGTCGCGGGCAGCCGCGGCATGATCGGCGCGGGTTTGATGAGCTCAGCCGCCTGTTTAAGATCAGGCGCCGGTCTGGTGACGACCTGGGTACCGGAAAGCATTTACGAGATTGTGGCGGCACAGATGCCGTGGGAAATCATGGTCAAGCCCTACACGCAGGACAACGTCATCAGCCAGCTCAAGCAGCAGAAGGCGACGGCTTACGTGATTGGACCAGGCATTGGTCGAAAAATGCTCTACGCGGATCTAATTAAATGGCTGATTGAAACGGGAAAACCGGTGGTCATTGACGCGGACGGTTTATACCATCTCACCAAAATCAAATCGGTTTTGTCTGAACACGCGGGTCCGATTATTTTGACGCCTCACGCTGGCGAATTCTGCAGACTCTGCGAAATTACCAAGGATGAATATAAGGAAAACAGCACCCAAATCGCTTCGGAATTTGCCGCAAAATACCAGGTCATTCTCGTGCTGAAGGGGTACCGCACACGGATTTTCGTTCCCCGTGGGGATGAACCAGCACAGTGCGAAATTTGGTTCAACACGACGGGCAACCCGGGCATGGCGACGGCCGGAAGCGGCGATATTTTGACCGGCATCATCGCGGGGCTGCTTTCACAGACATCAAGGCCGGAAGATGCGGCCAAGCTCGGTGTCTATCTGCACGGACTTTCTGGCGACAGGGCGGCTGAGCAATTTGGCGAATGTGCACTGAACGCGATGCATTTAATTGACAAGCTGCCGGAAAGCTTTAAAACGACTAAAAGGAATGCGAATGAATAAAACCTATAAAATTATCACTTACGGCTGTCAGATGAATGAGAACGATTCTGAAAAAATATCAGGCATGCTGAAGGAAATGGGCTACACGCCGACAGACGACGAAAAGACCGCTGGCGTTGTGGTGATGAACACCTGCAGTGTCCGGGAAAACGCGGACGAACGCTTTTTCGGCAATGTCGGCAATTTTAAACACATCAAAAAGAAAAACCCTGATCTCATTTTGGCGGTCTGCGGCTGTATGATGCAGCAGCCTGCCATTGTCAAACAAATTAAAGAAAAAAATCCGCAGGTCGATATTGTCTTTGGGACGCACAACATCGAACATTTTCCGCAGCTGCTGGAGGAATTTATTGAAACCCGCAGTCGGACAATCGAAATTTACGATGACGATCAGGGGCTGGTCGAAAATCTGCCGGTTGATCGAAAGTACCCGTTTAAAAGTTACGTGTCGATCATGAAGGGCTGCAACAATTTCTGCACTTACTGCATTGTGCCTTACACGCGGGGAAGGGAAGTCAGCCGCCCTCATGAAAAAATTATCGAAGAGATCACACGTCTGGTAGAAGACGGCTGTCTGGAAGTCATGCTGCTGGGTCAGAATGTCAACTCCTACGGCAACGACCGCCGGGACGGCTACGGGTTCGCGGATTTACTGCGCGATGTCAACGCCATCGAAGGGCTGCGGAGAATCCGTTTCATGACGAGCCATCCCAAGGATATGAGCGACGCAGTGATTGAAGCCATTGCGACCTGTGACAAGGTCTGCCCGTCCATTCATCTGGCGATTCAGAGCGGGTCAACGCGCATTTTAAAGGCGATGCACCGCGGCTACACAAAGGAACAGATCATTGCGCTGGTGGAAAAAATTCGCAACCGCATCCCACATGTGGCGATTACGACCGACATTATCGTGGGGTTCCCGGGCGAAACCGAGGCGGATTTTGAAGAAACCCTCGACGTGGTTCGGGCGTGCCGGTTTGATTCGGCGTTTTCGTTTATTTACTCGAAGCGCAGCGGTACGCCTGCGGCAGAGATGGACGATCAAATTCCCGATGACGTCAAGCATCAGCGGCTGAACCGGCTGCTGGACGTGCTGCACGAAATCGGCAATGATCAGAATGCGTGGTTTCAGGATCAGGATGTTGAAGTGCTTGTCGAAGGCAAAAGCGCGCACAATCCGAACAAATTGTCCGGTCGAACTCTAAACGGCAAGCTGGTCAATTTTACCGGAGACATGGCCACGATTGGGACGATTATCCCCGTTCACATCGATCGGGCCAAGACCTTCAGCCTTGACGGCACGGCGATTGGTTCATTAAATTAGAAAGAAGTGGTGAAGATGGGTTTAACGCCGATGATGCAGCAGTATCTGAAAATGCACGAGCAGGTACCAGACTGCATAATGCTTTTCAGAGTAGGGGACTTCTTTGAAACGTTTTTTGACGATGCACTGACGGCGTCAAAGGTGCTGGAAATTGCACTGACGGGCAAGCAGTGCGGACTGGATGAGCCGGCGCCAATGTGCGGCGTGCCCCATCATGCGGCAGAGCCGTATATCGCAAAATTGGTTGAGAAGGGCTACAAGGTTGCCGTATGCGAGCAGATGGAGGATCCTTCTCTGGCGAAGGGATTGGTCAAGCGTGAAATCATCAAGGTGATCACCCCCGGGACCATTACCTCAGACGGCGCGATCAAAGCGAAGGAAAACAATTATCTCGCTTCACTTTACGGCGGAAGAAGCAGCGTGGGACTGGCTTACGTGGATTTGACAACGGGCGATTTCAACACGACGGAAATCCCTAACACGCCAGGTCAGAATGAGCTCATGAGTGAAATCGGGAAGATCAATCCGTCGGAAATCATTATGAGCTCGAGCCTGTACAAGCAGTCAAAGTTTGTCCAACAGCTGAAAATGCGTTTTAACTGCATGGTTTCGCTGTATGCCGATCAGCATTATCAGCGCGAGTCTGGAGAAGAAGTGGTTAAAAACCAGTTTCACGTTTTCGCGCTGGATGCGCTGGGATTAAAGGATCACGACGCGGCGGTTCGGGCTTCAGGCGCGCTTTTGAATTACATCGAAGAGTCCCAGAAAAAAGTTTTGGCCCATATCAATCACGTATCTTTTTACAAAACCAGCGAGTACATGCTTCTGGATCTGCCGACGCGCCGCAACCTGGAATTAACTGAAACCTTGAGACACGGTGAAAAGCGCGGCAGTCTGCTTTGGGTTCTGGATCAGACGACGACGGCAATGGGCGGCAGAATGCTCAGGCAATGGATCGAGGCGCCATTGATTGATCGAGATAAAATCGAGACGCGTCAGCAGTATGTGGCCGAACTGGTGGATAATCCAGGAGCCCTTCAGGATTTTAAGACGATACTGGGAAAAATTTACGATTTGGAGCGGATTTGCGGCAAAATTTCTTTTGGCACCGTTAATCCAAAGGACATGCTGTCCCTTAAGCAGTCGGTCGGTATGCTTCCAGCACTAAAGGACTGCATCAACAGCATCGACGCCCCGAAGCTTCAGGCGGCTTTTGGTCAGGCGGACGATCTGGAAGACATTTACCAGCTTATCGCGTCGGCCATTTCAGATGACGCGCCCTTCGTGTTAAAAGACGGCGGTGTGATTAAGACTGGATTTAATCAGGAAATCGACGATTACAGAGAGGCGCAGAGCAAGGGCAAGGACTGGCTGAAAGATTTGGAGAGCGAAGAACGGGAAAAAACTGGCATCAAATCACTTAAGGTCAAATACAACCGGGTATTTGGTTATTTCATCGAAGTGACCAAAACGAATTTGGATTTAGTGCCGGAGCATTACATTCGCAAACAGACGCTGGCTAATTCTGAACGATTTTTTACGCCGGAATTGAAGGAAATGGAGACGAAAATTCTCGGCGCTGAACAGCGCCTGTCTCAGCTTGAATATCAGATTTTTTCCGATATCAGGGAAAAAATCATGGCTCAGATCAAGCGGATTCAGCAGCGGGCCCACGATGTCGCCTTTTTGGATGCTCTTTATTCCCTCGCCGCAGTAGCGGTTTCCAATCATTACGTGAGGCCGGAAATTGCAGACGATGGCGTCATTGAGATGTACAACAGCCGGCATCCCGTGGCCGAAATGCTGATGGATGAAGGTGCCTTTGTATCAAACGATTGTCTGCTCGATCTGGCTGAAAACCGAATGATGCTGATTACTGGCCCTAATATGGCCGGCAAATCCACGTATATCAGGCAGGTGGCGATCATTACGCTGATGGCGCAAATTGGGTCATTTGTGCCGGCGGACAGTGCGCATATTGGCATTTGCGACCGCATCTTTACGAGAATTGGGGCGTCGGACGACCTGACAACCGGGCAGAGCACCTTCATGGTCGAAATGTCCGAGGTCTCCAATATTTTAAAAAATGCGACCCAGCATTCACTTGTCATCTTGGATGAAATCGGCCGAGGTACCAGCACCTTTGACGGTGTCAGCATCGCGTGGGCTGTAGCGGAGTACTTGTCGAATCCGCTGACGATTGGCGCGCGGACGCTGTTTGCCACCCATTATCACGAGCTCACACAATTGGAGAGCCAGCAGCCGGGTGTGAAAAATTTAAGCATCGGTCTCAAGGAAACGCCGGAAGGTGTCGTGTTTTTAAGAAAGATTCGGCACCAGCCTGCGGATCAAAGCTATGGCATTGAGGTCGCTCAGCTGGCGGGCTTTCCCAAAATTGTGACCCAGCGGGCTCGGGTGATCTTAAAAGAATTAGAGGATGAAGCGCCGGTTGCCAGTTTGTATCCAAAAGATCCGCCGTCTTCGGATATGGCCGCTGAAAATGATGACCAGATCAGTTTTTACACGGAAATGGCGGCACAATCAGCAAAACCAGAACCTGACAATGCAATAAAACCGGAAGAAAAGGACGTGCTGTCGCAAATCTGCGATGCCGATTTAAACAGCATGACGCCGATTCAGGCGCTTAACCTGCTCAGCTCGCTAAAAACAGAGCTGATGACGGAGCAGCAGGCGTAATCAAAAAGGAGAGAGACATTGAAAATCAAAATGTTGGCGCCGGCGACCATTGAAAAAATCGCAGCGGGTGAGGTCATTGTTCGTCCGGCGTCGGTCGTCAAGGAGCTGGCTGAAAACGCCATCGACGCGGGAAGTGACCGCATCCGAGTCGATATTGAACAGGGCGGAAAGCGAAGCATCCGTATTCGAGACAATGGAGAGGGCATCCGGTACAACGAGGTGAAACTGGCTTTTGCGCGTCACGCCACGAGCAAGCTCTCTCAAATTGAGGATTTAGATCATTTGGAAACCCTAGGCTTTCGCGGCGAGGCGCTGGCCAGCGTTGCGGCGGTATCCCGAGTGACGATCCGCACGATTTCAAAGGCGGAGGAGCTCGGCAGCGAAACCATTTTTGAGGGTGGACATTGTGTGGCACAGCGGGTGCTGCCGTACGATAAGGGGACGGATATCTGTGTCAGGGATTTATTTTACAATGTGCCGGCCAGACAGAAGCATATGATGAAAGACAAGACGGAAGAGCGGGTCATCCACCAGCTGATGGGGCGGATCGCCTTATCCCATCCAGAAATTGCCTTTGATTTTAAAGCGGATGGGCGGAAAATCTTTTCGACGCCGGGAGACGGGCGGCTGCAGAGCGTCATCGAATGTCTGTACGGCCGTTCTTTTTTTAAATCCCTCAGGAAATTGGACGCGAAAAACGAACCGATGGTTCTTCGAGGTTATATCGGGGATTTGACCAGTATGCGCAGCTCGAAGGATCGGCAGATTCTGTTCATTAACGGGCGGACCGTTGAAAATCGAGCCCTTTCTCGGGCGTTTGAAGAAGCTTATCAAGGTTATTTGATGAACCACAAACACCCGGTGGGCATCATTTTCATGACGCTGCCGGGCAGAATGCTGGACGTCAACATGCACCCCTCAAAAACGGAAATCGGGATATTGAACCAGAGTCTGGTTGATATTTTATTTCGTCAGGAAATTCGGCGTGCCGTTCAGCAGATGGACCTGACGGTTGATTTGGGCGAAAAAATTGCAGCAGAACCGGAGCCTAAAAAAACAGAAGCGTACGTTGAATCAAAAGTGCCGTCGCCGAAAGTGAGCGAAATGCCGGCGCAGATTGACTTTTCGGCTTCTCAAGGTATGGCCGCTCCGGATCCACAAATGCAGCGTTCATTTAATGGTTTTATCAATGAAGATCGGAATCGACATCAGAAGCGACCAGCGGAGGATGTTGCTCCCAAGAAAGCAGATCAATGGATTAAGCCGCCATCGGCCGAACAAAGGCCGCTTTACAATGAACAGGCTGCTGAATCTGGGCGTCCGCATTTAGATTTAACGGGCACGCGCATTATCGGTCAATTATTTAAAACCTTTATCCTGCTGGAAAAAGAAGACACAGCGATCTTAATTGATCAGCATGCGGCACACGAGGCTTTCATGTTTGAAAATCTAAAGAAAAAAATGACAGGCAATGAACGCATTCCGTCGCAGGCGCTCTTGGTGCCTCAAGCTGTCGATGTCTCGAGAGAAATGGTGCTGCAGTTTGACACTGTTCAGGCTCAGCTCGAGGCCAAGGGATTCCGCTGCGAAGTTTCGGGAGAGACAACGCTGATAGTGCACAGTGTGCCCGTTTTATTGGGAGAGCCTCAATCAGCCGCGCTGCTTCCGATGTGGATTGAGAATCTAACGACGGGAGATCCAGCGCTTAAAGAAAAGCAATGGCTGAAGATTGCGACGATGGCCTGCAAGGCAGCGGTCAAGGGGAATCAGGATTTGAACAAACGCGAAATCAGAAAGCTGTTGGATGATTTAATGACGCTGGAAAATCCATACACCTGCCCCCATGGCCGGCCGATCATTTTGTATTTAAAAAAATACCAATTGGAAAAATTGTTTAAAAGGGTGGTTTCATGAAGACTCAGCAGAAAGCGCAAAAACCAGTCGTTCCGGTGATCGTCGGTCCGACGGCGTCGGGCAAAACCAATCTTGCCATTCAAATCGCCAAACACCTCGACGGAGAAATTGTTTCTGCGGATTCGATGCAGATTTACCGCAGGATGAACGTTGGCACGGCCAAACCGACCGAATCGGAAAAACAGGGGATCCCCCATCATTTGATGGATTTTGTCGAGCCGGATCAGGCTTTCAGCGTGGCTGACTATAAGGACCGCGCCGTTGCGGCTATCCGTGACATTACAGCGAGGGGAAAAACAGCGATTGTCGCCGGCGGGACAGGGCTGTACGTCAATGCATTGACACAGAAATGGGGATTTCCGGATATCAAGACAGATCCTAAAATTCGGGAAAAGCTGAACGACGCGTACAAGACAGAGACGCCAGAGGCTGTTTATCGACGGTTAGAGCAAATCGATCCGGAGGCTGCGGCAAAAATTCATCCCCACAACCGCAAGCGCGTGATCCGCGCCCTTGAAATTTACGAGACGACAGGAAAAACCAAGACTTATTGGGAAAGTCAAGTGCGAAAAATCGACCTGCCCTTTGATTATCTCCTTTTAGGCATTCAGATGCCGCGGGACGTGCTCTATCAAAGAATCGATCAACGGGTCGACGTGATGATCGAAGACGGCCTGGTCGAGGAAGTCCGTGCGCTTTTAAACGACGGCTACGATCCTTCACTTGTGTCGATGCAGGCATTGGGTTACAAAGAAATCGTGCCGTATTTGAAAGGGCAGTCGTCTTTAGAAGAACAGGTCAGAATCCTTAAGCGGGATACGCGGCATTTTGCGAAACGTCAGCTGACGTGGTTCAGAAAAAATCAAGATATTCACTGGTTCAGTGCAGAAAAGAATAAAGACAGTGAACAATTAGCGAATCAAATGATACAATGTATTGAGCAATACAAAGGGGAACACAACATTGAACGATAATACCATTGAAAAATACTTAGCTGAAAATTTTCACATCTCAAAGGATGTGATCGATTTTGTTGAAAAGTCGGAAGCTCAAATTGCCGATCGGATGGCCTATTGGGATCGGCTGGCGGAATATCACCAGTTTAAGGTGATCCAGGCGATGCAGAAGGTCGGTCTGAGTGACCGCCATTTCCACCCGACGACTGGCTACGGCTATGACGATGAAGGCCGCGAAGCCACCGAAAAAATATTTGCCGATGTCTTTGGCTGCGAAGCGGCCCTTGTCCGTCCACAGATCACCTGTGGCACGCACGCCATTTCGCTTTGTCTGTACGGGGTGCTTCGTCCAGGGGATGAGCTCCTGTCGATCAGCGGGGACCCTTACGATACAGTTCGGACCTTTATCGGCGCACACGGAGAAGAAAAAGGGAACGGCACGCTGACCGATTTAGGCGTGATTTTCAACCAGATCGAGCTGCTGCCTGATGGGATTTTTGACACAGAAAAAATCATGAACGCTATTTCCGAAAAAACGAAAATGGTTTATATTCAGCGCTCGACGGGCTACAGCTGGCGGAAGGCCATCACCTTGGCTGAAATTCAGAGGATCTGTTCAGTGATTAAGGCTAAATGGCCGAAGGTTGTGATTTTCGTCGACAATTGCTACGGTGAATTTTTAGACGAAAAGGAACCGGTTGCAGTTGGCGCTGATTTGATGGCCGGCTCCCTGATCAAAAATCCGGGCGGCGGTCTGGCGCCCACTGGCGGCTACACAGCAGGCCGGGCGGATTTGGTCCAGCTCTGTGCCAATCGTCTCGCGGCGCCAGGCATCGGCGGGGAAACGGGGGCGACCCTGGGCATTACCAGAACCTTCCTTCAGGGCTTTTTCCAGGCACCTTATATTGTCTCTCAAGCGATGAAAACGGCGATTTTAGTGGGCGCCGTTTATAAAAATCTCGGCTATCCGGTTTGTCCGGATGTGGACGATTATCGGTCGGATATCATCCAAAGTATTCGATTAGGAGATCCGAAGGCCGTTGAAGTGTTCTGTCAGGCGGTTCAAAAGGCGGCGCCGGTCGACTCCTTTGTCACGCCAGTTCCGTGGGATATGCCGGGATACGATGTGCCGGTCATTATGGCCGCAGGCGCATTCATCCAGGGATCATCCATTGAATTGTCGGCCGACGCGCCGATGCGCGAACCCTACATCGTTTATTTTCAAGGCGGTCTGACCCACGCCCACGGCAAGCTCGGCTTAATGCTCTCCCTTCAGCAATTGGTCGACGCCGGATTTGTGACGCCGGACAAGCTTCAAGCGTTGGATTGAGAAAGCAGGGTTTAAAAGATTGAATAAAAAAGCGTCGAAATTAAAAAAATTGAAACACAAGCAAAAGAGACAGGCTCTTACGGATCAAGAAAAGAAAGAGAAGCAGGCGTTACGGTCTCATCTTCAAAAACAAATTGACGCGTTGAATTTCGGCAACCTCAAACCAGAGGAAGATTACACAGAAGCAGAGAGGCAGCACGTGGCAGATTTAACAGAAAAATTAAGAAAAGAATATTCAGAGCAGCAGATTACAGAGGCTGGTCGTCCCAATCATCCGACTGGCGATGCGGGACGGGCAATGCTCGAGCGCATGAACGACAGCCATGGGCCAATGACGCAGTGGGCTTTATCGCACCTGCAGTTTAATAAAGGGGATCGTGTTCTCGACATCGGCTGCGGCGGTGGCGCCTGCCTGGCTCGTCTTTCTACAATGGTTGAAAATGGCAGTTTCGCCGGGATTGATTACGCGAAAACGTCGGTCGAAGCCACACAGCAGTTTAACAAGGCGCTTATTGACGCGGGCAAACTTGAGGTTTTTGAGGCTTCCGTGTCCGATATGCCTTTTAAGGATGATGAATTCGACAAAATTGTGACAGTTGAAAGCTATTATTTCTGGCCGGATTTCGAAACGGATATGCAGGAGGTTTATCGGGTTCTGAAATCAGGTGGACATTTTCTGCTGATCGCAGAAGTGTACGATCACGAAGGACTGCCGCAGTCGGTTTTGGACAATATAAAAGCCTACGATATGCGCAATTTAAATCTCGACGGATTTGTCGATGTTTTTGAAAAAACAGGTTTTGCCGATATTGCAATTCACGTCAAACCAGGAAAGCGCTGGATCGCAGTTGAAGGCGTTAAAGCATAAGAAAAAAGACAGGAGGTCATCATGGCAGCACAAACGATGAATAAAGCACTTGGCGCTGAATTCAAATTGGGCTGGAAAAAGCTGGAGCCAGGTGAAGATCAAAAGGTTTTGGATTACGCAGAAGATTACAAGGCCTTTTTGGATGCCGGCAAGACGGAAAGGCTCTGCGCAGAAAACGCGGTGAAGTTAGCGAAGGATGCCGGCTTTCGTCCGATTGAACAAGCAATTGAATCGGGCGAGTTGAAAAGCGGGGATAAAATTTACGCACTGCACCGGAATAAAACCGTCATGCTTTTTAAAATCGGCACTGAGCCATTGGAAAAGGGCATGACTGTTGTCGGCGCACACATGGACTGTCCGAGACTGGACCTCAAGCCCATGCCGCTGTACGAAGATTCGAACATCGCTTATTTCAAAACCCATTATTACGGCGGTATCAAGAAGTATCCGTGGCTGACCCTGCCGTTGGCCCTTTACGGTACAGTTGTCAAGAAAGATGGATCAGTGGTAAAAATTGCCATCGGTGATGGACCTGATGATCCGGTCTTCTGCATTTCAGATTTACTGCCCCATTTATCCCAAAAGCTTAACCAAAAGAAAGTAGCTGAGGCTTTTGAAGGCGAACAGCTCAATCCGATGATCGCCAGCAGACCGCTCAGTGGGGAAGAAGACGGCGAAGCGGTCAAGGCAACGGTATTAAAATATTTAAATGAACATTATCAAATGACCGAAGACGACTTTGCGTCTGCAGAATTTGAAATTGTACCGGCTGGAAAGGCCAGAGACATCGGTTTTGACCGCTCGATGATTCTCGCTTTTGGGCAGGATGACCGAATCTGTTCTTATGCGGCCGTTCGCGCGATGCTTGACGCGACGGATACGCCGCGGAAGACACAATGTGTCATCTTGGCTGATAAAGAAGAAATCGGCAGCTACGGCAACACGGGCATGCAGTCCCGTTTCTTTGAAAATACGCTGGCAGAATTGGTGGCGCTCCAGTCTGATGCGTCCAACTCCCTGACTGTCCGCCGCTGTCTGTCCCATTCATTCTGCTTGTCTGCAGATGTCACGGCAGCGTACGATCCGAATTTCCCGAATACCCATGACATGCACAACGCGACGTTTGCAGGCAAAGGGGTTGCGGTTAATAAATACGGCGGCGCTCGGGGGAAATCCGGCGGCAGCGACGCGAATCCGGAATTTTTAGGCAAGCTCAGAAAATGTTTCGACGAAGGCGGCGTGACCTGGCAATTAGGCGAAATGGGTAAAATTGATTTAGGAGGCGGCGGCACCATCGCCTATATGCTGGCAGCCTACGATATGGAAGTGGTCGACTGCGGTACACCGATTCTTTCAATGCATGCGCCGTGGGAACAGAGTACCAAGATTGACGCGTACATGACTTACAAAGCTTACCGTACGTTCTTTAATGACAAATGGTGAGGAAACGTATGATTTAACAGACAAGCGGCAAAAAAGCCGCTTGTTTTTTTATTAACACGCAGATTTCTTAATTATCTAAATGTTTACAGACATACAATATCTAGTTATTATTTTATTTATTTATAAATCATTGTCTATATATAGAATTTCAAACGTTTTCTAGACTGTATAAAATTTGCTGTTCATTTTCTTTTAAGAATGTTAAAATAATGAGGAAAATTTATAAGTAGAGGTGTTTGACTTGCAAAAAACGGAAATCAATTCCTTTCGAGGTGGTATCCATCCACCTTATAATAAGGAATTAACGAATGCCGTTCCGGTTCGGAAAGCGAAAGAACCTGCAGTTGTCACGATCCCTATGTCTTTACATATCGGTGCGCCTTGCAAACCGGTTGTTAAAAAGGGAGACACCGTTTATATGGGACAAATGGTTGGTGAAGCCACAGGCTTTGTGTCTTCGCCAGTGTTTGCCAGTGTCTCTGGGACGGTAAAAGCTGTAGAGGAACGTCCGCATCCAAACGGGAACAACGTGCTTTCAGTTGTCATCGAATCCGATGGAAAAGATACCGTTGACCCTGCCATCCAGCCGTACAAACCTTATACGGAGTACAGCTCAAAGGAAATCATCGATATCATCAGAGATGCCGGTATTGTCGGTATGGGTGGGGCAACTTTCCCAACTCACGTCAAATTGACCGTCTCGCCGGATAAACACGTTGATACCGTGATTTTAAACGGCGCTGAATGTGAACCTTATTTGACGGCTGACGATCATTTGATGCAGGATCATCCAGATCGCGTGGTGAAGGGTCTTCAGATTGCGATGCGCGCTTTAAATGTGTCAAAGGGCGTGATTGCCATTGAAACTAACAAACCACAGGCGATCGAAGCTGTTGCGAAAGCGGCAGAAGGATTAGACGGCATTGAAGTCCAAAGACTTGCGACGAAGTATCCGCAAGGGGCTGAAAAACAATTAATCACCGCAATTACGGGTCGAGAAGTCCCAGCGGGCGGCCTGCCGGCAGATGCTGGTGTGGTGGTCATGAATGTCGGAACAGCAGCTCAGGTTGCGCATACTTTTGAAACAGGCATGCCTTTAATTGATCGTTACGTCACCTGTACAGGGGATGCAGTGAAAGAACCCTGCACGATGTTAGTGAAGGTCGGCACACCTTATCAGGAAGTGATCGACCAATGCGGCGGCTTTTCTAAGAAGGTTGGAAAAGTGATTTCCGGCGGCCCGATGATGGGGGTCGCGATGCAGCGCACGGATGTTCCGGTTATGAAAGGGACTTCCGGTATTTTGTGCTTGTCGAAGGAAGCAGCTTATATCCCAGAACCAACAGCGTGTATCCGCTGCGGCAGATGCGCGTCGGTATGCCCGATTCATCTGCAGCCGTTTTTGATCAGTGCGTTTGCTCAGAAAAAACGCTGGGACCGCTGTGAAGAATTCCACGCGCTCGACTGTATTGAATGCGGGAGCTGCTCGTTTATTTGTCCGGCTAAACGAACCATCGTTTCGTCAATTCGCGTTGGCAAGCGTCAAGTTCAAGCTGAAAGAAAAAAGAAGGCGGTGAAGTCTAATGGATAATGAAAATATGATGTTGACAGTCTCATCTTCGCCGCATATCCGTGCGAAAGCGACCACCGCGGGCATTATGCGTGACGTCGTCATCGCGTTGATCCCGGCTTTGATTGTGGCGGTGATTGTGTACGGCGCAAAGGCGCTGTTGATTGTAGCGCTGTGTGTGGCGGCCTGCGTGGCATCTGAAGCCATTACAGAAAGAATCATGCACCGCGATGTAACGATTAACGACTGCAGTGCAGTGGTTACAGGGATTCTTCTGGCATACAACCTGCCAATTCAGGCACCGTGGTGGATGTGCATCGTTGGCAGTGTTTTTGCCATTGTCGTCGTCAAACAAATTTTCGGCGGCTTAGGCCATAACTTTGTCAACCCGGCTTTAGCTGGACGTGCATTTCTGCTGTCCTCCTGGCCGACACATATGACAGGGACTGCTTTTATTCCGCTCACAGATACCGTAACATCGGCAACACCGCTGGGTCTTTTGAAAGAAGGGGCCAATTTGTCGAAGCTGCCGAGCAACCTGGATATGTTCTTAGGCCTGCACGGCGTATACGGTGCCATCGGTGAAATTTCAGCGTTAGCACTGCTGATCGGCGGCGTTTATCTGATTATTAGAAAAGTCATTAATTGGCGCATTCCTGTAATCTATATCGGCACCGTCGCACTGCTTTCTTTCCCATTTGGACAAGATCCGATTTTCATGATCTGCTCAGGCGGGCTGATGCTCGGCGCGATCTTCATGGCGACAGATTACGTCACGTCTCCGACCACAGCGACAGGTCAGGTGATTTACGCAGTCGGGTGCGGGCTGATGACGATGCTCATCCGTATGTTCGGGGGCTATCCGGAAGGGGTTTCCTACTCCATTCTTTTGATGAACGTTGCGACGCCGCTGATTGAACGATTTACCAGACCGAGAGTTTACGGTTACGAAAAAGAAAAAAGCGAATGAGAAGGTGTGAGTCATGGAAAAAGATAAAATAGATGTAAAACACGTTGTTCACGTCGCTTTAGTCCTTTTGATTATTTCTGCAGTTGCGGCAGCATTGCTCGGCATGACCAACGCTGTGACAAAATCGAGAATTGCGAAACAGGTAGAACAGACTAATATTGAAGCGCGTCAGAAAGTCTTAAAGGGCGCGGACAAATTTACGGAAGTCAAAGACATTAAGTCGATTGCGAAGAAGGCAGCGAAATCCAACGCTGGCATTGTCAACGAAGCCTACAAAGGCTACAAAAACGGCAAGCTGATTGGATATACCGTCAAGGTCTCACCAAAGGGATATGGCGGCGAAGTGGAACTGCTCTTCGGCTTTAATACATCCGGAAAGACGACCGGGATTACAGTTATTTCAAACTCGGAAACCGCTGGCCTCGGGGCTAGATGTACAGAACCGAGTTTCCAGAAGCAGTTTAAAGGCTTGTCCGCAGATACCACTTATACGGTTGTAAAACACGGAAGCAAAAACTCGGATAATCAGATCGAAGCGCTTGCAGGTGCAACCATCACGTCCAGAGCGGTTACACTTGGGTTAAATACATCCGATCAAGTGTATAAAGTTCTTTCTCAGGAGGCCAAATAATGAAAAAAATTAAATATTTTACAAACGGTATCCTCGATGAAAACCCGATTTTTCGTTTAGTTCTGGGAACCTGTCCGACGCTGGCCATTACAACGGCCGCGATGAATGGGATTGCGATGGGGGCTGCGACAACTTTCGTTTTGATCTGCTCGAATCTTGTCATCTCGTTACTGCGCAATGTGATTCCAGATAATGTGCGAATCCCGGCTTTTGTCGTCATCATTGCATCTTTTGTTACGATCGTTGATATGGTGATGCACGCATTTATGCCTGCGATGTACGATACGCTCGGCATTTTCATTCCATTGATCGTTGTTAACTGTATCATCATGGGGCGTGCTGAAGGATTTGCTTATTCTCATGGCCCGATCGATTCTATTCTGGACGGCGCCGGGATGGGTGTCGGATTTACACTCGCTGATACCTTTATCGCAGCGGTCCGCGAATTAATCGGGGCTGGTTCAATCTTTGGCATTCACCTGATGCCAGCAGGCTATCAGCCAGCATTAATCTTTATCTTGGCTCCAGGGGCTTTCCTGACTTACGGGACTTTAATGGCGATTCTCAATCAGGTCGGCATTAGCCGTAAAAGAGCTAAAGCTAAAGCTGCTGCTGAAAAAGTAGCAGCCAGCGAAGAAGTTGTTGCAGAATAAGCGTAGCAAAGAGAAGGAGCATGCATTATGCAAATTTTTACAATTTTAATTGCCGGCGTATTCGTCAATAACTTTCTTTTGTCGAGATTTTTGGGGATTTGTTCATTCTTAGGGGTTTCAAAAAAGGTTGATACTTCCATCGGAATGGGCATTGCCGTTATCTTCGTTATGACACTGGCTTCGGCAATTACTTATGTCATTCAGTACGGTATTTTATCTAAATTAGGACTGGAATATCTGCAGACGATCGCGTTCATCTTAGTCATTGCGGCTTTGGTTCAGCTGGTCGAAATGTTCATCAAAAAGACGAGTATGTCTTTGTATCAGGCGCTGGGGATTTACCTGCCGCTGATTACCACAAACTGTGCGGTTTTGGGTGCTTGTACATTGAACATCCAGAACAACTACAATTTTATCGAATCAGTCGTCAGCGGCGCTGCTGGCGGTATTGGGTATACGCTGGCCATCGTTTTGATGGCGGCCATTCGTGAAAGAGCTGAAGTCTCAGACGTTCCGGAAGCACTTCAGGGATTTCCAATTACGATGATCACAGCGAGCTTGATGGCCATCTCGTTCCTCGGATTTTCTGGTATGCTATAAAGAGAAAGAAGGAGGAAGATAAATGGCAAGTCAAATTCTTGTTCCAGTTATTATATTAGGCGTAATCGGGCTGATTATCGGCGTTGCACTGGCCATTGCGTCCCAAAAATTAGCAGTTAAAGAAGACGAACGCATTCCTCAGGTTCGTGCCGTATTGCCTGGCGCAAACTGCGGCGGCTGCGGCTATCCAGGCTGTGACGGATGTGCGGCAGCTATTGTCAAAGGCGAAGCGCCGGTTAACGCGTGCCCTGTTGGTGGTGCTGCAGTTGCTGAAAAAGTCGGTGCCATCATGGGAGAAGCGGTTACTGACGCGATGCCTAATGTGGCACAGGTGCTCTGCGGCGGCGACTGCGATAAGGCGCCGAGACAGACAGAATACTACGGATTGAAAGACTGCAACGAAGCTGTCGTCGCAAATGGCGGGCCAAAAGGCTGCCGTTTTGGCTGTATCGGCTTAGGCTCCTGCGTATCTGTCTGCGAATTCGATGCCCTGTACATGACGGATAAAATGATCCCGAATGTCAATATTGAAAACTGCGTCGCTTGCGGAAAATGTGTCGACATCTGTCCAAAAAATGTCATGACGCTGATTCCAAAAGATCAAATTGTTCACGTCGACTGCCAGTCGAAAGAAAAGGGAAAACTGGTTCGCGCCAATTGTGAAGTCGGCTGTATTGGCTGTGGCATGTGTGAAAGAACCTGCATGTTCGACGCCATTCACGTTCAGAACAATTTAGCCGTGATCGATTATTCAAAATGCTCAAATTGCGGCGCCTGCGTCAAGAAATGTCCGACCCACGCTTTGATTAAAGAAGGCCGGAAGGTCGCACCGCGCAAAGGATTAAAACCTGTTAAAAAACCTCAGCCGAAACAAAAACCGGCTGAAGCCTAAAGCAGACAAAAGAGCTGTCAATTGTACAATTGACGGCTCTTTTTTTTTGTAATAAGATAGAGAGAACGCAAGAAAGCTTAGGAGAATTGAATGAATCAGATATGTTATTTAGATAATGCGGCGACGACGAAGTCCGCGCCGCAGGTCGTCGAACGGATGATGAAAAGCTTTCAGGAAGATTATTTTAATCCGTCGGCGATGTATAAACCAGGACTGACCGAAGAAAAAGTGATACAGGGGTGCAAGGCCCATTTAATGGCTGCGATTCACGGGAAGGGAGACGCAGAACGCCAGATTATATACACATCAGGCGGCAGCGAAGGCGATAACCTGTTGATTCGCGGCATTTTAGACAGAAAACGGCCAGCTCTTTTAGAAAATGGAACGATCGTGACCACTGCGATCGAACATCCAGCTGTGAGAGAAGTCTTTTTAGACTACGAAAAACGCGGGGTGAAAGTGATTTGGCTTCCTGTGGATGCAGAAGGCTTTGTCAATCCTAAGGATTTGACCCAAGCGGTTGACGCGCATACGCTGCTCGTTTCGATCATGGGCGTCAACAATGAATTGGGGACTTTCCAACCCTTAGAGACATTTGGAAAAATCATCAAGGATCAGAATCCTGACTGTTTTTTCCATTCTGATTTTGTACAGGGCTTTATGAAATGCCCGATTGACATTGAAAAGGCAAAGCTTGACGGCGTGACGCTGTGCGGTCATAAAATCAACGGGCCCAAGGGAATCGGCGCGGTCTATCTGAGAGAAGGATGGCCGATTAAACCGTTGATTTTCGGCGGCGGGCAAGAACACGGCCTGCGCAGCGGGACGGAAAATGTTCAGGGCATTGTCGGATTTGACGAAGCAGTTAAGTTCTGGGAATCGCCCGAGGTTATCGAAAGGCTTTGTCAGTATCGGAGCTACGTTGCCGACACGCTGACAGAGGCCTTAGAACACGTTAAAATTCTCGGCCCTGAGGATGAAGAAAGACGCAGTCCAGCGGTGATGAGTGCCGCCATTGACGGGGTAAGAGGCGAGGTCCTCCTCCACGCTTGTGAAGCACAGGGGGTTTATATTTCAACAGGCTCAGCCTGTTCGACGCACAAAAAAGAAAAACACCAGGTTCAAAAAGCCATCGGGTTGTCCCCGAGTTATACAGAAGGCACGATTCGGATTTCTTTCTCGGCACTGACGACTTTTGATGAAGTAAAACGGGGCGTTGACGTCATCGTCGAAGAAGCGCAGAAGCTCAGAAAATTCGCAAAATTTATTAAGTAAAGGAACAATGATGGAAAACAGAGAACACGTTATTCTTGTACGGTACGGCGAGATCGCTTTAAAAGGGCTAAACCGCCACACTTTTATTGATTTGTTGGTCAAAAATATCCGAGGCGCGCTCAGCCATTTAGACAGCGCGGAAGTGAAGAAAATTCAGGGCCGCATTATCGTACATATCAGCGACGACGAATTAGATCAGGGTGTAGAAGCGGTCAGCCGTGTATTCGGCGTCGTCTCACTGAGCCCGGCGACCGTTGTCGCAAGCCAGATGGACCAAATCGAACCGGTTGTTTTAGAAGAAGCGGACCGCGCGCCCTTTGACAGTTTTAAAATATGTGTCAAACGTTCGGACAAGCGTTTTCCGATGACATCCCCTGAAATTGGACGGCATTTGGGCGGCGTGGTCCTCAAACATTATGACGGTCAAGGGAAAAAAGTCAAAATGAAAGGCGCAGATCGCGAAATTTGGGTCGAAGTGCGCGAGTCGGCATACATCTATTCGGAATTTGTCAAAGGACGCGGCGGCCTTCCGGTAGGCTGTTCTGGGCAGGCGACACTGCTCTTATCCGGTGGGATTGACAGTCCTGTAGCGGGTTATATGATGGCGAAGCGCGGTGTCAAGCTGACGGCTGTGTATTTTCACAGTTTTCCGTTCACATCGGATCGTGCGAAAGAAAAGGTTGTTGAGCTTGGTCGGATTATGACACGTTACACAGGACACTTCGATTTGTACGTGGTGCCTTTTACGGATATCCAGACCAAAATCGTTCAAATTTGTCCGGAACGGCAGACAACCTTGATTATCCGTCGGTTCATGATGCGCATTGCTGAAAAGATCGCAAAACAAACGGGATCGTTGTCGCTGATCACCGGCGAAAGTCTTGGGCAGGTGGCGAGCCAGACTCAGGAAAGTTTGTCCGCGACAGGCAGTGTGGTTGACATGGAAGTTCTCAGACCTTTAATCGGCATGGACAAACAGGAAATTGTTGAAATCGCACAGGATATCGGCACTTTTGAAACGTCCATTCTGCCCTATGAAGACTGCTGTACGATTTTCGTGCCAAAGCATCCGGAAACCCATCCAAATTTAAAGAAGATTGCTGCAGGTGAGGCCGGTATGATGGATGATGCGGAACGTATGATTCAAGAGGCTGTGGATCAAGCTGAAAAGATCCGACTGTAAATCAATATATAATTATTTGAACGTTTTCAAAAATTCCTGTATAATTGATTATAATCATCACATTGAAGAGGTTTAAGCGTTGGGCCGAAAAGCTGAAAAGAAGAGAGATTTAATTTTAGAACAGGCAAGAAAAATATTTTTAAGCCGCGATTTTGATCAGGTGACGATGACGGCGATTATCGACGCGTGTGGCATCAGTCACGGCGGGATTTACCGCTATTTTGCGTCACCATCAGAAATCTTCCTAACGCTTTTTGAACGCGATTCCCATGCGCTTTTAGACGCCGTATCGATTTCGATGTGGGAGCAGCGTTCGGCTGTCGAGATCATAAAAGAAATTTTCAGCGTTTATCAAAAAGCAATTTGGGATTCGGAGCCTAACATGATGGATCGCTACAATTTGTTTTTCAAAACCCATCCTGAAAAGAGAGAGGTTAAACGAAAGCAGATTGACCGTTTAATCCAAACAATTGAACAGGTTTTGGTGTATGGCGGTGAAAAGAAAGAGATCAAACAGGTTGATTCGGCTTTTTGGGCCAATCAATTCGTATATTTTCTGGAGAGTCTTCATCACAACGTTTCGGTCATCGGTTTGACACAGAATGAAGTGCAGGAACAATTTACACGCTGGCTTGAGCAATTAAAAAACAATTAATTTAGGAGATCAGCCATGGATGCGCATTCGAAACGTCAAAAGCGGCACAGGATTAAAATCCTGATTGGTGTTGTCGTCATCGGGTTGTTGGTTGCGGTTTACGGTGTCAGGTCTTATCAGAAGAATGAACTGCTGTTGTCTAAATCTACCGCGCAGTCAGAGCAGGAGACATCTTCTGAGACGTCCAGTTCAAAAATTTACGTTCACGTGACGGGCGCGGTCAATCAGCCGGGTGTTTATCAATTAAAAGCGGATGCCAGAGGTATTGATGCGGTCAATGCGGCGAAAGGACTGACCGGCGATGCAGACGGAGACGCAGTTAATTTGGCGTCAAAACTAAAAGATGGACAGAAATTAAACATCCCGACGAAGTCGCAGACGCAGCAGGTTCAGACGGCTGGAACGGCTTCAGAGGCAAAGGTCAATCTCAATACGGCGACGAAGGAACAGCTTATGGCACTGCCGGGAATCGGAGAAGTTTTGGCGCAGAATATCATTGACTATAGAGAAAAAAACGGTGCATTCAGCGATCCGGCTGAAATTAAAAATGTCAATCGAATAGGTGATAAATTGTACGAGCAATTGAAGGATTTGATTGTCGTATAGGATCAAGCAAGATCAAGTCGTTCACCCTAAAATGGGTGAGCGACTTTTTTCTTAAGAATAAATAAATTGCATATAAATTTATATAAAATGATTGACAAAATAAATAAATGAGAGCATAATTATACCTGAGGTGGGAGATATGAAGAAAAGCCTATACAGCTTGACATTATTTGATGATATTGTCGAGCAGATTGACGATCTGGCTTTTGCTCAAGGCACAAATCGTTCCCAAATGGTCAATGATATATTGGCAAGTTATCTTGGAATCAAAACACCAGAGCAAAAAATTCATTCCGTTTTGGAATCAATCAGTGAAAATATGGCCGGAGAACTCAATGTCAATCACACCAATCAAAATAATAGCATCTATTTTGGAAAGAGCTTAAAGTACAAATACAGGCCTAAAATCATCTATATGTACGAATTTAAAAATGAGAATGATGGTCAGTACGCTGTACTGAAAATCAGCTCAAGAACGCAAAATCAAAGTCTCAACGCGTTGTTCAATGATTTTTTCAACCGCATCAGTGTGATTGAACAAAATCATCAGCAGCCGGATTGCGACAGCGGCAATGAACAAACCAATCACAAGTTTGTTCGCGCCTTTAAGCATGCAGGATCGATTCAACGCGATGAAAAAAATTTAACGGATTATCTGACAAGATATCTAAAAATGATTGATTCTGCGATGGATCATTATTTTGACAGTACAGAGCAAGACGACCTCAACGATCGATTGGACTCAATCTACCGTTATTTCTTTAATAATTAGGTGTTTTATTGTTTGGTCGATTGTGACATAAGGAAAAATGAAAGAGTAAAGTAAGAAGGTGAAAAATATGGACATGAATGCTTTCACAAAAAAATCGCTGGAAGCCATTAAAAATGCGGAAATGATCGCATCGGAACATCAGCATCAACAGATTGAAACCGATCACTTGATGTCTGCGCTGCTCTCGCAGGAGGGCGGGCTGGTTCCGAGAATTATGAGCCGGTTGGGCAAACCGATCGATGAGATGAAACAGTATATCGATCGGGAAATCGATAAACGCCCAAGTGTTTCGGGACCGGGTTCTCAGCCTGGACAGATTTATGTCAGTCCAGAAATGAATCAGGTACTCAATGAATCCTTTCAAATCGCTCAGAATCTGAAAGACCAGTACGTGTCTGTGGAGCATCTGCTTCTCAGTATGTTCAGCCTGCCGGAACACAATGATGTGAAAGAAATGCTGAATCAATTCGGCATTAACCGCTCAGCAGTTGAAAAGGTGGTGAGTGAAATGAGAAATGGACAAAATGTGACAAGTGATAATCCTGAAGAAACCTACGAAGCCTTAAAACAATATGGTCACGATTTGGTTCAGGATTGTATTGACAATAAACTGGATCCTGTAATCGGCAGAGACAATGAAATACGCCATACCATTCGAATTCTGTCGAGAAAAACAAAGAACAACCCAGTTCTAATTGGTGAACCTGGGGTTGGGAAAACTGCGATTGTCGAAGGGCTGGCTCAGCGGATTGTCGCAGGCGACGTGCCGGAAGGCCTGAAAAACAAGCGCATTATTTCTTTGGATATGGGCGCTTTGGTCGCAGGGGCTAAATACTGCGGTGAATTTGAAGAAAGATTTAAAGCTGTTTTGAAGGAAGTGAAGGATTCAAACGGCGAAATTATCTTATTCATCGATGAACTGCACACCATTGTCGGCGCTGGGAAGAGCGATGGCAGCATGGATGCGGGCAATATGCTCAAGCCGATGCTGGCCAGAGGCGAACTGCATTGTATTGGCGCGACAACCCTGGACGAATACAGAAAATACATCGAAAAGGATCCCGCTCTAGAAAGACGGTTTCAACCGGTTATGGTCGATGAACCGACTGTGGAAGACACCATCGCGATTCTGCGTGGCTTGAAAGAACGGTATGAAATTTTTCACGGAGTTAAAATTTCAGATAACGCGATCGTCGCGGCGGCAACATTATCTGACCGCTACATTACCGACCGTTTCCTTCCAGATAAGGCCATTGACTTGATCGATGAAGCCTGCGCGATGATTCGGACAGAAATTGACTCGATGCCGGAAGAAATGGATGAGATCAACAGAAAGATCATCCAGCTTGAAATCGAAGAATCAGCACTGAAAAAAGAAGACGATCAATTAAGTCAAGAACGGCTGGCAAAACTGCAGAAAGAACTGGCTGACGATCGAGAAAAATTCGATGCCATGAAGGCGCAGTGGGAAGATGAAAAACGATCGGTGGATGAAGTTCAAAATATCAAAGAACAGATCGATCAGTTGAATCATCAAATTGAAATGGCGCAGAGAGATAACGATCTCGAAAAAGCTGGAGAACTTAAATACGGCGAACTGCCAAAGCTCAAGGCTAAAATGAAAAGCATTGAAGACTCCGCCAGCTCTCAAAGCGATCACGAAGAACATTTGATTCGTGAAGAAGTGGGTGAAGAAGAAATTGGCGAAATTATCTCGAATTGGACAGGGATTCCTCTGAGCAAAGTGATGTCCGGCGAAAGAGAAAAGCTTCTCAAATTGGAAGATACCTTAAAAGAACGCGTCATCGGCCAGGAAGAACCGATTAAAAAGGTGACAGACGCCATTTTGAGGTCGCGGGCCGGCATTAAAAATCCAAATACACCAATTGGCTCCTTCCTCTTCCTAGGGCCGACAGGTGTTGGGAAAACTGAATTGGCGAAAGCTGTTGCGGCTAATTTGTTTGACTCCGAAGACAACATGATCCGGATTGATATGTCCGAATATATGGAAAAATTCTCAGTCAGCCGTTTGATCGGGGCACCTCCAGGATACGTCGGCTATGAAGAAGGCGGTCAGCTGACAGAAGCCGTGCGCAGAAAACCGTATTCTGTCATTCTGTTGGATGAAATTGAAAAGGCACATAAGGATGTCTTTAATATTCTGCTCCAGATTTTGGATGATGGGCGTGTGACTGATTCTCAGGGGCGCGTTGTGGATTTCAAAAACACGATTATCATCATGACCAGCAACCTCGGGAGTGAATACATTTTGGACGGGATTGACGCCAATGGAGACATCAAGCCGGAAACACAGGAAACAGTCAAAAAGCTGTTAAAAGAATATTTCAGACCGGAATTTTTGAACCGTATTGATGAAATCATTCTGTACAAACCGTTG
This sequence comes from uncultured Pseudoramibacter sp., assembly GCF_903789625.1. NCBI lineage: Bacteria > Bacillati > Bacillota > Clostridia > Eubacteriales > Eubacteriaceae > Pseudoramibacter > uncultured Pseudoramibacter sp. The sequence goes on along the minus strand of NZ_CAIFFF010000002.1, from coordinate 98,521 downwards.
TCGAAAGATACAGTGGGCAAGATTGTCGATTTGATGCTGAAAGATGTGCGCAAGCGTTTAAGTGAACAGCAACTGGATTTCAAACTGACACCGGACGCAAAACAAGCGATCATCGATCAAGGATACAATCCATCCTTTGGTGCAAGGCCGATGCGTCGATTCATTCAGCAAAATATCGAAACACTCTTGGCTAAGAAAATATTAAAAGGCGATTTAAGCCAGGGCGATGTCATGGTCGTCGATTATGACGGACAGCATTTCTACATTCAATAAATGATTTAATTTGATGAAGCGTTCACTTTATGTGGACGCTTTTTTCTTTACATTAAGTCTATTTTAAGGTAAACTTAAATGAATTACGGAAAGAGAATGGAGGAATACAATGGGTTCTGTAAATCCTATTGAGTTGGGCATATTTATTGCCTACTTAGTCGTTTTGATTTTTATCGGCCTGAAATTTTATAATGCTTCTTCCGATTCATCGGAAGGCTTCTTACTTGGTGGCCGAGGACTTGGAAGCTGGGTGACCGCTTTTTCGGCACAGGCTTCTGATATGAGCGGTTGGCTCTTGATGGGGCTGCCGGGCGCCATTTATTTAGGCGGTGTGCCTCAATTATGGATTGGAATCGGTCTTTTCATAGGGACGTGGATCAACTGGAAGATGGTCTCCGAAAGACTTCGCGTTTATACCGAAGAGGTCGATGCCATCACATTGCCGACGTTTTTTGAAAAAAGATACAAAGATCCGACAGGTGCTTTAAAGACGATTTCAGCCATTATCATTTTATTTTTCTTCACGATTTACTGCGCTTCGGGAATGGTCTCTTCGGGTAAACTTTTTTCGACGATGTTTGGCATTAACTACAATGTGGCCGTGTTAATCGGCGCGGTAGTTATTATCTCCTATACGTTTTTAGGTGGCTATCTGGCGGTATGCTGGACGGACTTAATTCAAGGGATCTTGATGGTCATCGCGATCGCGGTGGTTCCGATTTTGGCCATGATTGAAATGCACGGATTTGGTACGACCAGAACGGCTATGGCGAGCCAGCATCTTTCAATGTCGCTTTTCGGCAAAGGCGTTACGGCAGCGACCATTATTTCCGCAGTTGTCTGGGGATTAGGGTATTTTGGCCAGCCACATATTTTGGTTCGTTTCATGGGAATCGACTCTGTTAAAGATATTCCAAAGGCGAGAAAAATTGCCATTGTATGGTGCTTGATTTCTTTAACTGGTGCGCTTTTAGTTGGTCTTCTTTCAATCCCACTGTTTAAAGGACTTTCCGGTGGCAAGGAAGAAACGGTATTTATCTTGATGATTCACAGATTCTTCCCGGTTTGGATTGCAGGGGTCTTCCTGGCGGCGATCATGGCAGCGATCATGTCAACCATCGATTCTCAGCTTCTGGTTTGTTCATCCGTCTTATCTGAAGATCTTTCAAAACTGATTTTCAAAAAAGAATTATCCGATCAGCAGGCGGTCAAAGTGGGACGCTGGTCAGTCATTGGCGTTTCAATCATTGCACTCTTAATTGCGTTTAATGGGAATTCGACAGTTATGAGCCTGGTTTCTTATTCATGGGGTGGTTTTGGCGCAGCATTTGGCCCATTGGTTCTGTTTGGCCTCTACTCTAGAAAAACAAGCTGGCAGTCCGCTTTATCAGGTATGATTGTAGGCACACTGGTTGTTATTTCGTGGAAAGCAACAGGACTTTCCGCTACATTATTTGGAACAGGCATTTATGAAATCCTGCCAGGTTTTGTTGCCAATGTCTTAACTATCTTGATTGTTAATCATTTTAAGGCCCCTGAAGCAGAAGTAGTCGATGAATTTGACGAAATGATCGATCGTTACGAAAAGGCTAGAGCATAATATTGTTTTGAAATCGTTTCTATTCAGCAGAAAATGTGGTAAAATATAATCAAGCATATGAATAGAGGAGGCAAATTCAATGAGCAGCGATGCACCTAAGCCAATTTTAAAATTCAAAATCATTCAGGATGGTCCGGATGAATTTGTAGATATGGAAGTAAAAGATTTTCAGTTTAAAAAGGGAGGCACAGGGATTTGCCCAAAATGCGGGGGTGAAACAAAAGCAGTTGGACACGACTGGACTTGCGAAGCCTGCGGTTTAAAACTGAATGGACCTATTTTTTAATATGAATCGCTCTAAAGACTTTCTTGTGTTTTCATAAGGAAGTCTTTTGTTTTGTGTTATATTATTTAGAAAATCAATAAAAGGGAGTTAGTGCAGTGCGATTTATCGGCCGTAAGCAGGAATTAAAGCAGTTAACGGAAGCTTGGAAAAAAGAAGATGCGTTGATTCTCATCACAGGACGCCCCCGTTTCGGAAAAACGAGCTTGATTAAGGAATTTGTCAAAGATAAGAATCACCTATATTTTGAAGTGGGGCCACAATCTGACCGTCTCAATCGCGTGGCTTTTGAGCGGGTTTTTAAGTCTCATTTTGGTATTCAAGCCCCGTCTTCTGAGATGAGCGCAATGGAATGGCTGGAACTATTTAGACTTTACTCGGAGAAAACAGAAGACGGCGGGAAAATACTCGTTATTGACAATTTTGATCAGCTTTATTTTGAAAACAAATCGTTTTTGAAGATCTTTAAAAAAGCGTGGCAAAAATACTTTAAGACCAATGGGGTAACAGTGATTGCTGCGGCGCGGGAGGCGAGCTGGAATAGGATTTTACAGTCAGAACACAGCGCAAAAAAAATCTGGACCGATCAAATCCATTTGTCGGCGATGTCTTTTACCGAAATGATGTCGGAATATCCCCATCACGATTTCAATCAGCTGATGATTGTTTACGCCATTACAGGCGGTGTTCCAGGGTATTGGCATTTCTTTAATCACTGTGTCAATATCAAACAAATCAAAAAATCGATTTTGCAGAATATCCTCAATCCTTATGGAAAGCTGTTTGCTGAAGTAGCGAATCTGCTGGAGACAGAGGTCTGGCGTCCTAACGCTTATCATGCTATCCTGTCGTCAATCACAATGGGACAGAAAACATTAGAACAAATTAAAGACACAACCGGATATAAAAAACCGGATGTGAAAAAAATGCTGATCCATTTAGAAGAATTAGGCTATATTGAGGCGGCTTCTTTTTTGCAAGCTAAAAAGCGTTTGCAAAAAGCGAATAAGCAATACCAGATCGCGCAGCCTTTTATCGATTTTTGGTATACGTTCGTGTTCCCCGAATACAGTCTGCTCAAAGATGATCCTCAGTATTATAAGCGGCACACACTGTCTGGCATGATTCCGTACATTCAGAAATGGTTCAATAAAATTTTGATTGAAATGCTTCAAAAGGCTTCGATGAAAAAGAAAATTGGATTAGAAATTGATGAAGTTGGTGCATACACAGAAAACGATCAGTGGATTCCGATTTTAGCACTTGACCACACCAATCACAAAATGTTCATCGCGGATTGCGTTTACGATACAAATGCCTACGCCAAGTCGGATTTTGAAAAATTCAAAGAAAAAAGCAGTACGCTGGAATTTCTCAATAAAAAATACAGCACCTATGAATGTGTATACGGCGTGTTCTCTGTCTATCCATTTGAAAAAGATTTGCTCGATTACGCATTGGAAACACCGAATTTATTCTTGTTCAATGGCTTAACACTCTATTCACTTAAATAATCATAAAAAAAGTTCTGAAAAAAATTTCAGAACTTTTATTTTAAATTGGCAAAACGTTCAACAGCTTTTGTAAAACTCGCGATGGTTTTATCCGCGTCTCCGTGTTGAATGCCATCTTTGACACAGTGCTGAAGATGCCCTTCTAGAATGATTTGACCAACCTTATGCATTGCGGATTTTACCGCGTTGACTTGTGAGAGAATATCTTCGCACGGAATATCTTCGTCAATCATGCGGTCGATGGCTCGGACCTGACCTTCTATCTTGCTGAGTCTTCGATGCAGATTTGCAGAATCCATACATTGTTTCATATTATTATCACCATAATTCATTTAGATTTCTTTCATTATAACAAGAATCAAAAAGATTGTAAATTGAGAAAGAAAACCAAACATGGTATAATAATTATTATTTTCAGTATACTTAATTTAATCGGTATTGAAATTTACATATTATAATCGGTGAGACGATGAAAAATCATTTAACGCTTCGGGAATTGTCGGAAGACGATAAGCCTAGAGAAAAAATCACCCGTCATGGGGCAAGCTTATTAAGCAATGCGGAGTTGATCGCCGTGATCATCGGCTCTGGCCAGAGAAATATGACGGCTGTTGAATTAGGACAGAGGCTCTTGAATTTTTACGACAGCGATTTAGAGCGGCTGCACAAGGTTTCCGTTGATGAGCTTTGTCAAAACGAGGAGCTCAAGGGAATTGGAGAAGCTAAGGCTTGTAAAATCATCGCAGCTTTAGAGCTAGGTAGCCGCGTTAAGCATCAGAAAAAAACGATGGTTCAAATTAAATGCCCAATGGATGCTGCCGCCTATTTAAGTCAAGAGATGTTTGGCTACGAGCGGGAACACTTTGTAATTCTGCTGCTGAACACAAAAAATATGGTTTTTAAGACAGAATTGATTTCTGTGGGGACAGTCAACGCCTCTCTGGTTCATCCGCGGGAGGTTTTTAATCCTGCGGTCCGACAAAGGGCTACGTCCATTATTCTGGCCCACAATCATCCTTCTGGAGACACCACGCCCAGCAGCAATGATATCGAATTGACAGAGCGGCTGGTTCAGGCAGGAAAGCTATTAGGGATTGAAGTCCTCGATCATGTCGTAGTTTCAGATTGTGCCGAAGATTATTTTAGCTTTAAAGAACACGATTATTTTTAGGAAAATTTAAAAATCAATTGATTTAATATACAAGATGCCATAAAATATTCCAGTGAATACATACAAAAATTTTAATCAATACAAATACATCTGTAAGACGGATACGCCGGTTCCATTGAAGCGATATTTAAAAGAGAAGTACGCTTATTCCAGCCGGCTCATGACGAGAATTATCCGAGAAGGAGAGATGTCAGTTAACGGAAAACCGTGCTGGTCGACGGATCTTGTCAAAAATGGCGATGAGATTTTCATCCAAATGCCGACAGAACACGTCGATCTTACACCGACTTCAGGTCCACTGGATATTCTATATGAGGATGACGAAATTCTGGCTGTCAATAAAGACGCCGGCGTTGTAACGCATCCTACAAAAAGTCACGGCACCGATACGTTGGGAAACAGAGTGGCGGCGTACTTTATCGAAACCCATCAGCCGGCCAAGGTTAGGTTTATCAGCCGCTTGGATATGGATACTTCGGGTATGATTTTAATTGCAAAAAATAAATACGTTCAACATTTTTTGCAGTCTCATCAGACCATTGAAAAATCGAAAAAATATTACACGGCTTTTGTGAATGGCTGTCCGGTTCCGTTTTCAGGTAAAATTGACCTGCCCATTGGACTGGAATCAGAGGATGGTATTCGCCGGGTAGTTCGGGCTGACGGCAAACCTTCAGTGACGCGGTATCAAGTTTTGGAGACGTACGGGCAAAAGCAGTATTCAAAAGTTAGACTGCTTTTAGAGACTGGACGGACTCATCAAATCCGCGTACATTTGTCACACATTGGCTGCCCGATTATTGGCGATCATCTTTACAATCCGATTGAACAGGATCTTGGAATTGCCAGAACGGCGCTGCATTCCAGTGAAATGCGGACAACACTTCCCAAAAAGGGGAATATCACAATCATTGCACCATTAAAAGCTGATTTATTGGCTTTGGAAAATAGATTAAAAAGTCTTTAGGACTGGGGATAGGTATGGAAGAAGATAAGAAAAACAATCCACAAGATCAATCAAAAGAAAATCAAAAGCACTTTTCGTTCAAAGGCTTTAAGGGATTAAAACCTTCCGATCAGGCTTCAGATGTGGATTCATCGCAGACACCAGAAGAAAAAGAGATTGAAGAGGTATTGGATTCAAACAATATCGAACAGGCAGATGTTGGCGCAACCATTGAAACATTAGCACCAACGACGACTGATGGAGAAAAGCAGAATCAATCGGATGACGAAGCTGCGTTATCTGACTTTGATCAAGCGGCTGACGCACATCAGACTGATCCGTTAGATGCTAGTCAAGTCGATCAGGATGTCGAAGAAATCATGACGCAAATGGAGGAAGAGGCTGAACAAGAACTCTCTGCGCCAGAAAACAAACAGGCAGAAGCGAAAAGTCAAGCCGTTTCTCAAGATATGCCTTCACAAAAAGATTCTGAAGCGCCTGTGAAACGTAAGCGTCAGGGACTTCCAAGAAGGAACAAAAAATCTAACGAAACTTCAGGAAGAGTCGATCAAATCGAAGCAGGCGCTTACGATTCAAAGCTTCACGAGATTGACAGCATGAGCATGAAGAGTAAGAAGAAAACAACCAATCGTCGTCAAAATCGAAGCGACGCTAAAACGCTTAAAACGGCAAAGAAAACCAATGGTGGCCTGCCGAGCCGGAAACGCAAGCGGAAAAAATTCAAAGTCTGGCAAAAGGTGCTGATTATCCTCGCTGTTCTTTTTGTAGCTGGGTCAGCCGGTATTTTTGCTATGTATCAGCGGAACCGCGTCGATATTTCAGACTATAAATACAGAGAAAAACAAAAAACACAAATTATTTCTGCAGACAATCAAGTGATTGCAGAATTGTACACGGAAAATCGAACTTACGTTTCGCTCAATCAAATTCCGGACAATATGAAAAATGCCTTAATCGCCACGGAAGACAGTCGTTTTTACGATCACGGGGGCGTTGATTATTATGGGATTGCCCGGTCTATTGTCTTCAATTTGCTCCATCGGAATACGAGAAGCCAAGGGGCCAGTACGTTGACACAACAGCTGGCTAGAACATTGTTCCTGCCGGATATCTCGACTGAACAGACAATGAGCGATTCGATTAATCGTAAATTCAAGGAAATTTCCATTGCCAGACAGTTAGACAAGAAATATTCTAAGAATCAGATCTTGGAAATGTATTTGAATGAAACCTATTTTGGCTCATCCGCGTATGGGATCGAAGAAGCGGCTAAAACCTATTTTGGCAAAGACATTTGGGATTGCGATTTGGCTGAATGTGCGATGCTTGCTGGTCTGCCGCAGGCGCCATCCGGTTACGCACCGAATGTCCATTACGATGCGGCTAAAAAACGGCAGGGCGAGGTTCTTGATCGAATGGTGAGTGTGGGGTACATTACGAAAGCCCAAGCTAAGCAAGCCAAGGCAGAACAAGTCAATGTCGTTAAGTGGGATGCATCGAGATTAAATAACCAAGTCACCGAAGGTTACGAAAAATTTGTCAACAAAGCGCTTCAGCAATATGCCGAAGCGGTTGCACCGAACGTGATGAAGCGTCAGGGCATTTCGAAGAAAGAAGCCATTAAATACACGCGGACGCAGGTGTCCAGCGGTGGTTACAAAATCTATACGACCATCAACACGGGTATGCAGAGCGACGCGATGAAAGTCGCACTTAGCAAATATCCGGAAGGCAGCGGCACGACAACAGCAATTGTCACGCTTGATCAGGATGGCTCCGTCAGAGCGTATTACGGCGGCAACACGCAAATCGATATGTGTAATACCGCTAGACAGCCAGGGTCCAACATTAAACCGCTGTATTACAGTGCCGCGATTGATAAAGGCATCTTCACAGCAACTTCTCAGCTTCACAATTACGGGACATACGGCAACTGGACGCCGAGAGCCGAAGGCGGCGGAAGCACAGTTGACTTGACCACAGCATTGGTTAAGTCGCTCAACCCACCGGCAGCTTACGTTTTCTATACGGTTGGTGTCAATGAATCGGTCGATTGGATGAAGACGATGGGCATCACGACTTTCCAATCTAGCGATTACAATATCAATACTTGTGTCGGCGGGATGTTGTATGGGATTAAGCCGATTGAAATGGCGGCAGCCTTTAATATTTTCAATAATAACGGCATTTACAATCAGCCGAAGTTTGTGACGAAAGTGGTGAATAGTAATGGCAGCACCGTCTTTACGAGTTCAGATTTAAATCTGGATACCCATCAAGTAATGAAATCCTCGACAGCGTCGACGATGAAGACGATTCTGCGCAAGGTCGTTACAAGCGGGACTGGGACTAATGCGAATGTATACGGCACTGCCGGTAAAACAGGGACCACGGATTCCGGAAAGGATTTGTGGTTCACAGGAATGACCGGTAATTTAACTACAGCCGTTTGGACAGGTAACCTGGACAACAAAGCGATCGGCGGATACGGTGCCACTTCCGCGGCGACCTATGGAAGCTATATGAAAGCTTTGGGTTCAGATAAATTAATTACTGGTCTCCAGTAAGCGGACATAAAAATTTAAGTATGACCCTGCCGACGTTACGGCAGGGTTTTTTTGAGGGAAAAAATGAATCAAAGTGAAATTAACGAAACGTTGAAAATTCTCCAGGATGTTTATGGGACGCAAAAATGTGGATTAGATTTTAATTCGCCCTATGAATTATTAATTGCGACGATGCTTTCTGCACAGTGCACAGATGTTCGCGTGAACAAGGTGACAGCTGAATTATTTAAGGACTACAATACACCTGAAAAAATGCTGTCGCTGACTGAAGGAGAACTGCGGGAAAAAATCAAATCCTGCGGTTTATCCAACACCAAGGCAAAGAATATATTGAAGACGAGTCATCTTTTGCTCTCTGAATTCGGCGGAGAAGTGCCCAAAACGATGAAGGAGCTGACTTCTCTGCCAGGAGTTGGGCGAAAAACGGCCAATGTCGTGATGAGTAACGCCTTTGGAATTCCAGCTATTGCAGTTGATACCCATGTTTTTCGCGTGTCAAATCGGCTGGGACTGGCGAAAGGGAAAAATGTCTTAGAGATTGAAAAGGGATTAAGGCAGAATCTTCCCGAATCCCGGTGGTCATCTGCCCACCATCAATTAATTTGGCACGGCCGAAAAATTTGTTCTGCGCGAAATCCAAAATGCGAAGTATGTCCGCTGGCACATCTTTGTGAAACGCAGAAGCTTGAGCATTCACAGTCAAACTTGAAATAACGTATCATTTACGATAAAATGGACGCATTACGTTAAACAATCTTATTACTGAAAGGTCTGAAATATAGCTGATGAAAAAGGAAATGTCCAAGGTTTACGAACCAGACGAAGTCGAAAATCGTATCTATTCCTGGTGGAGAGAAAAGGGATATTTTAAGCCGGAGGTTCATCCGAACGGTAAACCCTATACGATTATTATGCCGCCTCCAAATATTACAGGGCAGCTGCATATGGGCCACGCATTTGACGATACGCTTCAGGATGCGCTGATCCGCTACAAAAGAATGCAGGGCTACGCCGCACTTTGGGTGCCAGGTATGGACCACGCAAGTATTGCAACGGAAGTTAAGGTCTTAAATAGCATTAAGGAAAAGGAAAACCGATCAAAAAGTGATTTAACTCGGGAAGAATTTTTGAAATACGCTTGGGATTGGGCGAATTTTTACCGAAACCGCATCCGCAAGCAGGTCACAAAGCTCGGTGCATCCTGCGATTGGGATCGGGAACGTTTTACGATGGATGAAGGGTGTTCAAAAGCTGTTAAAGCGACTTTTGTCCGCCTATACAATAAAGGTCTCATTTACAAGGGAACGCGCATTATCAATTGGTGCCCAGACTGTCAGACGGCTTTGTCCGACGCGGAAGTTGAATACGAAGAAGAACACGGGCATTTATGGCATATCCGCTATCCCTTTGCCGATGGAAACGGCGAAGTGGTCATTGCGACAACTCGGCCGGAAACACTTCTCGGCGACTCCGGTGTAGCTGTGAATCCGAACGATGAACGCTATAAGGATTTAGTTGGCCGGAAGGTGATTCTGCCAATTGTCAATAAAGAAATTCCTGTCGTTGCTGACGACTATGTCGATATGGAATTTGGTACAGGCGTTGTTAAGATGACCCCTGCACACGACCCGAATGACTACGAAGTGGGCAAGCGTCACAATCTTGAAGAAATCAAGATTATGAATGACGACGGGACGATGAACGAACACTGTGGAAAATACGCAGGCATGGACCGTTACGAATGCCGCAAAGCCATATTAAAGGACCTGGAAGAACAAGGCTATCTTGTCAAGACAGAAGAACACGTTCACAATGTCGGACATTGCTACAGATGCCACACGACGGTTGAAACGATGACCAGTGAACAGTGGTTTGTCCGCATGAAAGATTTAGCAAAACCGGCGATTGATGCTGTGCGCGAAGGAAAAACCCAATTTATTCCAAAGCGTTTCTCTAAAATTTATTTCAATTGGATGGAAAATATCAGAGATTGGTGTATTTCCAGACAATTATGGTGGGGCCACCAAATTCCAGCATGGACCTGCAGCGATTGCGGTGAAATGATTGTCAGTGAAGAAACGCCGGAAGTCTGCCCGAAATGCGGCGGTCATCACTTAAAACAGGAAGAAGATGTCCTGGATACTTGGTTCTCATCTGCCCTTTGGCCCTTTTCAACGCTGGGCTGGCCAGAAGACACCGCCGATCTTGAAAAATTCTATCCTAACAATGTCTTGGTGACAGGGTACGATATTATCTTCTTCTGGGTTGCCAGAATGATTTTCATGGGAATCGATACGATGGGTGAACCACCGTTTTCCGATGTCTATATCCACGGTTTAATCCGCGATGCACAGGGACGCAAAATGAGCAAATCGCTGGGCAACGGGATTGATCCTCTGGAAGTTATTCGCGATTATTCTGCCGATGCGATGCGTTTTGCCATTCTCACAGGCAATTCTGCGGGGAATGATATCAGATGGACGCAGGATAAAATCGAATCCAGCCGAAATTTCCTAAATAAGATTTGGAACGCGGCCCGCTTTGTGATGATGTACATGGACGACGATATTGGACTCGATTTGTCCAAGGTTTCCCTTGAATCGGCGGACAAGTGGATTTTGAGCCGGATGAACCAGATTATTCGCGAAGTCACAGCGAATATTGACAAATACGAATTGGGCATCGCCGCGCAGAAGGTTTACGATTTTGCGTGGAATGAATTCTGCGACTGGTATATTGAATTTGTAAAACCGCGTTTGAATGGCGACGATCAGGACAGCCGGCGCGCGGCATTAACGGTTTTGAACGTGGTGCTTCAGAATATATTAAAAATGCTCCACCCGTTTATTCCGTTTATTACAGAAGAAATTTATCATTACTTACCGGGAGCGGGTGAAGCGCTGATTATCGCAAGTTGGCCGGAAGCAGACCCAGCTTACGATTTCCCTGAAGAGGAAGCACAGATTCGCTACTTAATGGGAATTATCCGTGCGCTTCGGAAAATTCGAAAAGAATCGAATATTCCAAACAAGAAAAAGGCCGCTTTGTTTATTACGACAGAAAACCAGAAGGATGTCGATGTCTTATCGAATGCCCTTGATACGCTTGATAAAATGGCCGGTGTTGAATCGATTCAAAAAATCGGACAAGATGAAATACGAGAAGATTTTGTCTCAGCGGTTGTGGAAGATTCGACCATTTACCTCGCACTCAACGATTTGGTTGACAAGGCAAAGGAACTCGAACGTCTGAATCGAGAAAAAGAAAAGATTGAAAAAGATCTGAAAAAGACGAGCGGGAAGTTAAGCAACGAAAAATTCCTTGCCAATGCGCCTACGGCGGTTGTTGAAAAGGAACGTCAAAAAGATCAGGAAAACCAAGACAAACTGGCACAGGTTGTCGCACGAATTAATGCTTTAAAAGCTTGACAGTTTTAAATTGTTTTGGTAAACTTGCACCGTTAAAAGTTTAAAGGGGAGTAACTCACCTTCGTTCAGTCGTCATTTCGAGCGTTAGCTCCGGTTGAACGCAAAAAGTTTTTTTGCGAGTAAGACCTTTATTCGGAAGCAATCCGGATAAGGGTCTTTTATTTTTATCCGGAACTTATTTCACTTAAAGGAGAAAACATGGGAAAACAAAAATCAATACGGTACGATTTGATGGATGACCGCAGCTTTGATCAGGCTCTCAAAATCGATCGCGAGAAAGGGCTCAATGAGCGGGAAGTTCAGGCACGACGTCTGGAATACGGGAAGAATGAACTCGCTGAGGGCAAAAAAGTCAGCCTATTTAGAAAATTTATCGATCAATTTAGAGATTTCCTGATTCTTGTTTTGATGGCAGCTGCCATTATATCAGGCGCACTAGGTGAAGTATCGGATGCTATTCTGATCTTATTGATTGTGGTTCTCAACGCCATCATCGGCGTAGTTCAGGAAAACAAAGCGGAATCCGCGATGGCCTCACTTAAAAAAATGACGGTACATGAAGCCAAAGTCATCCGCAGCGGGGTGCATCAAGTTGTCCGATCAGAAGAACTGGTGCCTGGCGACATTGTTCTGCTGGAGGCGGGAGATGCCGTACCAGCCGATGGCCGTTTAATTGAAGTAGCGGGCCTGAAAGTGCAGGAATCTGCACTGACAGGGGAATCGGTTCCCGTTGAGAAAACATTAAGCGGTGAGTTTAACGAATCAACACCCTTAGCGGATCGGACGAACATGGTTTACATGCATTCTTCAGTCACTTATGGCCGAGGTACATTTGTTGTCACGGCGACTGGGATGGATACGGAAATCGGAAAGATTGCCGGCATGATTCAGAACACAGAATCTCAGGCAACGCCGCTGACGCAGAATATCAATCAATTGGGAAAAACGTTGGGACTTGCCGCTTTGATTTGCTGTGGTGTCGTCTTTGTAGTAGGGCTGCTCCGCGGCGGCAATCCGCTGGAAATGTTTTTGACCGCGGTATCTTTGGCAGTCGCGGCAATTCCAGAAGGGCTTCCGGCCATTGTGACTGTCGTGCTGGCCCTGGGAACAACCCGTCTCGCTAAGAAAAATGCGATTGTCAGAAAGTTGCCCGCCGTCGAAACTCTTGGGTGTGCCTCAGTCATCTGCACGGATAAAACGGGGACGTTAACCCAGAATCGGATGACGATCAAAAAAGTCTACGCGAATGAAGGGATTATTGACGCGGAGGCCATTAAGGAAGACGGTTTTACGCCGTCGGAAAAATTTGTCGTCCGGATTGGCGAATTGTGCAACGACGCGCAAATCATTAAGGATCCTGAAAAGCCAGTTGAAGTGGGGGATCCGACTGAAGTCGCGATGGTCGATTATGCAGACCGTTTAGGATTTGAAAAAAATATTAACATCAAGGAAGCACCCCGAGTGGGCGAGCTGCCATTCGATTCAGACCGCAAATTGATGACGACGGTGCACCATTATCACGACACTTATTTGAGCTTCACTAAAGGTGCGCCGGACTGCCTGTTGGCAAAATGCACACATTATTTAAAAGGATATGAAATTCTCGAGCTTACGCCGGAACGTCGGAAAGAAATTCTTTCGGCAAACGATACGTTAGCCAATGATTCATACCGCGTTTTGGGATATGCGTTCCAGCAATATCAGGAAAAACCGCCAATTTCAGAAGACAAGTTGGAAAATGGATTGATTTTTGCGGGACTTACCGGCATGATCGATCCGCCAAGGGAAGAAGTTCGGGATTCCGTCAGAGATTGTCATCAGGCTGGCATCAAAACCGTGATGATTACGGGCGATCACAAGCAGACGGCCGTTGCCATTGCTCGAGATCTTGAAATATTTAAGGACGGAGATCTGGCACTTTCGGGAACAGAATTGGACCAGCTGACAGATCAGGAACTGGACGATGTAATCGCGCGCGTCAGCGTCTACGCCAGAGTATCGCCGGAGGATAAGGTGCGGATCGTTCAGGCTTGGCAGCGACACGGTGATGTTGTCGCGATGACTGGAGACGGCGTCAACGACGCGCCAGCACTTAAACGGGCTGATATCGGCTGCGCGATGGGGATTACCGGGACAGACGTGTCAAAAGAAGCCGCGGATATGATCCTGACCGACGATAATTTTTCGACAATTGTCTCAGCCGTTAAAGAGGGCCGTGGCATTTACGACAATATCAAAAAGGCCGTTCATTTTCTGCTCTCCTGCAATATCGCAGAAATTTTGGTTATTTTTGTCGCGACGCTGATTGGACTGCCTCAGCCGCTGGTACCGGTCCATATTTTGTGGATCAATTTGGTGACAGACAGTCTGCCGGCTTTAGCACTTGGTATGGAAAAACAGAGCGACGACGTCATGAAAGAAAAACCGAGACGGAAAGGCGACAGCATCTTCGCTCATGGACTTGGCGGCCGGATCATTTTTCAAGGGATCGTGTTGTTCCTCATCTCTTTGATCGTGTTTGTCACTGCAGAAAAAACGTACGGTCTTGATGTAGGGCGCACCATGGTCTTTTGTGTGCTGGGCTTATCACAGCTGGCCCATCTATTGAATGTACGCAGCGAAAAACAATCAGCATTTAAGCATCTTTTCACAAACCGCTACCTTTGGGGCGCGATGGCCATTTCTGTTTGCGTGCAGCTGATCGTCATTCTGATTCCTGCGCTGCATCCATTCTTTACGGTGACGGCGCTCAATGCAGTGCAGTGGGTGACAGTTGTTCTCGCTTCTGTCGCACCGCTTGCGGTGGTCGAAATTACTAAGGCGATTCAGAAAGCCAGAGCATAAAAAGGAAATAAGCCAAGCATCATCTATTTATACGCAGTGTTTCAAAAGCACTGCGTTTTTTTGCTTGTATTCGCGAAAAAGTAATCGTTTAAAAACCTTAAAAAACGTGATATACTATTTGAAAATCTCATAATCAACAGGAGAAAAACGATGAAAAGGCCGATGCTGGGAATAACTCTCATGATCATGCTTGTTGTTCTTAGTTACGGCTGTATTTTTTGCGATCATCTCAATCCGCCACCGTTTAAAGAACGAAAGGTTGAATTTGTCGGTATTGTCGATTCGAGGATAAAGTCTGCCGATCACAAAACCACTTTTGTATTAAAGAACGTCCGGCATGAGAAACCGAGAAAGTGGCAGGTTACTGTTTCTGGTTACAATCAAGACCCAGATATCAAAGCATTAAAACCCGGAACAGTGATTAAGGGAACAGGCCAAATGAGTTTGGCTCGAGGCAAGCACAACCCCGGTGGTTTCAATTACTACGTGTATCTCAAGTCCAAGCATATCGACGCCTGTCTCTATCTGCCATCTGGTTCTTCTGTCACCGAGATTGGTGAGTGGCGGTCTCCATATTACAGCATATTGGCAGTTCGGGAAAAATTGATCGATGTCTGCAATGACGCTTTTGCGCCGAAAGCCGCTCACTTGATCACAGGTATCTGCTTTGGCGAATTACAAGGAGATACTGAGCTTAGGCAGCAGTTCTCAGACGCCGGTATTGCGCATGTCTTAGCTGTATCTGGACTGCACACCGGGTATTTGTGTATGCTGGTCTTGGGCTTGTGCTGTTTATTTGAGCTAAACGATCGGAAAACCTTTGGCGCCTTAGCCGCTGTATTACTCGTATATATTGCACTGACAGGATTTTCGGTATCTGTGATACGTGCTTCGATTATGCTGCTGGCGGCGTCTTCAGGCCGAGTATTTAAAAGACACGTTGATACGCTGTCAGCGCTGGGACTGGCTGCGTCGGTCATCTTGCTGATTTGGCCGTACTGCTTATTTACAGCGAGTTTTCAAATGAGTTTTGGTGCGGTTCTCGCTTTTGTATTATTCAATCAGCCTTTGTATTATCGTGTGGCAAAAGCATTTCACATCGAAGATCAAGAGACGCTGGCCGGCCAAAGCTTGTCGACGATACTTACTTCAATGACTGCGCTTATTGGAACTTGGCCGGCAACGATGGTACATTTTCACCGAGTCAGTGTGATCGGTTTAGTTGGCAATATTCTGCTGGTTCCCATTGTCGGGGTGCTTTTAATCGTTTCATGGGTTGTGCTGCCGCTTTTACTTTTGTTTCCCGATTTGAAAGCCATTTTTGGATTTATTCCTGCGGTTTTGTCTGGGGTCATTATTGATTTTACACAGCAGATCAATCGACTTAGTTTTCTCAATTTTTCGAGTGGAAGATGGATTGATTTTGTTTTGCCTTTAAGTATAATGCTCGCGGTTTTCGCATTTTACGCAGCCGGTTACATCGTTCTCGATCGAAAAAGAGATCAAGCCGCCCTGTTGGCCTGCGCTTCACTTCTCTCTATTTGGATGATCCTACCGGCTGTGCTGCCTGGAAAATTAAAAATCATTTATTTGGATGTAGGGCAAGGCGACGCGGCGGTAATCGAGACGCCGAATGGGTATCATTATATGATCGACGGTGGGGGATACGAGCCGGCCGTTCCCGGGCAGAGTACGACAGCTCAAAAAGACCCTATTTCAGAATCGGTTCTGCTGCCGGCCCTTTATTCCGAAGGGATTGATCATTTGGACGGCGTGTTTATCAGTCACAATCATGCAGACCACGCACAAGGACTGGAAGAACTAATTGATGGAAAAATACCGGTTGGCCGAATTTACGTCAGCACCAAGTACAATGGACCTTTGCTTAACCAAAAGCATACCCCGATTACACAGCTGGGAGAAAACGCACATATTGAATCACCCGATCATGTGGATTTTCAGATTTTATGGCCGGACACGTGGGTTGATCCATTGCCGGACGACGAACAGAATGAACATTCTATGGTCATTCGATGTGTGTACCAAAAAAAGAAATTTTTATTCACAGGAGATGCCGGCCTTGCGACTGAAGCGATGCTGCCGAAGGATGGTGTAAAGGCCGATGTACTGAAAGTCGGACATCATGGATCTGCGTCGGCTACTTCCACAGCATTTTTGAAAAAAGTTCGACCGACTCTTGCAGTCATTTCTGTAGGCGCGTACAATCGATACGGTCATCCCAATCCTCAAGTTCTAAAGAGACTTAAAAAACAGCGTATCCCGTATTTGAGAACAGATCAGAATGGCGCAGTCAGTCTGACAACGGATGGGAAAATCATAAAGGTTAGGACCTATTCGCGATAGACGTGTATTTTTATGATAAAATAGCATCATGAATTACCAACAGCTATTAAAAAATATCAAACAAAATAAATTGTCACCCCTATATCTGTTTGCGGGACCGGAACAATACATCGCAGATATGATGGTGGGCAACTTAATTAAGGCAGCCGTGTCGGAAGGTATGCATCAGCTCAATGTGATGTCGTTTTCCGAAAAGGATACGGAGATTTCGGAAATTATCGAAATTTGCAGACAACTGCCGATGATGAGTGCCTATCGAGTCGTCGTTGTGAGAGAAGAAGTGGGATTAATGCGGACGTCGGCGAAGGAAACGGTAGAGGCGTTTTCGGACTATCTTGCATCGCCTGAGCCGACCACGATATTAATCGTGCTCGACAGCAAACCGGACAAGCGAAAAAAAATATACAAGCAATTCATAAAAAATGGGGAATTAGTCAATTTTGAAAAGCTGTCGCTTGTTGAATTGGAAAATTGGATGGCGATGCGGCTGAAACGGGAAAATAAAACGATCAGCAGCAGGGCGTTGCGGCATGCAATCGAGAGAAGCCGGTACCTTCAAAGCGAAAATGTAAACGTAGAAATGATGGATCATTGGACGGCGCAGATGATCGATTTCGCTGGGTCTGAAAGTTCAGTAAGCATCGACACGGTCGAAGCGGTGATTCCAGAAGCCATTGACGATAATATTTTTAAAATGATCGACGCGGCTATTGGCGGTGAAACCGGGCAGGCTCTTCAGATGCTTGATCTTTTCTATCATCAAGGGGAGTCGCCCTTTGGCGTTTTGGGTCTGATGACTGGGCAGATCAGGACGATGACAGAAGTGGGAATGCTCTCTGAACGGCGCATTTCTGTGTCTCAAATTGCCAAACAGGTGAAGCGCCCTTTGTTTGTGGTTAAAAAGATGGCACAGCGCTGCCGCCAAATTGGCCTATTGTCGTTAAAAAAAATGATGATCACCTTAGCTGATTTGGACCTTTCAATGAAAACGGGAAAAATCGATCCCGAATTGGCTATATCTTTGCTCATGATGCGTTTATCAAGACAAAAAAAATAAGGTGATCGATCGGGATCACCTTGAGACACGTGTTAGGGAATAAACGAGAATTAGTCAGTAACAGAATTAAGAGCTTTGGCCAACTGGCTTTTTTTGTTAGATGCTTTGTTTTTGTGGATCACGTGTTTGGCAACAGCCTTGTCCAATTGTTTGGCAGCGACATTGTATGCCTTCTGTGCGTTTCCCTTGCTACCTTCCGCAACAGCAGCCTGGAACTGCTTTTCAACAGTCTTCAAGTTTGTGCGGACAGCCTTGTTGCGCATCCGTGCGATTTCGTTGGTTTTTGCTCTTTTAATAGCAGATTTGATATTTGCCATGTTCTAGCAGACCTCCTCATTTATTGTTTAACGAACGAATTATAGCACAACATCTACGGAGAAACAAGCAAAAACGCGAATCTTTTGATAAAATGGTGATATGGCCGGGGAATTATGATAAAATACCCTGGATCAATTAAATTAAGAATACAATAAAAGAGGCATAAATGGCAAAAACACAACAGGAAAGAACGCGCAATTTTTCAATTATCGCGCACATTGACCATGGAAAATCAACGTTAGCAGACCGCCTGATCGAAAAGACTGGTCTGATCTCTGCTCACGATATGGAAGATCAGCTGCTTGACAATATGGATATCGAGCGGGAACGCGGCATCACAATTAAGCTTCAGGCGATCCGTCTGCTTTATAAAGCAAAAGATGGGGAATCCTACATTTTAAATCTGATTGATACGCCGGGCCATGTGGACTTTACATACGAGGTATCTAGATCGCTGGCGGCCTGTGAAGGTGCCATTCTTGTCGTTGACGCCTCACAGGGCATTGAAGCACAGACCATCGCTAATACCTATCTGGCTTTAGATAACGATTTGGAAATTCTGCCAGTCATTAATAAAATTGATCTGCCTTCTGCGGAGCCAGACCGCGTCAAAGGAGAAATCGAAGATATTTTAGGACTGCCGGCTGATGAGGCACCGCTCATTTCAGCAAAGAACGACATCAATATCGAAGATGTCCTTGAAGATATTGTACAAAATGTGCCGGCGCCGACAGGCGACCCGGACGCACCGTTAAAAGCGCTGATATTTGATTCCTATTACGACACTTATCGAGGCGTTATCGCTTCTGTCCGCGTTGTCGAAGGGACGATCAAAGCGGGAATGAAGGTGCACCTAATGGCAGGCGGTTTGGACTTTGATGTAGAAGAAGTCGGCTTTTTTGAAAATAAACTCTACCCGGGAGAAAAACTGCAGGCGGGAGATGTCGGCTATGTCGTTGCGGGTGTCAAAACAGTTGGCGATACAGAGGTCGGTGATACCATTACGGAAAAGGCACGGCCTGCGGCAGAGCCGCTTCCAGGGTACAAAAAAGTGGTGCCGATGGTTTATTGTGGAATCTATCCCGCAGACGGCGCAAAGTACGAGGATTTAAAGGAAGCTTTGGCGAAGCTTAAGTTAAACGATGCGTCACTATTGTACGAACCAGAAACCTCTGTAGCCTTGGGATTCGGATTTCGCTGCGGTTTCCTCGGGCTGCTTCATATGGAAATTATCCAAGAACGGTTAGAACGGGAATTCAATTTAGATTTGGTCACAACTGCACCGTCGGTTATTTACAAAGTGATCAAAACGGACGGTCAGACGCTGATGGTGGATAATCCGGCCAATTTGCCCGATCCTTCCGAAATCTCAGAAATGGAAGAACCGATTGTCGATGCCTCAATCATGGTGCCGAGCGATTATCTCGGTCAGGTGATGGAACTTTGTCAGGAACGGCGGGGTACTTACATCAATATGGAATATCTTGAGGAAACGCGGGTAAATATTCATTATGAGATGCCCCTGAACGAAATTGTATACGACTTTTTTGACGCGTTAAAATCTAGAACGCGGGGTTATGCGTCACTGGATTACGAAATTAAATCTTATCAGCCAGCTGATTTGGTTAAACTCGATATTCTGCTCAATGGAGAGATGGTCGATGCCCTGTCATTTATTTTCCCGAGAGAAAAGGCCATTGCGCGGGGCCGCGCGATTTGCAAAAAGCTCAAGGAAACGATCCCTAGACAGATGTTTGAGATTCCAATTCAGGCCGCAATCGGCAACCGCATCGTTGCGAGAGAGACCATTTCTGCGCTGCGTAAAGACGTTTTAGCCAAATGCTACGGTGGCGATATCACCAGAAAACGAAAACTGCTTGAAAAGCAGAAAGCTGGGAAAAAACGGATGCGTCAGGTCGGAAGCGTTGAAGTGCCCCAGGAAGCATTTATGTCTGTATTGAAGCTGGACAGCTAAACACAAATAAAAGCATAATAATCCAAAAATCCCTTACAATCGAGAATTCTCGTTTGTAAGGGATTTATTAGTTTAATTAAAAGGCACTTTGAGAATGCGGATTCATCCGCTTGTAGATCCGGTTCATTTCGTAAATCCATCTGGTGTCGGTGGAATCAATGGCTTCCTGAGGCAATCTGAATTTCCAATTTCCTTCAGCTTGGCCGGGCGTGTTAATTCTGGAATCTGCGCCGTATCCCAGTAAATCCTGCATCGGAATGATGGCGAGACGCGCGCTGCTCATCCAGAGTAAGCGGATCAGCGCATGGCAGGAAGCACTGTGCGGGCCGCCCTGCTGCCATTCATCTCCTTGACAGTTGTAGTTGCTGTATTCAAAGGCAAATTTTCTGGCGCCTTCATTTAATTCCCAGAGATAGCCTAACAAGGTATTGTTGTCGTGCGTTCCAGTGTAAGCAACAGTATTGGGAATATAATTGTGTGGCCAATGAATGCCGTCGCCGGCGTCAATAAAAGCAAATTGCAGAACGCGCATGCCAGGAAATCCTGAATCAGCCAGCAATTTCCTGACGCCATCATCCTGGACACCCAAGTCTTCAGCGATAATACGGGGACTTGAGAAATTAAAAGTTTCAAAAACACGGTTGAACAAATCCATGCCAGGGCCAGGGAGCCATTTCCCGTTTTTGGCAGTTTTTTCTTCCGCAGGAACAGACCAATAAGCAGAAAAGGCTCGGAAATGGTCAATTCTGACGGTATCAAATAAAGTCAGCGCCATATCCAGGCGGTCAATCCACCATTTGTAATCCTGTTTTTTGAGCTCATCCCAATTGTACAGTGGATTGCCCCACAATTGGCCGTCTTCCGAAAAATAATCGGGCGGGACACCGGCTACCATTTTGGGCGTTCCATCGGCGTTGAGTTCAAAGCATTCGGGATGGGTCCAGACATCCGGACTCTGCAATGCGACGTACATCGGCATATCGCCGATAATATTGATGTGATTTTCATTGGCGTACGCTTTGATTTCAGACCACTGTGTAAAAAATAAATACTGCAGAAAGATTTGAAATTTAATCTCATCAGCCAATTGATCGGTGGCCTCTTGAATGGCTGCAGCCTTGCGGTCTCTCAAATCGGGATCCCAATTGGTCCAGCATTCTTCACCGGTGTCGGCCGCAATTGCAGTGTAGAGAGCGTAGTCTTCGAGCCAAGGCTGTGTCTTTTCGAATTGTACAATTTTTTCCCTCAGTTGATCATCGACGCGTTCAAAGGCTTTTCGGAATAAATCGATTCGGGTTTCACGGACAAAATCGTAGGCAACAGACCAAGGCGTTTCATCGTATCGCGCCGTCTGTACCTCTTCTTCTGTCAGGAGACCAGCGTCCTTCAAACGTTCAGGGTCGATGAAAAAAGGGTTGCCTGCAAAAGCAGAAACGGCTTGATAGGGTGAGTTAAAGGCGTCAATTGGTCCAAAAGGAAGCACCTGCCAATAGGAACAACCGATTTTTACGAGAAAATCGATAAATTTTTTAGCAGAAGCGCCAAAGGTGCCGATGCCGAAATCACCGGGCAGTGCAGAGACCGGCATCAGGATGCCGGAAGCGCGGTCAAATAAAGGAGATCGCTGAGAATTTTTAGAATTGTTAAGTTGAGATGTGTTGTTTTTTTTCATAATCTTGTTCTTTAATGTATTCGTTCATTATATATTAGATAAAAATGTGTACAGGTTGTCGACGGAATCAGAAATATGCAAAGGATGCCATGGCTCAGCGTCGTCAGCTGAATGAAAGCCATATCCGTATGTGACGGCGACAAAGGGCATCATCTTTTCCCACGCACCGAAAGCGTCGTACCGGCTGTCGCCAACGAGCAGTGCATCGTGCGTCGTTAAAGACAATTCCTCAAGGGCGCGCTGCATAATATCCGATTTTTTGGCAGTGACATGATCCGGTGTAACCCCACAGATCGTATCAAAAAATTGATCTAAATGGCCGGCCTCTAAAGTTTTCCGCGCGATAAGTTCACCTTTTAACGTCGACACAGCCAGAAAATAGCCCATATCTTTTAAATGCTTTAATAATTGATCCATGCCTGGATAAGAGATCGAAAGCTGATAACTGTACTGTTTTTGATAAAGGCGGTGTAAGTGCGCCGCTTCGATGCCTTCTTCTTCAGAAAGATCAAAGGTTTTCATATAGGATTGGACAAGCGGGGGCCCTACAAGGGTGTGCAGTGTGTCATCGTCGATTTCATGCCAGCCTTTCAGCTTTTGGACGTGGCGAAATGCGGCAAAAATGCCCGGACCGGTGTCCATCAGCGTGCCGTCGAGATCCCAGAGAATGGCTTTATAATGACGCATGGGCAGACAAGCTGTACTGGGCATTCAGCATTTCTTTGGCAGATTTTAACAATTGGGAGATTGAAAGTGGTAGACGAATATCCCGAATTTCAATGATGTTCAGAGGATTATCTAATGCGCGTTTGGTGATGGTATAGCCGTGGTCATAAACTCTTGGTCGGACTTCAACCTCGAATTGATTGTTGGATATAACGGCGCTTTCGCCGCTTTTAATTTGTGCTTCAAAATTTTCTAGCATACGAGCCTCCTATCAAGTCGATGTGGCATTATTATAACAAAAAGATTGAAAAAATACAGTATTTTGACTATGATAATAACATGTATGATCGCAAAAATTTAAAAAACATCCCTAAAAAACCAGGCATCTATATTATGCATAATCATGCCGGAGACATTATTTATGTCGGAAAGGCAAAAAATTTATTTAACCGCGTCCATTCGTATTTTCAAAATCCCAAAAATCTTCCGATTAAGACACAGATTCAAGTATCTCATGTTGAATCTATTGAGACGATTGTGGTGGATACCGAAATGGAAGCGTTGATTCTTGAATGTAATTTGATCAAGGAGCATCGTCCCCGGTACAATATTATGCTGAAGGACGATAAAAGCTACCCTTATATAAAAATTACGACTCAGGAAAAATATCCTAAAATTTTAATGACGCGCAATCATCAACGGGATGGGGGGCGTTATTTCGGCCCGTTTACCAGTAGCACTGCGGTGAAACAAACGATAGAAGCTTTGCAGAAAGTGTATCCGCTGCGTCGATGCAACCGAAAGGTGGCGAAGGGCGTCAAACGGGGAAGGCCGTGCATTTATTATCATATGGGGCAATGTCTCGCGCCATGTACCGGGAAGATTGAACCAGAACATTATGGGGAAAATGTTCAAAAGGATATCGCGATTTTAAGCGGGAAAAATAAGCCGATTGTCGATCAACTGACAGCAGAAATGATGCAGGCTTCAGAAAATATGGAATACGAAAAGGCTGCAGACTGCCGCGATAAAATTCAGGCGATCGATTTTGTGGTGTCTAAACAAAAAATAGTAAGTGAAAATCAGCAGAATCAGGATTACATCGCGTTTTATCGAATCAAATCTCAGAAGGAGACAAACCTATCGGGCGAGGTGGATCAAAATATTGCCTGTGTTCAGGTTTTTAATGTGCGCGATGGCAAGCTGTTGGGACGCAATCGCATGATGGTTGACGGCGTTAAAGACGAAACAGACGAAGCAATTATGACCAATGTGGTTAAGCAGTATTATAATGGCTCACACTTTTTACCAAAGGAAATTATTTTATCCTGTCCTCTAGACGATGAAATGGCCAGTATAGAGGATTGGCTGACCGCGCAGCGGGGCTCCCGCGTGCGGATTATTGTGCCGCAAAAGGGAAAGAAAGACCGTTTTATTCAAATGGTCGAGAAAAATGCAAGACTGACTCTAGAACAATATTTCATCGAAAAACGCCAGAAAGAAAAACGGCAGGAAAATAGAGTTGAATCGCTCCAGAATCTTTTAAATATAGAGAATATACCGAAACGCATTGAAGCCTATGACATTTCAAACATATCCGGTACGAACAACGTCGGCGGTATGGTGGTTTTCGAACAAGGCAAACCCCAACCAAAGGCATACCGGCGTTTTAAAATTCAAACCGTTGAGGGCCAAAATGACTATGCGAGTATGCAGGAAATGCTGTTCCGCCGGATTGAGCACGGAATGAAGGAATTAAAAGAGGGCAAAACGCCGGGTGAAAGTTCATTTTTGCCATTTCCGGAAGTCTTTATGATCGATGGCGGCAAAACACACGTAGACGCGGCACAATCTATCTTATCTATGTATCCGGAATTGAACAGTGTGGTCTGTGGATTGGTTAAAGACGATCATCACCAATTAAGAGGGGTGATTTATCAAGATCAGGAATACCAGCTGACGTACGGCACACCAGTTTGTACGTTCTTAAATGAAATTTCAGAGGAAGTCCACCGGTTTGCAATCACTTACCATAGACAATTACGAAAAAAAAGCATGTTGTCCTCCCGCCTTGAAACCATTCCTGGAATTGGCAAGAAACGGCGAGAAGCGCTGATGCGTTATTTTAATACACTTGAGAATATAAAAAATGCCAGTCGGGATGAATTGCTGAAAGTCAACGGCATGAATCAAAAATCTGCCGATGCTGTGTATCAGTATTTTAGAACATCAGGAGAAAAAAATGACTGAGAAGGAACCTTTATGCACGATTGAAGTTGAAGAATTTTGTAAGTCGTTAAATCTGGAAAAAATCATTGTGCCGGTTGATTATTTTGAATTGTGGGATTCCGGCACCAATCGTCCAGGTCTGCAGTTGCATGGATATTACGAATATTTTGATAACCGGCGTATCCAGCTGGTTGGTAAAGTCGAAATTTCTTATTTAATGTCACTGGATCCGAGACTCAGGGAAAAACGCATCGATGATTTTTTCAGCCACGACATTCCTTGCCTGATTGTCTGCTGGGATTTGCCGGAAACGGCGCTTTTTGAAAAGGCAGCCGCGAAATATAAGGTTATCTTGCTGAAGAGTAAGGAAAAAACCACCTCTCTTAACTATCGTTTGATCGATTATATTGACAACAAGACAGCGCCCAGAACAGGGATACACGGCGTTTTGGTAGAAGTCAGAGGGGTTGGCGTTGTGATTACCGGTGCGAGCGGCATTGGGAAAAGTGAAACGGCGTTGGAGTTAATCAAACGTGGCAATAGTTTCATCGCGGATGACGTTGTCGATATCACCTGTCATCATGGCAATCATTTAATTGGCGAAGCGCCGGAAATGTTAAGATATTATATGGAAGTCCGTGGGATAGGTATCATTGACGTCAGAATGCTTTTCGGCGCCAAATCAGTCAAAAGATCAGTTGATATCGACATGGTTATCCGGCTCGAAAACTGGGACGAACATTCTCCATACGACCGCTTAGGTTTAGATGATCAAACGACCAATATTTTAGGCGTTGATATCCCGCTTGTGACGATTCCGGTATCCAGCGGGCGCAACTTAGCGGCGATTATTGAAACCGCTGCGATCAATAACCGAATGAAAGAAACGGGCTATCGTTCTGCTCAGGTTTTTGTCAATAATATTGAAGAACACAATAAAGAGGAAGACCGCAGAAAGGCTAAAGAGGCCAAAAGAAAAAAAGAACGAG
Source organism: uncultured Pseudoramibacter sp. (assembly GCF_903789625.1). Lineage (NCBI taxonomy): Bacteria > Bacillati > Bacillota > Clostridia > Eubacteriales > Eubacteriaceae > Pseudoramibacter > uncultured Pseudoramibacter sp. Next base: position 72,604 of record NZ_CAIFFF010000002.1, on the reverse strand, counting down.
AAAAAATTAATCACCTAGAAGAAAAGGCCAAAGAAAAGGAAGAAGATCTCCAAGAGGAAGTTCAAAATATACAAAACCAGGAAAAAGGGGAAGACTGGTATTAAGATCACACAGTTGCGGTAAGTGGATTCATATGATAAACTTTAAACGAAAAAATTTATTAAGGTGAGAGTTTAAATGCGCATTCATATTATTACAGATTCAGCCTGCGATTTGCCAAAAGAACGTTTGGAGGAACTGCAGGTTCAAGTGCTCCCGTTGTACGTGACGCAGGGAGAAAATATATATCGGGATGGAATCGATATCCAGCCTGAAGAAATTTACGAAAATATGAAAAAAGGGGTTGTTTATAAAACATCTCAAATCCCTTACCAAGACTATTACGATTGTTTTAAAACTTATGCAGAAGCTGGTCAAGATGCGCTCCTGCTTAGTTTTTCAAGCGGCTTATCGGGAACGTATCAGACGGCCTGCTTAGCTAGAAAAGAAATCATCGAAGAATATCCTGACGTCGATATTCGGGTTGTCGACACAAAGGCTGTAACTGGCGGTTTAGGCATGGTTGTTGACGTAGTGGCAGAACAGGCACAAAAGGGCATGTCAATGGATGATTTAATTCAATTAACAAACCGCTGTCATGAACATATTCACCATATTTTCACGGTTACGAATTTGGAATATGTTTGTAGAGGCGGGCGTTTGAGTCGGCCATCCGCTTTTATTGGCAATGCGTTGAAAATTCATCCCTTCATGATCGTGAATTCTGAAGGAAAATTGGAAATTACGGATAAATGCAGGGGAGAAAAACGACTGGTCAAAAAATTTGTTCAATATATTGCTGACCATAGTTACGACATTGCTCATCAACCCATCTATTTTGTCGATGCGTATCAGGATCGATTGGTTCAGGCGATTCAAAATCAGCTGACGGAACAATACGGAAATACTAATTTTTCGAGAAAGATTTTGGCACCCGTGATTGGAACGCATATTGGTCCGGGGTCAATGACAGTTTTCTTCTACGATCAAAAACCATTGTAGCAAAGCCACTAAGATTTTAATGTAAATGGATTTTTGCAGAGTAGAAAGGAAAATAAAATGTTTGAAAAATTAGAAGCCCTTGAAGAAAAATACATTCAGTTGACACGCGACATTTCAAATCCGGATATTATTTCCGATCAGCAGAATTGGCAGCGCTTGATGAAAGAACACGCCCATCTCGAACCAATTGTTCAAAAATACAAGGCGTACTGTTCAACAGAAAAAGCTATCCAGGAAAGTCAGGAAATGCTGTCTGACAAATCGATCGACGCAGATTTCAAGGAAATGTGCGAGGCTGAAGTGAAGGAACAGACAGAAAAGCAGAAAAAATTAGAGGATGAAATCAAAATACTGCTCCTTCCAAAGGATCCGAACGATGAAAAGAGTGTTATCGTCGAAATTAGAGCGGGTGCTGGTGGAGATGAAGCGGCACTTTTTGCTCACGATCTGTTCCGGATGTACGTGCGTTATGCTGAACGACACAGATGGCAGACGGAAATTATGAACTCAAACATTTTGGACCTCGGCGGGATCAAAGAAATTACCTTTTCTATTAATGGACAAGGTGCTTACAGCCGCTTGAAATACGAAAGTGGCGTTCATCGCGTCCAACGTGTTCCAGAAACGGAATCCGGTGGACGGATTCATACTTCGACTGCAACGGTCGCTGTTTTGCCAGAAGTTGAAGATGTTGAAGTCAATATTGATCCCAATGATTTACGAATTGACGTGTACCGCGCCTCAGGCAATGGCGGACAATGCGTCAATACGACGGATTCTGCTGTTCGTATCACTCATATTCCTACAGGGCTGGTTGTTACATGCCAGGACGAAAAATCCCAGATTAAAAATAAAGCCAAGGCAATGAAGGTATTAAAGGCTCGGCTTTACGATATGGAAACGCAAAAGCAGCAAAGTGAAATTTCAGCTGAAAGAAAGAGTCAAATCGGGACAGGGGACAGAAGCGAACGTATTCGAACTTACAATTTCCCTCAAGGGCGCGTAACGGATCATCGGATTGGATTAACAATTCATCAGTTGGATTCGTTTTTAGACGGTGAAATTGATGAAATGATAGAAGCTTTGATCACGACAGACCAAGCGAAAAAAATGGAATTAGCTGAATAGCGAAATCAAGGCCTCTTCGAGAGGCCTTTTTTGATAAATAATAGAAAAATTTAAGGGTATTGAGGCAAAGTCATATTGGAAGAGCATAAAAAAAAGACATCTAAATTATCAGCATTTGATCGAGCGATGAATTATTTGACGTATCGTGATCGCACTGAAGCAGAAATTGTTAAATATCTTCAAGATAAAAATTATTCGGAAAAAGAAATTGCGGCAAGTATGGAAACTTTAATACGATACGGATACATTAATGACGAACAGTACATACAAAATGCATGCGAATTGAATAAAAGCGCAAAGCGGTACAGCAGACGAAGACTAGCGCAGGATTTGATTCACAGGGGGATTCCAAGGGAAAAAATTGACGACATCGATTTATTTTATACTAAGGAAGAAGAACAACACTGCTGCGAGGAGTTGATCGATGCGGCGTTTGAACGATACCGAAATGAACCTCATGAAAAAAGAAAACGTAAAGTTGCGAATTGGATGATGAGGAGGGGGTATCCCTACGCGATGATTAGCACGCAGATATCCCGAAAACAAGAGACGTTTGAAGAAAACGTTGAAAATGATGACGATGAGATCAGGAGAAATAATATCGAAATAGATTATCAAAAATATTTAAGAATGCAGAAATCTAAAGGGTATACAGGCTGGGAGCTTCAAATGCGTGTACAGAGGAATTTACTGTCACGCGGGTTTTCTAATTCTGAGATCTACGCGTTTATTGATGAAAAAAAAGAAGAGGGAGAATTTGATGAATAAGACTCCAAATCAAAAAACAAAGCTGCAAATTGTAATCATGGAGCCTTTGGGAATCAGCGATGACGCTTTAAAGACCCTTACCATGTTATTAAAAGCAGATGGCCATCAAATTATCGCATACGACCGCAAAGCAGAGACAGAAGAAATACTGATAAAACGTGTCAGAGATGCCAATATTATTGTACTGGCCAATCAGCCTTTAAGAAAAGAGGTATTGAAACATTGTCATCAATTAAAGATGGTAGATGTGGCATTCACTGGGATAGACCATATCGATGTTGACTATCTCAAATCGAATCGTGTGACGATTTGCAATGCGGCTAACTATTCGACACATGCAGTGGCGGAATTGGCAATTGGACTGATGATTGATATCAAAAGAAAGATCTCTGAGAGCCGAAACATTTTGATGCAGGGAAAAAGCAAATTTCCAATTGGCAGCGAGCTTTACGGCCAGACGCTGGGAATTATCGGGACAGGAACCATCGGCCTTCAGGTCGCAAAAATCGCAAAGGCCTTTGGATGCCGCCTAATTGCATACAGCAGGACGCAAAAGAAAGAAGCTCAAGCATTGGGAATTGAATACGTCTCGTTAGATCAGTTAATGCGTCAGGCGGATATTATTTCTTTACATGTGCCTTGGACGAAAGAGACGACACGAATGATCGACGCACATCAAATTAATAAAATGAAAGAGAATGCTATTTTAATTAATACGGCGCGTGGCGCATTGATTGATTATCAAGCTTTAGCTAAAGCGCTTAACATGGGCAAGATTGCTGGAGCGGGAATAGATGTCTTTGAGGAGGAACCGCCGCTTCCGCCTGATCATCCGCTGCTTACAACGAAGAATTGTATCATGACGCCACATATTGCATACGCAACTCAGGAAGCGCTGTATCGGCGTGCAGAAATCGTTTTTGACAATATTAGATGTTGGCTGGAAGGCGATCCTCAAAATATCATATAAATGATTTAATCTTATCTTTACAGATATAATAATATGTAAGGGTAAGATTTTTTTATTTGGAAGGGTTGACAATACCCCCACCTGGGTATATACTTTACACATAAAAAATACCTCGGTGGGGGTATTAAGAGGAGATAATAATGGCTGAAGAAAAAAATAATGCTTGTTGTGTTCGGCATAAAAAAAGAGAGCCGGACAAATATAAGGATATGATCAATCGACTCAGTAGAATTGAAGGACAAGTTCGCGGCATAAAAAGAATGGTTGAGAATGATGCCTATTGTCCGGACATTTTAGTTCAAAGCGCAGCAGTGACGGCAGCGATGAAGTCATTCAATAAAGTGCTGCTGGAAGATCACATTCGGACTTGTGTCGTTGAAGATATTAAAGCTGACAAGGAAGGAACGGTTGATGAACTCGTTCGTGTCATTTTGAAATTAATGAAATAGAAAGAGAAAACACCATGATTGCAACAGTTATTATTATTTTAGTTTTAGCCGTTGTCGTTTTGATTGCGGTGAAAAGTGCTAGGAAACGCTTTTCGGGAGATGGCAGCTGCTGTGGTGGCGGCGGAGATGAATGGGTCGAAGAAGATAAGAAGTTAACGAATCCAAAGATTGCGGAAAAAGAAGTTAAAATCGAGGGAATGAGCTGTGAAAATTGCCAAAAACGCATTCAACGACAGCTGGATCGAATTGATGGCGTTTCTGTGAAAGTCGACTGGAAGAAGGGCGTTGCAAAAATATCCGAAGATCGTGAAGTACCGGATGAAACTATTAGAAGAACGATAGAACGATTAGATTATAAAGTTGTGGATATTCAATCTGTTCCGTTAAGTCAAGAATAAGAAATAAAAGAGGAGATCAAAACATGATAACAGAAACTATTAAAATTGAAGGTATGATGTGTGAACATTGTGAAGCGACAGTGAAAAAAGCACTTGAAAGTTTTCCAGAAGTCGAACAGGCCAAGGTTGATCACCAGAAAGGAAACGCTGTCGTTTCTCTTAACAAAGAAATTGATGATGCGCAATTAAAGAAAGCCATTGAAGATAAAGATTATACGGTTTTGGGCTTTGAACATTAAAGGAAATTCACAGGTTTAAGCAGCAATTTTTTCTTGAAGTTGCTGCTTTTTTATGGTATTTTTTAATAGCACGTTACATACGAGCGCTTGCCGTCTCGAGTAACGCTGCCTGCGGATGTGGCGGAATTGGCAGACGCGCCAGATTTAGGACCGCCTTACATATAAATGACCATTCTATAACAAGTAATTTATTTGTTGTGGAGTGGTTTTTTTATGTTTAAATGTCCAAATAATAATATTAATTCATTAAATTTAACGAGTTGTTTTAAGAGCTTTATTATTGAAAAGAAGGCTAATGGCTTGTCAGAGTCTACCATAGAAACATATACACAACATATTAAAGAAACAATTAGCATAACAGGAGATATTGATATTCAAGATTTTACCAAACAAGAATATAATAAAGTTGTTTTGGTGTTACAAAGTAGGGATATTAAAGGCGCTACTGTTGCAACTTATTGCAGAAGTATTCGAGCGTTTCTTTATTGGTGTATGTATGAAGGGTATCTGGACCGATTTAAAATTAAGATTCCTAAATACCAAAAGACAATTAAACAGGTCTACACAGATGAAGAACTAAGACGTTTATTAAAGAAGCCAAATTTAAAAACCTGCACATTTACAGAATATAAAGTCTGGTTTGCTGAAAATATATTAATAGCGACAGGGTTAAGAGTTAGAAGCCTATTAAATATTAAAATTAAAGATGTTGATTTATTTGATAATAGTGTAATTGTTAATACAACAAAAAATAAAACACCTCTAAAGACATATTTTAATAAAATCCTTGCTAGTATTATTAAAGAGTATTTAGGTTATAGAGGTGGTCAAGATGAAGATTATTTGATCTGTACCAATGAAGGCGAGCAGATGAAAATAAGAAGTCTTCAATCAGCAGTACAAAAATATAATAATAGTAGAGGTGTGAATAAAACTTCTATTCATTTATTTAGGCATACCTTTGCTAAAAATGCTATTTTGGCAGGTGTTGATGTATTTACATTAATGAGAATGTTGCAACATTCCAATATAGAGACAACACAAAACTATGTAAAGATGTTAAACGTGGATATAAAAAAATCATGTGAAATTTATAACCCGCAAAAATTATATTGTACCAACAAGAAGCATAATAAAATAACAATGAGAAAGCATTAATTACTATCAGTTGATATTAATCTGACCTCTATATAAATGAATATAGAGCTTTTAATAATATTTAGGTGTAATTATTAGTGTGAATTACTAAAATGCGTTAAATTCATTATATAAATAAAGCTAGTCGACCTGACCCGTCAAAACGCCGGGTTAGCTTATCATCATCTTCGCCGTGTTGTCTGATTGATGGTAAGATTTCTGATGTAACCCAATGTTTGAATTTTTTCGCGGTTGGCAATTTGCTAGATAAGATCAAACTGTATAAGCCGGATTCGTTGATGATTTGAAGTCCTCTGTTTGGGATATTTCCTAACTCCCTGTTTTGGGGACTTAGAAATTTTTTATCTTCTTCATCAACATGAGATTTAATTGCGTCTTTTGTATTGCTATATCCAAGCGCTTTTGCCACGTCTTTCCCGACGAACCACGGGGCGCCGTCGATTTCGACAGCTCTAACTTGACCAAATAACAATAAATAACCTGCATACTTGAATATAGTGTGCAGGTTATTAGGATAAATATATAATCAAAGAGACATTTAATAAGGTATCTCTAATGTATTTAAAGGAATTTCTGTATTATTAATTTTTTTCCTTTTATAATCTGTAATAATTATTCCAGACTTGCGTTTAAATTGGTCTTGTAATAAATAAGTAGCTAGTATATTTAATCTGTATTCTATATGTTTTGGGGTTAAATCATTATTAGCCTTTGGCAAGTTATAAGAAAATAAATCATAAAAATAATATACAAAATCATTGATTAATTCTTTTTTCTGGTTTAATGTATACCAAGACGGAAAAAAAATTTTATTATTGTTTCCGAAGAAAATATAATATCTAGTCAGTGATACACTGTGATCTGATAAATAAGTAAGTTCTTTATTTAATTTGCTATTTAATCTTGATTTGCTGGTATCTAATCCCACAAGGATATATTTTGTTTTATGTTCGATTATTGCCAAATAGATATTATATTGATGCGAATATTTAATAAATGAATTTATATAACCACCTCTAATTCTTACAAAAGATATATTATTTATAATTATATTATACATGTGTAAACGATATAATTCAATGTATGAGGATAAATATATATATGAAAAATACCAAGAGAATAAATTATAAATGCAAGTATGATTATTTGAATCAAGATATTAAACTTATATCATTAATTAAAAAGAAGGTAAAACAAAAAGAAGTTATATTATTAATTGCCCCGCAAGGCGCAGGAAAAACAACATTAATAAAAGACTGTTTTAAAAATGCTGTTTGTTTATATCCAACAAGGATGTTAACAGATCAGTCGGAAAATTCTTTAAAGAATACGTATTACTCAGCAAAAGGTTTATTAAATTGGGTTAAAAGGGTAGACTTTGAAAACTATCTATTATTTATTGATGAAATACATAAATTAGTACAATATTCTTCTTATGCCTATGATGAACAGACCAAAAAGATAATTGATATTATTGATAAATACAAAAGAAAAGAAGTACCAATTATTTTAGCAACGGCAACGCCTGAATTATTATATAATTGTTTACCAGATGATTTATACAATCAAATAGATACTGTTATTGATGTAGATATAAAGAAGCAGAGTTATATTAATGGCTTGGTATTGCTTACTAACTATTATAATGAAAATAGTAATTTAGATATTGATAAAGTTGTTCAATTAATTCAATCTAATTACAGAGAAAACGAAAAACAAATTGTATTAATTAATAATACAAGAGCTTGTCGGGCAGTAGCCAATAAATTAAATACCAACAAAATAAAAGCCGTTAGTTTAACTAGCAAAGATATTAAAGTAAAAGAGAATACAGATATTATAAATGATATTATTGTAAATGGTAGATTTGATGCTGATTTTTTAATAGCTACTTCATGGATAGACGTAGGAGTTAGCTTTAAAGACACAAATATCAAACATGTATATTGTTTTATTGGTAAAGCATGGGAACGAGGAGACACAACATTAATTAAACAATTTATGGCACGAACCAGAAAAAGCACACCAAATCTATATATTACCAAACCAGAATTTATTAATACCAGATATGAAAGGTTGTTGTTTAACACTCTAATTAAGAACACAGATAATTTAAATGATATAGATATAGATCAAGAAATATCAAACAGGATAGAGGACAAACAATATAATATTAACCTCTATAACACCATTTATCAAACAGCGGAAAATCAAGCAAAAATATTAAATAATGGTGTAATAGATGAACCTGATAATATTAATCGGTACGGTGTAATTAAATATTATGAACATAGCGATGCTTTCTATAAACCAAGTGAAATAATTTGTAAGTATCTGTTTTATTCAATGATTGAAAGAACTAGACTTTATTATACTCCTAAATATTATGGCTTAGAAAAAGACCATATAGAGGCTTATAAAGAATTGTTAGCAGATACATTTAATGCTCCAAAAGTTTTAATAGACAATAATTTAATTGAACAATATATTAATTCTGTACATGATGATATAAAAGCTGATGTTATTAATTTATTAGATAATTATGCCAACAATAGTTTTAAATTTAGGTCTAAAGAAATAATGGTTGAAATCAATAAAATAGATACCAGTAACAAATATAAAACTTTTAAAAAATACTTTGATGGTAATAAGCTAAATTCCAGATATGCAATTAATAATCATCATGAAAAATATATGTCTTTATCTTATAAATAATTTTTTGTGTCAGGGGGGAACGTTTTTTAAATTTCTATAAGAATATTAAAAACGTTCCGCTCCACTATTAACTATTAATTATAATGCTAATATAACGAAGGTGTGAATATGAATAAATTAAAGCGTATTCGACTAGAAAAAAACTTAACACAAGAAAAAATGGCAGAAATGATGTCAAGTGACGAATTTAAAGTAAAACGAGCTGATATTAGCTCCATTGAAACAAAAAATAGTAATCCAACATATCAGTTTATGAAAGCATTTAAGAGAACATTTCCAGAATATAAAATTGAAGATGTATTTTTCTATAATATATAGGTAATAAAATGAAGATAAAAGAAATTAGAAAAAAATTGCATTTAAGTCAAAGAAAACTAGCAGAAATTATTACTGAAAATGGTCACGATTGTAGTTATAGAACTATTCAAAATATTGAGGGTGGCAAAAACAATCCTTCTTTTGGTTTTATGGCGGCATTTCTGCGAGCATTTCCAGAGTACAGTATAGATGAAATATTCTTTACAGATGAAGATTTAGAATAGGGAACAACAATGTTCCTTTGGTATTAAATAATGAATAAAAATTCAAATTATAGTATATTAATTCATTCGATATACCAGCAGATAATATTAATATAAGTGCTAACAATAGCCCCTCTATAAGTTCTTTGTTTGTAGACATAACCACCCGGCATTAAATAACAAAGTTTACATTTAGCTTCTATTAGTAAACACCCCACCTAATTATTTAGACAATTAATTAAAGATATTACTTGTTTAAATTATTCCAGTGGAATATATTACCGGTCCCTCTATATTTATGTTTCAATAGACTATACTCTAATGACACTATAATTTCCTGTGGTATTTAGTTTCATATAAATTATAAATATATTTATGAAACGTCTCAAAAATAATTATAATTCTATTGACACACTTCATTTATTTTGTTATGATCTAATCATAATTTTATATATGAGGTGTGTTTTTATGTTAGTAGGATATATACGAGTCAGCACACAAGAACAAAACACAGACAGACAAGTTAAATTATTAAAAGATAAACAAGTAGAGAAGTTATTTATTGAAAAAGTATCTGGAAAGAACACAAACAGAAAAGAGCTTCATTCTATGTTAGAATATGTCAGAGAAGGAGACACTGTTATTGTAGAGTCTTATTCAAGACTTGCCAGATCAACAAAAGACTTATTAAATATTGTAGACACATTAGAGAATAAGGGTGTGAATTTCATAAGTTTAAAAGAGAATATCGACACAACAACGCCACAAGGTAAACTAATGTTTACTATATTTGCAGGTCTTGCACAGTTTGAAAGAGAGCAGACTCTCCAAAGACAAAAAGAAGGTATTGCAATAGCCAAAGAACAAGGAAAATATAAAGGACGTAAACCAATAGACATTAATAAAGAACTGTTCCAGACTGTATATAAACAATGGAAGGCAGGAGAAATAACAGGCGTAGAAGCTACAAAAAAGCTTAATATATCAAAGTCAACATTTTACAGACGGGTAAAAGAATACAAACAATAATATTTCCCTTTGGTATTTAATAATAGAGGTATTAATAAGCCTTCATAACAGAATACCAAACAGAATTTATTAACAAAACAATGCTTGTATTATCCTATTTAGATAGATTTATTAATTAACAGGAGGTGATATATGAATGATTTAATACAATAAAGTACCATTTTAGTGTTATTTTGTCTATAAAACTAAGTATTTAGATACTATTTAGTTATGGTTACTAGTGATTTATTTATGATAGGAGTAAAAAATGTTAAAAGTAAATAATAATCATGTTCTGGAAACTGAAAAAAGCAATATAAAAAATATCTTTTACACGCTAGATGTTTTGTACAATGACGGTGATCTGACGTGTTCCCAAAGAGAAATAATAGGAGAAACAATTTTAAAACGTTACTATAATACAGAGCTATTTAATTATGCTTTTGATATGTTCTTGAACTACTGTGTACCATTTCAAGACGTGGATTTATACCAAAAGAGCATTAATATAGATATTAAAAATAATGTTTTCTTAAATTTCTAATTGACGTCTTGACCATAATATAATAAGATAATTAAAGCTTGTTATTTTATGGTGATCTGACGTGTAGAATTAAAATATCTTATGCGTATATAGTAAATATTTGTTCATATCACAGATAATCATATAATATCTTGTGTTGCCTGCGGATGTGGCGGAATTGGCAGACGCGCCAGATTTAGGATCTGGTACCTCGTGTATGAAGGTTCGAATCCTTTCATCCGCACCATTTTGAATTGAACTGCTTAAGTCTCTCTAAGATGTCTTAAGTAGTTTTTTTATGCCTAATTGATTTATAAAGGTTCTTTTGTTATAATTATAACAATCAAATTAAATGATTGCATATTTAGAGATAAATGGAGCGCGTATGCGAAAAAATTCAAAAAAAGTATCGATGAGTGTCATCAGGAGATTGCCCAAATATTATCGATTTTTGACCGACTTGAATGAAAGGGGATTTCAGAAGATTTCATCGATGGAATTGTCGAAAATGATGGGCCTGACAGCCTCTCAGATTAGGCAAGATCTGAATTCTTTTGGTGCCTACGGGCAGCAAGGATACGGCTATCGAGTTCAGGAACTGAAGGATGTAATCCACGATTTATTGGGGCTAAATCGACCTTATCGCTGTGTTATTATTGGTGCGGGTAATCTTGGCCACGCAATTTCTCATTATGAAGGCTTTAGGAATGAAGGGATATGGATACGTGCCATGTTTGACATTGATTCTGAGAAGGTAGGTCAGACCCATGACGGCGTTCCGATTTTCCATATGGATTATCTTGATGAATACGTTAAGGAAAATATGATTAATATTGCGATATTATGTGTACCGAGAGCCATTGGACAAAGTGTGGCCAATCAAGTTGTGAGGACAGGCATAAAAGGCATTATGAATTTTGTTCCGATCGATTTGACACTGCCCGACGATGTCATGATTGAGGATGTCAATATTTCGGACAGTTTATATACATTAACATATATGCTGAGCCGTAAGCAATAAGGAAAAAGGCAAAAAAAAGCATTGAATAATATCGTTTTCACCGTTATAATAAAAATAACAACGTAGAAAGTAGGTGTCTTAAATGATTGAATTTGTATATGGAGCAAAGGGAAGCGGCAAGACGAAAAAAATGATCGACATGGCGAATGCAGAACTTGAAACTTCCAAAGGTCAAATTCTTTTTATAAATGACAGAGATAAATATCGCGTAACAGTTGATACGAAAATTCGTTTCATCAATAGTGACGACTTTGGCATTAAAGGAGAAGATGAATTGTTCGGTTTTATCTGTGGCGTTTTAGGCAGCAATTACGATGTTGATACAGTCTATATCGATAATTTATTAAGAATTCTGGATGCAGATGGACCGGAAGATGTTGAAGGTCTATTGAAACGTTTAGATGTTATTCAGAAAAAGCAGGATGTGAAATTCGTGCTGAGCCTGAGCTGTGACGAAAACGAAATTCCGGAATGCATAAAAAATTATAAATAAATTCGCTTTTTTGTCTATTAACGGGATTATTCAAGACGCCGATTGTGTGAATCTCATACATTCGGCGTTATCTGTTTGTGGAGATATTTAGAAAGATTTACATGAAGGATCCATATCAAACGAATTTGCCGTATTTAACCTATGCGTCATGGTTAAAAAAACGCTATGGGCAGAAGGTTTATAAAATACCTGTCAATACAGGGGGGACCTGCCCAAACCGAGACGGTACGTTATCTTATGGCGGATGTATCTTCTGCGGAGAAAAAGGGGCCGGGAATGAAACGCTTTCAGCATCGATCTCCATTCAAAATCAAATCAAAAGGAATGAAGCTTATATTAGCAAGCGATATCACGCCAATTTATTCATCCCGTTTCTGCAGGATTTTTCAAATACTTATGTCGATTTTGAAACATTCAAGTCTCATATTGAAGCTTGTTTGGGGGAACAAATTGCAGGCATCGCCATTTCAACCAGACCGGATTGTATCAGTGATCAGCAATTGGATTATTTAAACCGAATTAGCGAAGATAATCATATTGATATCTGTATCGAACTTGGGCTTCAAACAATCAATGCGAAAACACTGCGTATTCTCAATCGGCAGCATTCACTTTCCGATTATGTCGATGCGGCTTTAAGGATCAAGGCGCATCATTTACAACTTTGCACCCATATGATTTTGGATTTACCTTGGGACGACGAAGTGGATGCTGTCGAGGGAGCTGAATTGATTTCGGTATTAAGAACAGATTTCGTTAAGTGCCACGCGCTTTACGTGGAACGAGGAACGAAATTGGCTCAGATGTACCAAAAAAATCAAGTACAGCTATTAAGTGTTGACGATTATATCGATCGCGTCGTCCTATTTTTAACGCATTTAGCGCCGGATATTGCCCTGCAACGCGTTATTGGGCGCATCCCTGAGCAGGATTCAATCCAGACAAACTGGCATATCAGCTGGTGGAAAATCAGAGAAATGTTAATCGATCGAATGCGTGACCAGCATTTGACGCAAGGCTGCGTTTATCGAAAAAATCGACAGAAACTTATTGGAAAAATTGTTTTGTAAGTTATAATAGGAGAGAAGAGGAGAGAGATGAAAGCGAAGGATTGGCAACGCATATTAATTCCTTATCAGCAGGCAGTTGATGAATTGCTGCTTAAGTTCAATCATTTAAAGGATCAACGCGCACAACTGGGAGAAACTTCACCGATTGAATCTGTTACAGGGCGCGTTAAATCGCTGTCAAGTATTTTGGAAAAAATTAATAAATACCATTACCGAGTCGACGATGTAGAGGAAAAAATCCGCGATATTGCAGGCATTCGTATTATCTGTCAATTTGTTGAAGATATTTACGAAGTGGCAGATATGATTTATTCGCGCAATAATAAGGATTTAACGATCTATCAAGTGAAGAATTATCTTCAAGGAGAGGACCGTTCGGCCTTTCACAGCGGAGCAGGAAAGCCAAAGGAAAGCGGGTATCAAAGTTATCATATTATTGTAAAATATCCGGTTTTTAGCAGTGTAGGGTATCGAGAAATTTTTGTAGAAATTCAAATTCGAACTCTCGCCATGAATTTTTGGGCGGTTGTCGAGCATTCGCTCAATTACAAGTATAAAGCTAAACTACCGGAAGTGATTAAAAAACGCTTGACGAAAACAGCGAATACAGTCCAGTCGTTGGATACGGAAATGTCGACGATTCGAGATGAAATTTTGTCAGCCCAGAAATTGTTTAGAATGAAGTCGAGCACCGTGAACGATATTGTTGAAAATATTGAAACACTGCGCCGTCTTCAGAGGCCAGAGCTGGCTGATGAATACAATTCGGAATTCAACCGCATATCAGTTCAGGAAGATTTGATTCAGCTTATTTTATTAAAACGTGAAATTGAATCAGAAGTTGGGCACATTAAAGAGATGAAATAAAGGAGTAAAAGATAAAAATGGATAACAATCACGATTCTATTGCTGCAGACGCGGTTATGACAGAACAAAATGCGCAGGAGGAACCGATCTTTACCCCTCAGGGAGAAATTATTAATGGTGAAGAATACGCTAAAAATACGACAGACCCTTCCGCAAAGGCGATCATCAAATATTTGTCTTCAATTTTGAAGCAGTATCATCTCAGTCATCGCCCACTCGACCAGCTGTCGGATTCTTATGAGGTTTTGATGGTGGGGCAGATGCACAATACGCAGCTGCGCCCTTCACTTTCGGTCACTGTCAATGGCAGCTCATTCCCAGATTGGGTGATTGAAATTGTGACTCCAGAAGAAGAAGAAATGATCTATTTGATGAAAACGGGGATCTATGCTGAAGCAGGCGTAAAGGAATACTGGATCATTGATCCTCAAAAACAGGTAATCTTGGAATATAATTTTAAGAAAAACGCTTTTATTCCTAAGATTTACAATTCTCCTCAAAGAATTAAAGTTTCGATTTATCGGGACCTGTTTATTTCGTTTTCGAGTATTTTTAAGGCACAATAAGGGATATAGAAGAAGCATTCTACGCGCTAGAATGCTTCTATTTTTTTGAATTCTTTACCCATGGAATAAAAGGGTGCGGATTTTGAATGGCAGATAAAACTTTTTTATTTAAATCCGGAATCTCGGCACACATTTTGGCGATAAAGTTTTTGACATCTTCGCGCTTTGTAAATCCGTCTGCGGGACAGGTTGATCCAATGATTGGCAATGTTTGGCACTCTGAATCGTAGATAATATCTTTTTCATTGACAAAAATCAAAGGACGGATGAGGGTGATCTGTTTTCGGTCCAAAAAAGTGACGGGCTGACAAGTATTGATGCGGCCTTCGAAAAAAAGGCTTAGGAAAAAAGTTTCAACGGCGTCATCTGCATGATGCCCCAGCGCTAATTTATTACAGTTGAGCCTGCGGCACAGATTGTGCAATGCGCCGCGGCGCATTCTCGCGCATAAAGAGCATGGATTCGATTCATTGCGAATGTCAAAAACAACAGTTGCAATCGACGTCTTTAATATTGTATATGGGACATGAATGTCGTGGCAGTAGGTGATGAGCGGAGAAAAATCCATTCCCTCAAGACCAGCGTCAATGGTCACAGCCTCAAGATCAAATTGTACAGGTGCAAATTTTTGATATCGCGCTAGTGCTGCCAACAAAGCAATGCTGTCTTTTCCACCAGACAACCCTACCGCGATGCGGTCACCGTTTTCGATCATATGGAATTGTTGAATAGCACGGCGCATTGGTCCTAATATTTTTTTCATAGATTAACGATCCTTTAAATAGTAAACTATCAATTGTAATTTATCCTTTTTGGTGTAAAATATATGTCATAGCATTTGTCATTTTAACACGAATGAGGAAACAATACAAAAAGGAGCATTGATTTGGCACATTCAATTATACAATTTTTTTCGTTTCTTCCGAATTGGCTTGAAGTTTTTATTATTTCAATGGTTCCGATCGTTGAACTCAGAGGGGCGATTCCAGTGGGCGCATTGTTGATGCGCATGCCTTATCTGCAGACCTTTTTGCTTGCATGGGCAGGCTCGATCGTTCCAGCGCCGATTATTTTAAAATTTTTACCGGCGTTTTTAAAATGGATGAGAGGGAAAAAGGGCGCTTTGGGACGTTTCGCAGAATGGCTGCATACTCGTGGCATCAACAAATCGAAAAGCATTACCAAATATAAGTTCTGGGGGCTGATGATTTTCATTGCCATTCCTCTGCCAGGGACAGGGGTTTGGACGGGCTGTCTGGCTGCCTCGCTTATTGAAATGGATTTTAAGCAAGGTGTGTTGTCGGCCGTTTTAGGTTCTGCTATTGCTGGGATCATTGTCACATCACTTTGTGCCTTTGGCTTGATGGCAGTGGGTGCATGATGAACCCGGATATTCGCCTGCTTGCGTTGGATTTGGACAACACGCTTTTAAATTCTAAAAAGATCATTTCAGAAGAAAACAAGCGCATGCTCGTGCAGTGCGAAAGGGCAGGAATTCATGTCGTTACGGCGAGTGGACGGTTTTTTCATTCACAGATCGATTTTACCGATCAGCTGAATCCCGAAATTCAAAATAATTGGCACGTGTGCAACGGCGGTGCAGGCATCTATACAGGTCATTCGCTGCTCTGGCGTGAGAACTGCTTTGCAGCAGATGTGTTTCAAGTGTTGTTGAAACAAATACGAAGGACTTCATTATTTTATTTTGTCGACACTGTTTCAATGGTTTATTATGAAAACGCGTCGACGGAAACAGCAAGTCGCACGGCCAAACAGGTTCTAAAAAAGCCTTACGTTCAAAGGGCGGCACACATTGAAAATATTGATCACCCAGTGAGGATTATATTTTATTGCAGAAACGAAGAAGAAGTGACAGCCGCTCGTCTAATTCATACAAATGGTGCTGTTTCGTATGATGGCGGAGACAAAATTGTTGAAATTGCGCCAAAGTCGCTAAATAAAGCACAGGCATTGGCCAAGGTATGTGCGCATTATGATGTTTCGTTTAAACAGGTTGTGGCGATCGGCGATGACGAAAATGACCTGCAATTGCTCAAAACAGCAGGAATCGGCATCGCGATGCCAAACAGCAGCAATGTCTTAATAAAAAATGCCGATATCATCGGACCATGCGATTGTGATCATGATGGCGTGGCTGAAATAATTAAGCGTTATATATTACCAAGATGAGCAAAAGAGAGGCATAATGATGGTAAAGGAACTTTCACAAGAATTTTATCAGAACAAGCGGGAAGCGTTGTACGATTTACTGCCAGACCAGAGCGCTGCCATTATTGGCGCGGGCTGCGAAGTCAGCAAATCGTTGGATGAAAATTATCCATTTTACGTGAATAACAATTATTTATATTTAACAGGTTTAACCGAGCCAGAAGGCATATTGGTCTTGGCAAAGATGCACGGACAGAATTCGACAACTTTGTTTATCCGTAAGCCAGATCCCTTTAAAGAAAAGTGGTTTGGCCGTCATATTTCAATTGATGCAGCGCATCAGAAATCAGGGATCGATGATATTCGTTATCTCGATGAATTTGAATCTTTCTGTTCAGATTTAAAAGGACTCGACTATTACGAAGATGATACTGTTCCAGATCATCAGAAAAGAGAGTTTGGCCTTGAACACAAACATTCACTTTTACCACTCCTTTCAAAGATGAGATTAGTCAAATCCGAAGAAGAGCTTGCACTAATGCGCCATGCCATCCATCTGACACATCTAGGCATTAATCAGATCTTGGCAAATTTAAAACCCGGTGATTTTGAATACCAAGCTCAAGATATTTTCGAATATACGATTTTAAGCCATGGGGCAGAAGAAACAGCTTTTGACACCATTGCGGTTTCAGGTGAAGATGCGCCGATTCTTCACTACATGACGAACCGAAAGAGAATGGCTGATCATACCATGATTCTCTTTGATCTCGGTGCGCGTTATCGCGGATATTGTTCCGATATTAGCCGGACGTTTCCGGTAAACGGACACTATACAAGAGATCAACGAGCATTGTACGAAGCAGTGCTCCAGGCCCAACGCGATATCATTCCCTATTATCAAGTGGGAACGAATATGCGGGATGTTCAGGAAAAATCCAGAGAGCTGCTGAATCAATACGGCCTTGCAACGGGTCTGTTTGATCCTGAAAAAACCATCGATGATTATTATTATCATGGTATCGGTCATTCGCTGGGGTTGGATACTCACGATCTTTGCGAAGACAGAAGAGTGACGTTAAAACCGGGAATGGTCATTACCTGTGAACCGGGCCTGTATATGGCAGACCGTGGGATGGGCGTCCGTATTGAAGATGATATTTTGATTACAGAGGCCGGGCCTGTGGTTTTATCGGCAGAAATACCGAAGTCTGTAGATATCATTGAAAGCATGATGTAAATATAAAGAGGGACGAACGATGTACGATTTAATTATTATTGGATCAGGACCTGCTGGCATGACAGCAGGAATATACGCGCAGCGTGCAGGACTTGATGCGCTTGTAATAGAACGAAATTTTATGAGCGGCGGTCAAATTGTCGATACCTACGAAGTGGATAACTATCCTGGATTTCCGAGTATTAATGGATTTGACTTGGCTCAGAAAATGAGAGAGCATGCGGATCAGTTGAGCGTACAGTTTAAAATGGGTGATGTCCAAAAAGTAGAAGACCTTGGAGAAGAAAAAAAGGTCATTACTGCTGAAGAAACCTTGACAGCCAAAACCGTTTTGTTCGCGACCGGTGCGAAGCATAGTCTATTAAATATTCCGGGAGAAGCAGAATACGCGGGTAAGGGCGTTTCGTACTGCGCGACCTGTGATGGTGCATTTTATAAAGATAAAGATGTCGCAGTTGTAGGCGGCGGAAACGTCGCGGTCGAAGATGCGATCTTTTTAGCAAGAGCATGCCGAAAGGTTTATCTTGTGCATCGCAGAGATCAGCTTCGCGCGCAAAAGGCTTTACAGAATAAACTTTTTGAATCGGATCGCATTGAACTAGTTAGGAATCATCTTCCTGTCGAAATCGTCGGAGAAGACGGCATGGTGAATGGCCTTCGGACAAAAGATAAAAATACAAATGAAGAGCAACTCTTAGACGTGTCTGGCGTATTCATCGCAGTTGGGATTGTCCCAAATTCAGATGGCCTCGACCAAGTTTGTAAATGTGATGAAAAGGGCTATATTATTGCCGGAGAAGACGGCAGAACCTCTGCACCTGGTATTTTTGCAGCTGGAGATGTGAGACAGAAGGAAGTTCGTCAGGTAGCAACTGCTGTGGGTGACGGCGCCAATGCTGTCGCCTCTGTTGAAAGATATTTAAATACAAAAGAGTGGTAAAATTAAATTAGGAGGATCAATTTATGAAAACATTAGTCGCATATTTTAGCGCAACAGGTACAACTAAACGAATTGCAGAAATGGTTGCGAAGGCATCAAAATCGGAACTTTTTGAAATAAAACCAGAGACGCCGTACACGCCAGAAGATTTAAATTGGCAGGATGACAAGAGCCGTTCATCCGTAGAAATGAAGGATCAGCCAGATTTTAGACCGCCGATGGCAGAAACGACGCCAGATATCAGCGAATACGATCGAATTTATGTGGGCTTTCCAATTTGGTGGTATAAAGCACCGACGATTGTCAATACATTTTTTGAAGGTGCAGGATGGAAAGGAAAACAAGTTGCCCTTTTTGCAACGTCAGGGTCCAGTGGTATAGATGGTGCTTGGGAATCACTCAAAGCGTCAGCACCGGGAGCTGTCCTAGTTGCGGCAAAGCGGTTTTCATCGACAGCTTTCCAGGATGAAGTGGATACCTGGGTTAAAACGATGTAATTAGCTTTTTTAGCGATTTGAGCAGGCGTTAATATGAAAATTGCAGTATCTTACGATCATGGCACAGTCTTTAATCATTTTGGAAGAACGAAACAATTTAAAGTGTACGATACGGAAGGTGAATCGGTAAAAACAACGTGGGTTGTCGATGCACCAGAGCAAAATAAATTTATGCTGGTCGGATTTTTAAAGGGAATCGGCGCTGATGTGCTGATTTGCGGAAAAATAGGAAAAGAAGCCAGGCAGATGCTGAGTGACAGAAATATTCAGATTATTGCAGGCGCATCAGGGAATGCAGATACCGCGATTGATCTTTTTCTTCACGATCAGTTAAAAGATGATGCCTCAGCAGTGTGTTCAGGTGATAAAAGTAAATAATATTAATAAAAGCCGCAATTCTTTTGAATGCGGCTTTATCAATTTGAATATATTTAAGAAAAATCATGTCCGTCGCGATTGACGTATTTGTGGATTTCTTCAGATAAAACGTCCAAACCTTCACCTGTGTAGGACGATATTTCGAAAATCTTGTTGTCGGGAATACCCGCGTATTGGAGATAGTGGCGGCTTCTTTTACGATTGCCGTCTTCGCGGTCAATTTTTGTGACGACACCAATTGCAGGCAAATTGAACATGGTGATAAAATTCGGGCGAATTGAATTCTGCGTATCAATACATGAACTGACCATAATGATGAGTGAAGCGTCCAAAGATACGGAAACAGCCTGATGGGCGAAAATCGACATTTCAATGAATTCTCCGGGCGTATCAATAAAGTTGTCGGTATACGTCACTTGCTGTGTTTTCGCGTATTTCAGCTCTTTATTCTGCAAAGCTTGCATTAAAGTTGTTTTTCCGCTTCTGATTCGACCCATTAAAGCGACGCGGTTTTTATTGCTGGCCATTTTTACGAATGTGTAATATGATCTGGTGCATCAAAACCAAGCGTATTGCGCAGGAAATTGATGATTTCCCGTACTGCAGAGTTGACATCGCTGATTTTTCCTGTAATGACCAAAGAGCCGCTGAAACGGTCGAGGAAACCAATTTGAACGTCAGCAGCCTTCGTACCGACATCGGCAGAAATAATGGCTGCTTCGCTTGGTGTAATAGTCAGAATGCCGATTGCGTCGTCGCGGTCAGATTCCAATCCCAATTTGACGTAAACATCGTGCTTGGGATTTGCGATTACGTGGGCCAGAGTCACTTGTTTACCAGGGACATATTCCTGAATCGAACGGGAAATCCCTTCTCTATCTTTATCTAAACTAGGCATAATTTTCTCCTTTAAGTTTTATATATTGTTTATTTTACCACATTTTAATAAAGAAAAGGATGAAATAACGGATATTTGCCGGGAAAGGACAAAATACTGATGTTCCAAGTGACAAGTTTTTTTATTCTGGTATAATATAGCAAAGATTGAAAGGGAGTATACGCCATATGGATTGGAAAGCTATAGAAATAACTATCAAACGTGAAGCGGAAGATGCTGTGACCAATATATTATATGAAGCCGGTTTAAAAGGAACAGCGATTGAGTCTGTTGAGAATTTGATAGCCGTTCAAGATGATC
Organism: uncultured Pseudoramibacter sp.; assembly: GCF_903789625.1. Lineage (NCBI taxonomy): Bacteria > Bacillati > Bacillota > Clostridia > Eubacteriales > Eubacteriaceae > Pseudoramibacter > uncultured Pseudoramibacter sp. The sequence continues at coordinate 51,247 of NZ_CAIFFF010000002.1, read as the reverse complement.
CGACAATTAATTATTTTGACCAGAAAATTTTAGATTTTGATCCCAATATCTCAAAGATTACGGGATATTTGCCGGACGATGATGATTTTAATCAAAAATTGGATCAAATTGAGCATGATATTGCTCAAATTCGTCAATTTGGTCTTGATCCAGGAGATTATCAGATTAACGTATCATCAGTAAAGGAAGAAGATTGGGCAACGGCTTGGCAGGCCTTTTATAAACCGACAAAAATCGGTGATCGCGTTGTCATTGTCCCAATCTGGGAAAATTATGAGCCATCTGGCAAAGAAGTCGTTGTGAAAATGGATCCTGGAATGGCATTTGGAACAGGTACTCACGAAACCACACAACTATGTACACGTGCATTAGATAAATACGTGAAGGAATCTGATTGTGTTTATGATGTTGGATGCGGTTCTGGGATTTTGTCGATCATTGCAGCCAAATTAGGAGCGGCGAAGGTTATTGGTGTGGACGTCGATCCTGTTGCGGTTGATGCCGCTGTAGCAGATGTAAAGTTAAATGAGCTCCAAGATAAAGTAGAGATCAAAGAAGGAGACTTACTCGATGTCATTCCAAAGGATCAGCAGGCCGATCTTATCGTTTCGAATATTTTGGCGGAAGTCATTATTCGTTTGATTGACTCAATTCGAATGTACTTGAAGGAAGATGGTCTATTTATTTCTTCTGGTATTATCGAAAAATACGTAGATGATGTAAAAAATAGTCTGGTTGCACATGGTTTTGAAATACTGGAGGTCGACAATCAAGGCGAATGGTATGCTGTGATTGCGAAGAAACAGGAGGAATAATGCATCATTTTTTCGTATCATCAGATCAGATTCATCGTGACAAAATAGAAATAATGGGGGAGGATTTTCATCACATTATTGATGTCCTCCGCATTCAAAATCAGGAAAAATTCGTGATCTGTGACGGAAATGGCACAGATTATCTCTGTGAGATTTTCGAACAAACGCCTTCTGAAAAAAGATTGACTGCGCAAATTTTGGATGTTTACCCTTCAAAGGCCGAGCTGCCATATCGATTGGTTTTATATCAGGGCTTGGCAAAGGGGAAAAAAATGGATGAGATTATTCAAAAGGGTACAGAATTGGGTGTAAGTGATTTCATTCCGTTTGAATCCCAATTTTGCGTTGTTCATTTAAAAGAAGCCAAAGCGATTAAGAAAAAGGTCGCACGTTGGCAAAAAATCGCAAAATCGGCAGCACAGCAGTCAAAACGCGGTTGTATTCCCCGAGTCCATTTACCGATTTTTCTTTCAAAGCTTGACAACTTTCAAGGGAAAAGTCTCGTTGCCTATGAAAATGAGAAAAAATACTCTTTAAAAGAAGTTATTCAGCAATGGGAGCGTCCGGTTGATCAGATCAACATATTAATTGGGCCAGAAGGCGGCTTTGCTGAAGAAGAAGTCTGTGCTTTGGAAAAAGCTGGTGTTGAGAGTGTCTCTTTGGGAAAGAGAATATTAAGAACTGAAACAGCGGGAATGGCACTATGTGCCCAACTTAATTATGCACTAGAATAAAGGACAATATGGAAAATAAAGGAAGAGTTGCTTTTTATAATCTCGGGTGCAAAGTTAATGATTTTGATACGGAATCGATGGGAGTTCTTTTTCTAAAATCAGGTTATCAGATCGTTGATTTTGACAGTACGGCAGATGTTTACGTTGTGAATACCTGTACGGTAACCCATCTGGGAGATCGGAAGAGCCGGCAGATTCTTAGAAGAGCGAGACGGAAAAATCCTGATGCAGTAATTGTTGCTGCTGGCTGTTATGCTCAGGTTGCGCCAGATGAAGTGGCGGCAATTGATGAGGTGGATATTATTTTAGGCACCACGCACCGCCATAAAATAGTTGAAGAGGTCGAGAACTTTTTAAAAGATCATCAACGTGAAATTTTTGTTGAAAATGTATGGGACAGTAAAACCTTTGAGGATATGCCTATTGCAGAGCAGCGGCACCATACGCGGGCATTTATAAAAGTACAGGATGGCTGCAACCAGTTCTGCTCTTACTGTATTATCCCATATGCAAGGGGAAGGGTACGAAGTCGTTCAATAGCCTCGGTCTGCCAGGAAGTAGAAAAATTGGTGGCGGACGGCTATCAAGAATTTGTTTTTTCGGGCATTCACATCGCCTCATACGGTAAAGAGTTTGATGGCTCAGTCAATTTGCTTACGCTGCTTCAATTTGTCGCGAAAATTCCAGGTGTTAAGAGAATTCGATTAGGTTCAATTGAGCCGTTGCTGATGACAGAGGAATTTGTGCAAAAATTATCGAAAATTCCTCAAATTTGCCCGCAATTTCATTTATCGTTGCAAAGCGGATGCGATACGACGTTAAAACGTATGAATCGAAAATATACAACGGCGCAGTTTATTCAAATCGTTCAATACATTCGTCAATATTTCACACTTCCAGCGCTCACAACGGATATTATCGTCGGTTTTCCTGGAGAGACAGAAGACGAATTTGAACAAACAATCCAATTTGTACAAACGATCAATTTTTATAAGATTCACGTCTTTAAATATTCGCGTCGCAAGGGAACGCCCGCTTACGATTTTCCAGATCAGATTGATCCGTCCATTCAACACCAGAGAAGCCAAAGGCTGATAGCCTTGTCAAAAAAACAGGAAGAGGCTTTTTTGCGCGAAAACGATCAGCGGGTCCAGCCGGTATTATTTGAACAGATTCATGAAGGCGGAACAATGACAGGGCATACACCGAACTATATTCCGGTAGAAATGAAGGCCGTCCCAGATAGTTTGGGTAAAATTAAAGAAATCGTGCTACACTATAAACAAGGCAGTGCCAATATGGTAGGTACTGAAATCAATAATTAAAAAAGGGGGGACGAAAGTGGCAGAAGATTGTCTTTTTTGCAAAATTATCGATGGAGAAGTGCCATCTGATAAGGTATATGAGGACGATGATATATTAGTTTTCAAGGATATTGATCCTCAGGCACCGGTTCATCTTGTCATTATTCCGAAGCAGCATTACGATTCGATTTTGGCTGTTCCAGCCGGAGACCCGATTATGGGGAAAATCCAAACGGTAATCAGCCGCTTAGCAATCAAGATGGGCGTCGCAGAAGACGGTTTCCGTGTGGTCAACAATTGTGGTCCAGCAGGCGGACAGACGGTTCCGCATCTGCATTTCCATTTCTTGGCTGGACGAGATATGAAATGGCCTCCAGGCTGATTGGACGTTTTTTTTATTTTTTATCATAGTTTCATTAGAAAAAAAAGATTTCGATTCATCTGCGCAGCAGTGCATTTTAGCTGTTGCGCTTTTTTATTTTTTATAACAGTTTGTATACAAAGCGTAAGAGCGCGCATAAAAGTAATCTAATGGGGAAGATAGATGAATGATCGTGAATGGCTGTCAAGAATAGACACATATATTGAAACAGAAAACAAAAAATCAGGAAGGATTTTACCGGTTTATCGTATTTATTGTCAGGATCATCATAATCGTTCCGGTGGTGGACTTTACAATGAAACGGTAACAATTGATACGATTGGGCGATTTGCAAGGGCCTTGGGCGATTCCAATCCGCTTTACTCCGATCCGATTTACGCTAAAAAAACACGTTGGGGCGGAATCATTGCGCCCCCATTAATTGAGAGTTGCATTGCCTCGACTTTTGTAAAGGGAAAATTTCCATCTGTGCCGGGAATAAAAGTATATGACGCTGGAACAAAGTGGGAAAGATTGATGACAATTCGTCCCAATGATACGTTTCGAGCAGAAAACAAGTATCTTGGGGTAGAGGAACTTCCAAAAAATAAAAACGGAGATAGAATACTGCTGCGGCAACATGCGATTACGCTGATCAATGAAAGAAATGAACGAGCAGCTGTTTTAACTGCGCGAACGATCATTAAATGTCCATCTTTAGAAACTCTGAGACAATCGAAAAGCCAAACGATACAAAAACCAGCGGAATCGCGGCCTCGTTATTCAAAAGCAACATTAGAAAAGCTATACACCAATTTAGACAATCAATTTGACGGCCGATTCAGACGGGGAAATGCATCGCGTTATTGGGAAGAGGTCGAGATCGGAGATTCTCTGCCTGAGGAATGGGTGGGTCCGTACGATGAATCGGATGGCCGATCACTCATGGCAGCAATTGGTGCCGCGAACGCCTTTGCGACGAAATGGGGATCACTGAGAAAATGGCGCGCGCATGGCCTCATCGATCCCGAAACAGGCGCGTATAGAGATCCCATTGACCGCCACGCCAGCGACATCATTGCACAAAAGCAAGGTTCCAAACGCGCAATCGCGTATGGGATACACAGCCAGGTGCTGATCGCGAAAGCTGTAAGCGATTGGATGGGAGATGACGGAATCCTTAGGGTTTTAGACTGCCAATGCCGTAAAGTCTTATATTATGGGGATCTTTCGATTCAAAGTGGTGTTGTGACTAAAAAATACAAGGAAGGAAAAGAATATCTTGTAAAAATACAAATGCAGGCGGCTCGTCAGGATGGCGAGGTTCACACGAAAGCAGAGGCTGTTGTGTGCCTGCCATCCCGGAATGTAGCATGAGAGATTATTATTTTTTGCCGCTGAGTAAAAATTTAAAACCTTCTTCAAGACCTTGAAGGGTTAAGTCGTACATATCGATGATATCGGCTATTTCAAAATGCGTGTCTGTCCAGGCATCGTGAATCATCGGCATCGGTGTTGGATTCAACCAGATGGTGTGCGGAAAATGACGCTTAATCTTTTTTAGACATTCGATTCCCGGTTCTCCGCCTTTGTTGGCCACCCAGTCGTATTCACTTCCGGAAAGCTCGTAGGGATGCATTTCAGCATCCCCGACGATAATGACGCGGTATTTATCATTGCACTCTGCGATCAGTTGATCAAGGGATACGCCTTTTTTCATGGATAATGTCGGTTCTTTGTCAATTGCAGAGTAAATACAGTTGTGGAAATAAAAAGTTCTCAGTTCCTTTAAATGTCGAGATGCCGTTGCAGCCTGAAAAAGTTCAGAACAAAGCCGCGCGTAACCGCTCATCGATCCGCCACTGTCAATAAAAAGTAAAACGCGGATGTTGTTGCGGCGGGGTTTTCGGTAGACGACATGGAGCATTCCGCCCATATCGCAGGTTTTCTGAATGGTCTGGTCGATGTCAAACTCCAACTCAGAGGTGTCATTTTGATTTGATAAATTGCGCAAAAGCCGAAAAGCCATTTGAAATTGTCTGGTATCAAGGTGATTGTCTTTCCGAAAATCTCTGAATTTGCGCTTTCCACGAATGGCGGTTTTCCCGCCGCTGGATCCGGAACCCGGCATTTCCATTCCAGTTGCAGATGCGTTTTCGTCTCCACTTGTGTGTTCCGAGGCAATGGCGTCGGCGTCATGCTGTGATTCTACTTCGAGTTCTTGAATACTTTGCTGAGTGATATGTTGCAGAGGCTTAGGCAGCTCAGATTGGGGAGGCAGATCGTGAAAATATTCTTCAAAAGCAACATCGAAAAGATCGTATTCCGTTTCGTTTCGGACGACGATCGCACGGCATAAAATATAAAAGCCGTGGAGGGTATTGTGGTGCAGTCCTTTTTGCATGCCTTCCAGCAGAAGCAGCCATTCGCCGATTGAAACCTTGAGGCCGTGATCACGGAGAAAATAAAAGAAATCAACGAACATGACGGCGGATGTTGGGATGGAATTCTTTTTCGACTAAGTCGATGTCCTGATCTTTTTTCAAGATGACACCACTGTAGGGCAGATTTTTGCGAATTGTAGCTGGATCAACGCCGCCTGCAATCAGTGCGCGAAGCCAGTCGATTAATTCCGAGGTGCTTGGCCGTTTAGAGATGTTTTTTACGTCGCGAATGCGATAAAAAGTGTCCATGGCCTGCTTAACAAGCTCATCATCGATTCGGTCAAAATGTGCGTGAATGATTTTTTCCATCTGTTCAGGATCAGGAAATTCAATGTAATGAAAAATGCACCGACGCAAAAAGGCATCTGGGAGTTCTTTTTCTGCATTTGAAGTGATGATGACAATTGGACGTTGTTTTGCGCGAATGGTCTGATGTGTTTCTTTAACGTAAAATTCCATTTGATCCATTTCCCAAAGCAAATCGTTAGGAAATTCCAGATCCGCTTTGTCGATTTCGTCGATTAATAAAATAACTTGTTCATCGGCCATAAAGGCTTCACCCATTTTTCCGTAATGGATGTATTGGCTGATATCATCGACGTTTTCACCAAATTGACTGTCGTACAGGCGCTGAACCACATCGTAGGTATAGAGACCGTCCTGGGCCTTCGTTGTCGATTTAATGTTCCAGATAAAGAGTGGTTTGTTCATCGTTTCGGCAACGGCGTGGGCGAGCATCGTTTTTCCTGTACCCGGTTCTCCCTTGACGAGCAGTGGTTTTTGCAGCGTGACTGCAATATTGACAGCGTCTAGTAAATCCTGTGAGGCAATATAAGACGTGTTTTTTTCAAGATGTGTATTGTCCATAGTTCCTCCTAAATAGGTATTTGCGTATGAATGAATAAAAGCACCGAATGGTGCTTTTATATCCGAACTAAATTAATTTTTAAATGAGTGAATAGGAGCTGGAATTTTTCCACCTCTGTTGACAAAGACAGAGGCATCAGATAGATTGACCGGCATAATAGGAGCCGAACCAAATAAACCGCCGTATGTCACTTCATCGCCAACTGTTTTGCCAATGGCTGGAATTAATCTGCAAGCAGTTGTTTTATTGTTCACCATGCCAATGGCCGCTTCATCGGCAATGATAGCCGAAATGGTATCGTCAGGTGTATCACCTGGAATGGCGATCATGTCAAGCCCTACGGAGCAGACACAAGTCATCGCTTCTAGTTTTTCAATTGTAATGTGACCATTGCGCGCTGCATCGATCATGCCTTCATCTTCTGAGACAGGGATGAAAGCACCGGAAAGGCCACCGACAGAAGTAGATGCCATGATACCACCTTTTTTAACCGCATCGTTGAGCATCGCCAGAGCAGCAGTTGTTCCCGGACCGCCGCAATGTTCAATCCCCATTTCTTCAATGATTCTTGCAACAGAATCACCGATGGCCGGAGTTGGGGCGAGAGATAAGTCAAGAATGCCGAAGGGGATGCCGAGACGATCGGCGACCGTTGTGCCGACTAACTGTCCAGCACGAGTAATTTTAAATGCGGTTTTTTTAATGATTTCAGCGAGCTCGTCCATTGTAGCATTTTGATTTTTTTCAAGCGCTACTTTTACAACGCCAGGACCGCTGACACCGACATGTAATACTTTGTCAGGCTGGCCGACCCCGTGAAAAGCGCCTGCCATAAAAGGATTATCTTCCACGGCATTGCAGAAGACGACGAGCTTTGAAGCACCGATCGAGTCATTGTCTTTTGTGAGCTCAGCACATTTTTTGACAATGTGTCCCATTTGTTTGACACAGTCCATGTTGATCCCAGATTTTGTAGAACCAAGGTTAACTGACGCACAAACGTGTTCTGTCGCAGCTAAAGCTTCAGGAATAGACTGAATTAAAATTTGATCTCCAGGTGTTGCTCCCTTTGGAACTAAAGCTGAAAATCCTCCGATATAGTTGACGCCGACTTCATTTGCTGCCTGATCCATTGTTTGTGCAAAAGGGGCGTAATCGGAAGCGTCTGTTGCGCCAGCGATTAAGGCAATCGGTGTCACGGAAATACGTTTATTAACGATAGGCACGCCCGTTTCAGCTGCCATTCTATCTGCTTCTTCAACTAAGTGCTCTGCGGAATGGGTGATCTTATCATAAATTTTTGTTTGGCATTTATGCTGATCACTGTCGATGCAGTCTAATAAAGAAATCCCCATTGTGGTCGTTCGAATATCGAGATTTTCCTTTTCGATCATACGAACGGTTTCAATAATATCTTTATATAAAGCCATGAAGTCTCCTCTTTAATTAAATGGTGTGCATTGCGTTGAAAATATCTTCGTTTTGGATTCGAATGGTCATGCCGATTTCTTTACCTAAATCTTCTAATTTGTTTTTCAAATCAGTAAATTTACATGTTGATTCAGAAAGATCGACCAACATCACCATTGTAAAGACGTCTTGCAGGATTGTTTGACTGATGTCTTCAATATTGATTTTATATTTCGATAAAATTTCAGAAACTCGGTAAATGATGCCAATTTTGTCCTTACCGATTACGGTTATTACAGCTCTCATGTATAAACTCCTTCAGATTAATAATAAAGACATTATATTAAATAGCAGTGTGGAATACAAGTATAGAATAAAATGAATACAGAAAAGACAATTGGGAACAAATATGTCCCATATATATTTTGAAATTGAAACAAAATAAAATGTGAAAAAACGAAAAAGTTAAAAATAGATCAAAAATCAGCAAAAAGTTTCTTAATATATCAAAAAAATCATAGAAATAGCGAGAATCTTCTTGATTTCAGCTTGAAATTAGCTTATAATAAAACTCGCAAGGTGGGAACAGAATTAACCATCTTCAATATAAAGATGATCGACATAAAAAACACGGGAGAATAAAGATGGCCGATAATCATTTGGAAATCAGCAGAAAATTAGTTGACCTTCAGCGGCTTGTTGTTCCAGAAATCAGTGCTTTAATCGAACTAAGGTATGATATTTTATCTACCATTAAAAGCGAAGAGCCTATTGGTAGACGAAATTTAGCTTTCACGCTTGATATGAGTGAAAGACAAATTCGTAATGAAATAGAGTTTCTTCAGGATCAAAAATTGATCGATGTTGAACGACAAGGTGTAATTTTGACAGAATTGGGTGACAGTATCATTGAAGATTTAAAATCAATGCTGTATACCTACAATGGACTTGAACAGTTGGAAAATACATTACGAGACAAGCTCAATTTAAATAAAGCGATTGTTTGTCCTGGAAATGTAGATAAAAACTATCAAGTGATTAATTTTATGGGGAAATCGGCTGCTGATTTTATTATGACAGTGCTTAAGTACAAAGATGTGCTTGCGTTGACAGGAGGCGCAAGTACGGCAGCTGTCGCGGAACAAATGAAAGAAGCGTTATACCCGGACGTTTATGTCATTCCTGCGCGTGGCGGAATTGGAAAAAGCCATGCGACTCAAGCCAACAATGTCGTGGCAGAAATGGCCTTGAAGCTTCATGCTAAATATGAATTACTTCATTTGCCAGATAATATCGACATTCATCTTCTCGATGCACTTAAAGATTATCCAGAAATCAAACGGGTTTTCGATAAAATGGAACATATTGATGTTTTCGTTTTTGGTGTCGGTCGTGCCGATGTTCTTTCTCAGTGGCGTAATGTTTCCAAAGATGAAAGACAGGCTTTGACAGAAGCGGGCGCAGTTGGTGAGGCGTTCGGATATTATTTTGATTATCAAGGCCATATTTTAAAACCGTCTAGCACAATTGGGGTGGACATTGAAGATTACCGAAAGATCCCGGAAAAAATTGCAATTGCAGGGGGTGTAGACAAGGCTGATGCAATTATCGGCGTCTGCAGACTTCAGCCGGGGGTTACGTTAATTACGGATGAATCCGCAGCAAAGGAAATCGTCCGTCATTTAAATAAATGAGTATATTATTTTTAAGGAGGCAATTATGTCTGTAAAAGTTGCGATTAATGGTTTTGGTAGAATTGGACGTCTTGCTTTCAGACAGATGTTTGATGCTGAAGGCTATGAAGTTGTTGCAATCAACGACTTAACCAGCCCGAAAATGTTAGCATATCTGCTGAAATATGACACAGCACACGGCACATATAAATATGCTGACAGTGTTGAAGCAAAAGAACACTCTATCGTCGTGAACGGTACTGAAATCGAAATTTATTCTAAGCCGGATCCGTCAGAATTACCTTGGGGTGATTTAGATGTTGATGTTGTTTTGGAATGTACTGGTTTCTTCACTTCAAAAGAAAAAGCAAGTGCTCACTTAAAAGCTGGTGCTAAGAAAGTTGTTATTTCTGCTCCTGCAGGCAACGATCTGCCGACAATTGTTTACAATGTCAACCACGAAACTTTAACATCAGATGACAAGATTATTTCTGCTGCGTCCTGCACCACTAACTGCTTGGCACCGATGGCTAAAGCTCTGAATGATCTGGCTCCAATTCAGTCAGGGATCATGTGCACAATCCACGCATATACTGGCGATCAGATGACTCTGGACGGACCTCAGAAAAAAGGTAATTTAAGAAGATCGCGCGCAGCAGCTGCCAATATCGTTCCGACCTCTTCTGGTGCTGCTAAGGCAATCGGTCTGGTTATTCCGGAATTAAACGGTAAATTAATCGGCGCTGCACAGCGTGTGCCGACTCCAGACGGATCAACCACAATTTTGACTGCTGTCGTTGATGGTCAGGTTACTGTCGATCAGGTTAACGAAGCAATGAAGGCTGCTTCAACAGAATCATTTGGCTACAATACAGATGAAATTGTTTCTTCTGATATTGTTGGCATGCGCTATGGTTCATTATTCGATGCAACTCAGACAATGGTTCTGCCACTCGAAAATGGCACAACTGAAGTTCAGGTTGTTTCTTGGTATGACAACGAAAATTCATACACCAGCCAGATGGTCAGAACCATCAAATACTTCGCAGAATTAAACTAACAACTGGTATTTAGAAAATACTAAACGGTGTTAGTGGCAACGAGGGCCGTTTTTATTGCGGCCCTTATTTTTTCACAGAGGATATAAATCATGAAAAAAACGGTAGAAGATATCGATTTAAAAGGTAAAAAAGTGATCATGAGAGCGGATTTCAATGTGCCATTGAATGACGCTGGCGAAATCACAGATGATACCCGGATTGAAGCAGCATTGCCTACAATCAAATACATTCTTGGACAAAATGCAGCGCTGATTTTAATGAGCCATTTGGGTCGCCCGGCAAACGAACCGGATCCAAAATATTCTTTGGCGCCGGTTGCAAAAGCATTGTCTGAAAAGCTGGGACTTCAAGTTATTTTTAATGACGATGGTGAAGTCGTTGGTGAAGTGACCAAAAAAGCAGCTGCTGATTTGAAACCTGGACAAGTATTATTGCTTCAGAATACGAGATTCCGTCCGGAAGAAAAGAAAAACAACCCAGATTTTTCAAAAGATCTGGCAAGTTTAGCAGATATTTACGTCGATGATGCTTTTGGATCTTGCCATCGCGCACACGCTTCCACAGAAGGAATTGCAAAATATCTGCCGGCTGTTTCGGGTTTCTTGATTCAGAAGGAATTAAAATTTATCGGTGGTGCTTTAGATAATCCGCAGCATCCGTTCGTCGCAATTTTAGGTGGCGCAAAGGTTTCCGATAAAATCGGTGTAATCACCAATCTCCTTGACAAAGTTGACACCTTGATTATCGGCGGTGGTATGGCTTATACTTTTTACAAAGCGCAGGGTTATGAAATCGGCACATCTCTGCTGGAAGAAGACAAGGTTGACTTGGCGGCTGACCTGCTGAAAAAAGCCGGTGAAAAAGGCGTCAAGCTCTATCTGCCAGTTGATAACGTGGTAGCGCCTGAATTTGCAGCTGATGCGACACCAACTGTTGTCGATTCAAATGCTATGCCAAGCGATCAAATGGGGATGGACATCGGACCAAAAACACGCGAACTTTTTGCTGATGTTATTAAGAATGCAAAAACTGTTATCTGGAATGGGCCGATGGGTGTTTTTGAATTCCCGACATTTGCAGAAGGAACAAAAGCTGTCGCAAAAGCAATGGCTGAATCGGAAGCCACGACTATTATTGGCGGCGGTGATTCTGCTGCAGCTGTTAAACAATTGGGCTTTGCAGATAAAATCGATCATATTTCTACAGGCGGTGGTGCTTCCTTGGAATTCATGGAAGGCAAAGTTTTGCCAGGAATCGCTGTTTTAGAAGATAAGTAAAAAACGAGGAGGGAAAGTCATGTCAAGAAGACCTGTTATCGCAGGAAACTGGAAAATGAACAAAAATGTGGAAGAAACAGAAGATTTGATTAAATCTTTAATTCCATTAGTTGAAGGTGCAGAAGCGGAAGTCGTTTTTGCTCCGCCTTTTATCGATTTGCCGAAGGCCGTTGAATTAACTAAGGGCACTAACATTGGCATTGGCGCGCAGAATATGTTCTACGAAGAAAAAGGTGCATACACCGGAGAAGTTTCGGGTGAAATGCTGAAAAATCTTGGTGTAAAATATGTTATTATCGGCCATAGCGAAAGACGTCAATATTTTGCAGAAACAGACGAAAGTGTCAATAAAAAAGTGATTAAGGCTTTGAAATTAGGCCTGACACCAATTATGTGCTGCGGTGAAACGCTTGAAGAACGCGAAGCTGGAAATGCTCAGAGCAAGGTTGTCGGACAGATCAAAAAGGATTTGGCCGGTGTGGATGACGTGACAAAAGTAATTGTCGCTTACGAACCGATTTGGGCCATTGGTACAGGAAAGACAGCGAGCAAAGAACAGGCAGATGAAGTCTGCGGATGGATTCGCAAAACAATTGCTGACATGTTTGGCGAAGCAGCAGCTGAAGCTACACGTATTCAGTACGGTGGATCTGTTAAACCGAATAATGTTAAAGATTTGATGGGAATGGAAAACATTGACGGTGCATTGGTCGGTGGTGCAAGCTTGACACCTGACTTTGCAAAAATCGTTAAATTCTAAATTTAAGTTTATTTTCAAGGACCATGTTGAAAAACATGGTCCTTTAATATTTTGTGAATTTCTTGACTTGGCAACTAATTATCATTGTGATAAAATAATACGGATAAAAATTATTGGAGGTTATGTATTTGGATACTTTTTTGGTTGCATTAATGATTATCTCAAGTTTTGTCGTAATCATCAGTGTATTAATGTCACCAGTTAAAACCCAAGGGCTTGGGGCCATTGAAGGCGGCGCTGAAACATTGTTCGGAAAACATAAGGCACGTGGATTTGATGCGTTTCTTGAAAAAGTAACGATCGTTTCCGCAATTGTATTCATGTTATCAGCTTTTATCTACGCTGTTATTGTTGCATAATAATATTTTTAAGATTCCGGGATCTCATTCCGGATTTTTTTGTTTATATGAAAGGAGGTTTGCAATTATATCATGCAGGCAAGTATTTTCGATATGACTTACGATCGTAATACTGAGCAGAATGAGCCTTTAGCGGCTCGGATGCGTCCCAAAACGCTTGAGGAATTCTGTGGTCAAGAACAAGTGGTAGGGCAGGGAAAAATGCTTAACCGCTTAATTCGGACGGACCGCTTAACGTCTGCGATCTTTTATGGCCCGCCAGGGACAGGCAAAACGACTTTGGCGAATATCATTGCAAACCAAACAAAAGCCGATTTCAAAATATTAAATGCGGTGACTTCCGGAAAAAAAGATATCGAAGCGGCCATAAAACAGGCAAAAAATAATATTGCTTTATACAACCGCAAAACAATATTATTTATAGATGAAATCCATCGATTCAACAAGTCTCAGCAGGATGCTTTATTGCCAAGCGTTGAAAAGGGCGAAATTATATTGATCGGTGCGACAACAGAAAACCCATATTTTGAAATCAATTCAGCTCTTCTTTCAAGATCGACAGTGTTTGAGTTCTTCCCTTTAACAGAAAAAGATATCAGACAGATCATTTTGCGTGCAGTTCATGACCAAGAAAAGGGGTTAGGCGCCATGCACGTTCAAATTACAGATGAAGCGCTTGATCATCTTGCTCTAATGGCGAATGGGGATGTACGCAGAGCTTTAAATGCACTGGAATTGGCAGTTTTGAGTTCAGATAAAAACGCCGATGGGGTAATCGAAATTGATTTGGATGTGGCGCAGGAATGTATACAGAAAAAAGCACTGGACTACGATAAGACAGGGGACAATCATTACGATACAATTTCTGCTTTTATTAAGAGTATACGCGGTTCAGACCCTGACGCGGCACTGTTTTGGATGGCGAAAATGCTTAATGCCGGAGAGGATCCAAAATTCATCGCTAGACGAATGATTATTTCAGCCTCGGAAGATATTGGAAACGCAGAGCCAATGGCGTTAGTGGTCGCTGTTTCTGCTGCGCAGGCCTTAGATATGGTAGGATTGCCGGAGGCAAGAATCAATTTAAGTCAAGCTGTTACATTTTTAGCATCTGCGCCTAAGTCTAACGCTTCAAATGTCGGTATTCAACGTGCAAGCCATGCCGTTCGTTACGATTCGAACGGACAAGTGCCGGCGCACCTCAAGGATGCGCATTATCAAGGATCTGCAAAGCTGAACAGAGGTACGACATATAAATTTCCCCACGATTATCCAAATCATTATGTGTCACAGCAGTATTTGCCGACTGATTTGATAGATGCCGAATTTTATTCGCCAACTTCTATTGGATATGAAAAAAAAATAAAAGAAAGACTTCAAAGACTGAAAGAGTCTAAATAAAGGACAGGAGAAATCATGGAATATCAAATCGACCAAGTTATTCACGGTTTTAGATTACGCCATAAAGAATATTTGAAAGAAATTCAAGGAACAGCTTATTACTTTGAATATCAGAAGACGCACACGCCTTTGCTATATCTGTCCAATCAGGATAACAATAAAGTGTTTCATATCGCATTTCGCACGCCATCAAACAACAGCACAGGCGTTGCACATATCATCGAACACTCAGTTTTAGATGGCTCTCGGAAATATCCAGTCAAAGAGCCTTTTGTTGAACTCGTTAAGGGGTCTGTCAATACATTTTTAAATGCGATGACTTATCCGGATAAAACGGTATATCCCGTAGCCAGCACTAACGACAAGGATTTTATGAATTTGATTGATGTTTATCTGGATGCTGTATTTTATCCAAATATTTATCAGAATAAAAAAATATTTGAACAGGAAGGCTGGCATTATCATCTCGAAGATCCAAAAGATAAAATGACTTATAATGGCGTTGTGTACAACGAGATGAAAGGCGTCTATTCGAGCCCAGAAGAAATCTTGCAAAATGAATTGTTTAAGCAGTTGTATCCGGATTCTATCTACGGAAAAGAGTCGGGTGGTTTTCCGGATAATATTCCTGATTTGACTTACGATGAATTTTTAGATTTTCATCACAAATTTTATCATCCTTCTAATGCCTATATTTATTTTTACGGCGATGGTGATATGGAGGAACATCTAAAATATCTGGATGAAGCGTATTTATCTGATTTTGATTATCAGGAAATCGATTCTCAAATTGCACTGCAGCCACTTTTTTCAAAGCCAGCAGAATCTTCAGTGTATTATCCATTATCTGGTGCAACAGAGCTCAATAATAAAAACTATTTAACAATTGGGTGGGTGCTGAATAATCTAAAAGATGATTGGCTGGCCTTTGATATTTTGACCAATATTTTATTAGGCGAAAATTCTTATCCACTTAAGAAGGCGCTACTCGATCTCAATATTTGCGAAGACATCAGTTATTCCTACACGACCGCAATGAGACAGCCTTATTTTGCTATTACACTTAAAAATATGGTTGGCGGTACTGAAAACAAGGATCGGGTGCGATCAACAATTAAAAAGGTTTTACAAAGACTGGTTAAAGAAGGCATCGACAAAAAGATGCTTGAAGCGGGCATCAATTCAGCTGCTTTTGAAATTAAGGAAAAAGATTTCGGCTCATATCCACCGGGACTGATGTTTGGCTTAGAGCTGATGGACACTTGGCTCTACGATCAGGATCCACTGAGTCATCTCAGAATGGATGATGCCATTGCACATGTTAAGACAATGGCTGAAAATGGCGGATTCGAAAGATTGATCAATACACAGCTGATTCAAAACGAGCATCGTGCAATCGTGACATTAAAGCCAGATCCAGAATTAGCGGCAAAAAATGCAAAAGCATTGTCCGATCGGTTAACGAAGTATCAATCGTCGTTATCAGAACAAGAGATTGATGGAATCGTTAAAGAAACTAAAGATTTATTAGCTTATCAAAATCGTGAAGATGCACCGGAAGATTTGGCGACCATTCCGAAACTGGAATTATCAGATTTGAAAGCTAAGGTACAGACGCCTCAAATTGCTCGAGGTATGATGGACGATTGCTTCGTTTTATGGCATCCAGCGCCAACAGACGGGATCGTCTACCTTAAATTTTATTTTGACATCCGCACCATTGCACAGGAAGATTTAGCAGTCTTAGGCATACTCAATAAGCTGTTATTTAATGTTCGGACAGACCTGTACGGGGTTGATGAAATGGATCAAATGATCCAAATTCACACTGGCGGTATTTCAACAAATCTTGAAGTGCTAGATGATGTTCAGTGTGAAGGTCAATACCAAGCTTATTTGTCAATTGGCGGGAAAGCATTAATCGATCAAGTGGATTATTTACTTGAATTGTTGTTCCAAGGCATGACGGCTTCTCATTTTGATGAAAAAGAAATTATTGAAGCGATTTTACAGGAACATCGCACGAAATTTGAAAATAGCTTTTTGACTTCCGGAAATGTGCTGGCTTCACAGCGTCTGCAATCCTATTATTCACAATCCGCTGCGTTGTATCAGCAATTAGGCGGTATTGATTTCGGACGTAAGCTGTCCGCCATATGCCAGAGTTATGATACAAGTTTTGATGAATTATCGCAAAAGCTCTTACACGTGTATAAGCAGGTAATTAACCGCAATCATGTAAAATTGTCGATCACCTGCGAGCCGGCGCAGCAAAATAAGATTTACCACAAAGTAAAGCAACATCTGCAATCCATTGACAATAGTGAACAGCCGATTCATACCTATCAATTTGATACAAAGACAGCAAATGAAGGATTTATGACTTCATCTAAGGTTAATTATGTGACTAAAGGGTTTAATATTAAGCGTTTAGGCTATGAATACAATGGCAGTCTTTTCGTACTTAAAACCATTATGGATATGGGATATTTGTGGAATCGTGTCCGCATCAAGGGAGGCGCCTATGGGACGGGCTTTTCAATTTCAAAAGCCGGCGATCTGATATTTACTTCGTACCGAGATCCTCACGTTGCAAATACGCTTAAAGCGTACGACGAAGCAGGACAATATGTTAGTAATATGCAGATCAGCCAGCGGGAATTGGAAAAGGCCATTATCGGTTCAATTTCAGCGAAGGATCATCCGCTTTCGCTTGCCATGCAGTCTTACGTAGCAGACAGGCAGTTCTTAACAAGGCAAACGCAGGAATGGACGCAGATTGAACGCGATCAGATTCTCAGCACTACGGAAGCTGATTTGAGAAAATGCGGTAAAATTATCGATGCGGCGATGCATCAAAATACGCTCTGTGTCATTGGAAATGAAGAAAAAATTCGTGAGAATCAGGAACTCTTTAATGAACTTACATTTATTCAAAAACAATCGAAATAAATTATTAGTATCAATTTGTTGTGCGGTTTTGTCGATTCTTTTTATTGGCAATTCCGTCTTTGCGGCAATGCCCGCATTTAACAATGATGAAGCGGTGTGTGCAGTTGAAGTGAATACCGGCGATGTTATTGTCGAACAGAACGCTCATCAAAAGATGTATCCTGCAAGTACGACAAAAACCATGACAGCTCTGGTGGCCATGCACTATGTGCAGAATAAGCTCGATAAAAAAGTCACCGTTGGTAATGAAGTAAATGAAATCAGCGGAGATTCGTCTAAGGCAGATATTCGCAAAGGGGATGTATTGACCTGGCGGCAGCTGCTTTACGGGCTGCTATTGCCTTCTGGAAACGACGCGGCCATGACAATTGCGGCGAATGTGGGACGTTTGGATGCAAAAGACTCAAAATTGAGTGCTGATGCTGCAATTAAACGATTTGTCTCTTTGATGAATAAAGAAGCTAAAACGTTAAATTTAGAAGATACGCATTTTGTCAATCCACATGGCTATCATGATGATAACCATTATACGACTGCTGCCGATCTCGTTAAAATTGGTACACAGCTGATGAAATACAAGGCAATTGACAAAATTGTAATGCAGCCAGTTTACACTTGCCATCTTAAGAGCGGCGATAAAAAATGGATCAATACCAATGCCTTAATCATTAGCACGAAAGATCTACCGCTGGTTACAGGTTCATCACACGATGGGAAGAAATACAATCCATATGCAACGGGCGTGAAGACCGGCCATACAGACAAAGCGGGCCATTGTCTAGTGTTTTCTTCCAAATATAAAAATAAATCGATGGTTGCCGTCATTTTACATTCAGATAATAATATCTGGAGTCAAGCAAATGGTATCATTAATACGTTTGATATAAATTATTCAAAAGTAAACTGGACTAAAAAAGATGGGACTTATAAAACAATACGATTAAAACATGTTAGAATTGCAAATTCAAAAAAATTAACACTGACCTCTAAAAAGCAGGTCTCGTCCTATATTGACAAAAATCAGAAGGATCAATACACCACAAAACTTAAACTCAATCAATCGTTGTTTGAAAGGGATGGAGACGCTTATAAACTGCTTCAAACAGTAAAAGCTAATCAAAAAGTTGGGACTTTACTTGTTCAAAATAACAATAAAACGGTGAAGCACATTTCTTTATACACGACAAAAACCATTCACCGCCGTGGCTTCATCGATTATCTGCTGATAATTTTGATCATATTGATTGTTGCCTTTCTTATTTTTAGATATTATCAAGTTCAGCAAATCAAGAAGAGAAGAAGAGCAAGGGCAAAGGCAAAGAGAAAAAAACGACCGAGTAATTCAAATAATAGAAAAAGACAGGTTAACCGATGAAGATTAAAAGGAACCGACCAGAAGTATTAGCACCGGCAGGCAATGAAGCTGAAATTATTGCAGCCATTAATGCCGGTGCTGACGCCGTCTATTTTGGCGGCCCTTTTTTTAATGCGCGATTAAGAGCGGAAAATATAGACATTACTCATTTTAAACACATGGTGAGGCTATGTCATCAATACAGCGTGAAGGTGTATATTACGGTGAACACGCTTGTAAAAGATGAAGAATGGGCTGAACTGATCCGCTATATTGATTTTCTAAATCTCGCTAATGTAGATGGTCTGATTGTGCAGGACCCTGGTCTGATTTTTTGGATCAGAGTAAATTATCCGACGATTAAACTCCAAACCAGCACACAGGCTTCTATTGGCGGGCTAGAGGGAGTCAAGTTTTTTGAAAAGTTAGGCTTCTTCCGCACTGTGCTGCCGAGAGAGATGCCGATAAATGAGATCGAGCAGATTAGACAACAAACCGACATTGAGTTGAAAGTTTTTACTCATGGCGCTTTGTGTTATGCGCGCTCGGGGCAGTGTTTGATGAGCAGCTTGATCGGTGGGAGAAGCGGTAATCGGGGAATGTGCGCCCAGCCCTGCAGAAAAAGATATCGATTGACCGACGAGAATGGCAGGACAATCAAACAAGGTTATCTACTTTCTATGAAAGATTTAAATACCTCAAATCACGTAGCAGAGCTAGTCAATGCCGGTATTGATGCGTTTAAAATAGAAGGACGTTTAAAAAGCCCTCAATACGTTTATCAAGTCACACAACTGTACCGGCAGCTTGTGGATGGAAAAGGACAATCGACCTCATCTCAAGAATTGGATTCCGTTTTTGGCAGGGATTTTACACCGGGATGGATGTTTAGTAATAAAAATCATTTAAATACAGACGTCCAGAAAAAACGCGGAGCTTATATTGGAAAAATTGAAAATATTGAGAAAGGTGTAATGAAAATTCAGTTAGATGGTTCAATTCAGCTTAATCGAGGCGATGGACTTGCTTTTGGAAAAAATGCCCAGGTTGGTTGTAGCCTAACGTCCTTTTCTCAAAGAGAACGAACAGTTAAAATGAATCGAATACCTGGAGTGAAAAAAGGCATGCCAGTTTATCGTAATAAGAACGTTAAATTGGCTGAAAGTCTCGCAGAGAAAGCTGAACGGCCACTTTCATTTAATAAAATACCTTTAGATATTAGCTTATCATTTTCAGAAGAAGAACCGGTTTCAGTTCAAGTAAAAAACGCAAATACAGGGCAAACGCAAGCCTTTGAAATCAAGGAAATTAAACCGTCTTTAGCGAAAAAACATGCACTGACTGAAGAAATGGTTAGACAACAAATTCAGAAGTTGGGGGATACGGATTTTTATCTTTCTGAATTTTCTGTGACCCTTAACGGAAATTTGTTTTTATCCCGCTCCGATTTAAATCGTATCAGGAGGGAGATCATTGCAGCGATTGATCCTGTGGTTAACCAAACCAAAATACAGCAGAACACGCAGCAACTTCGCTACGAACTCGAAACGAAACATCGAGAAGTGAGCGTTCAGAATAATCCTCAAATCTCATTAAGATTATGGCATTACGGACAATACGCTAAGTTCTTAGATATGCAAGTGGATGAATGGGCTATTCCGCTGGAACACATCTCAGAAATACCATACATTCAAAAAATCGGTCAGGACGTTCACAATAAAGGCGAGAAATTAAGATTAATCCTACCAGAAATTATCAATACACAGAAAGGTCGTGAGTTAGAGCAGCATTTTGAGATGCTCGACAATCTAGAAATTGATGGTTATTTAGTGCGAAATTACGAGGGATTGGAGATTTGCCGCCGTCATGGGACAATGCACTCGGTTGAAGCAGATACCAATTTGCAAGTGTTTAATGCAGTTTCAACAATGGCCTTTAATTCCTGGGGATGCGATCGATGTGCAGTATCTTGTGAATTAGACGGATCATCCTTAAAAAAATTAAACGAAAAGACCGTATTGCCTTTGAGCCTTAATGTTTACGGATTTCAGGAAGTGATGGTATCGGATAATTGTGTGATCAATTGCCAAAATCATGACTGTACATCGTGTAAAAATAATGGACGCTATCATTTGATCGATGAAAAGGGTGCTTCTTTTCCGCTTGTCCTTCAAGATCAAAAAGTTCATATTTTCAATGCAGATAAATTGTGCTTAACGAGTAAAGAATTAAAAGATTTAGACTGTGTTGACGTCTATAGAATCAGCGTGTTAAATGAAGAACCGAAAGAAATTGCAGCGGCAATTGCCTTTTACCGACACCCGAGTACCGCAACTGCTCATCTGCAAAATAGTCAATACCGTTTGACAACTGGAAATTTTCACAGAGGAATACAATAGTCGATGAATGGAAAAAGTATCAATGTTTTAGAATATCCCAAAATTTTAAAGCAGCTGGCAGAGTTTTGTATCACAGAGGCGGGTAAAGAATTTGCCTCGAATTTAAAACCGATGAACCAGTTCGACGAAATTATGAAAGCACTTGACGAGACGGAAGAGGCGGTCAATATGTCGCTTCGAAATGGCAGGCCTCCGCTCGCCCGAATCCACAATATTTTACATATATTGCAATTGGCAGAAATCGGCTCTGTTTTGGATATGAGTTCATTACTCGAAGTTGCTTCAACACTTCGCCTTACCAAAGATTTAATTGATTACTACGATAAAGATATCGAGAAGAATGAGCTGCATCGGTTGGTGCCGTTGTTTGAAGCCCTTGATGATTGTTTAGATTTGGAAAGAGAAATTTCTAAGAAGATTATCGGGCCTAATGAGATGGCTGATAATGCGACGCCAAAATTAGCCAGCATCCGCCGAGAAATTATTGCGAAAAACAATCAGATATCCGATAAATTAAATCGCATTGTGACGTCGTCCAGCTATGAAAGCATCTTGCAGGATCGGCTGGTCACGGTTCGAGATAATCGTTATGTCATTCCGGTTAAGCAGGAATACCGCAATCGAATTCCGGGAATTGTTTTGGATAAATCGTCGACAGGTTCAACTGTTTTTATTGAGCCGTTGTCAGTGATTAATTTAAACAACGATCTTAAATTACTCAGGGCGGAAGAAGAAAAAGAAATCTTTACAATTCTTGAAAATTTAACGGGGAAAGTTGGTGCCTATCACGCCGTTATAGAACGCGATTTTCATATGATCTCTAGATTAGATTTTATTTTCGCAAAAGCAGGATATGCTTTATCAAACGGCAGTGTGCGCGTAAAAATTAATCCAAACGGCCCGATCTCTTTGTTAAATGCGAGACATCCACTTTTGGATCCGAAGAAAGCTGTCGCGAGCGATATTGTGTTTCGTCCGGATATTAAAGTTATCGTTATTACAGGGCCCAATACAGGCGGTAAGACGGTTACACTCAAAACGATTGGGTTATTGACGCTTATGATCCAATCTGGTTTATTTGTGCCTGTTAAGGAAGGCAGTGCGACTGGCATTTTTAAAAATGTTTTTGCCGACATTGGAGATGAGCAGAGTATTGAGCAATCTCTTTCAACTTTTTCGGCGCACATGCAAAACATTGTTTATTTTATGGCTCAAGCCCAAAAGGGCGATCTCGTTCTTTTTGACGAGCTTGGTGCCGGCACTGATCCAACTGAAGGTGCTGCCCTTGCCATTGCATTGTTAAATGAATTGTTTAGACGTGATGTTATTACTGTGGCCACGACACATTATTCTGAGTTGAAGGAATACGCTTTAACGACGCCGGGAATCACAAATGCATCGGTGGAATTCGACGTCAAAACTCTGAAACCGACATATCGATTAATTATCGGTATTCCAGGAAAATCGAACGCTTTTGAAATCGCGAGCCGTTTGGGATTGAACGACCAGATCATTTCAGAGGCCAGACAATTTATCAATTCCGGATCTGTTCGATTTGAAAAAACATTGGATTTAATTGATGAAAAGAGAAAAGAAATGGAGGCCGCGTTACAAGAAGCCGAGCTAAAAGAACGAACAGCTGAAGAAAAAATAAGAAACGCCGAAGAAAAGGCAAGTGATGTTTATCAAAAACGAGATGCTATTATTAGACAGGCGCATCAAGAAGCGGAAACAATTGTAGAAAAGACAAAAGCCCAGTCTGAATCAATTTATCAGGAAATTCGCGCGATTCAAGAAAATACGATGGCTTCGATTGACAATAAAAAGCTGGAATCATTGCGAAAGGAAATTAACCGTCAGTCACAGCTGTCGAAGAAACAAGTACAAAAGGATCAGCAGAAAAAATACAAAAAGAAAAAAGCAAATCCTAAAGTATTAAAAAAAGGCGATATCGTTTTTGTCGAAAGTTTAAATAAAGAAGGCGAAATCGTCGAGATTAAGCAAGGAGAAAACAAAGCGACGGTTCAAATTGGTCCGATGAAGCTTCAGGTCAAAACGAGCCAGCTTTCACAAATTCAACACTACGAGAAAAAAACAAAGAGAAACCCCAAAAAGATTAATGCGGCCGATCGTCACAAAATGAGCAGCAGACTTGATTTGAGAGGTATGACAGGTGACGAGGCGAGATATGCCGTTGAAAAATTCCTTTCGGATGCAGTTGTGTCGAATACCAACAATTTAACGATCATACACGGCAAGGGAACCGGGGTGTTGCAGAAAGTAGTACAAAATTATTTAAAGCATTCGTCTATTGTTAAGTCTTTTCGTTTTGGCAATCCTTCGGAAGGTGGAACTGGCGCAACTATTGTTGAACTGAAATAATAAATATTTAAGAAATCTTTATTAAAATAAATCTCATTAAAGAATAAAAGGAGTGTATATGGAAAAACGGGATTTCAATCAAGAGGATGTTGCCAGACGAATTCGCAGAGCGGGATTACGCGCGACGCTTCAACGCACGACATTGCTTAAGATCATTCTTGATTCGAACCGTCATCCCACAGCAGAAATGTTAATGAAAAAAGTTAACGAAAAAGGGCTGCATTTGTCAATGGGAACCATATACAATACGTTAGATTGTTTTGAAGAGCACGGATTAATTATGCGTGTTCATGATGAAAATGATGTGATGCGGTACGATGGCGATACGGATTTTCATATTCATTTAGTTGACCACGATCATATCGATGATTTGTTTGATTCGGAATTGGAAAATATCATTCGAAAAAAATTGTCAAATAAATTGCCAGATAATATGAAAAATGCGAAAATAGAAGTAACTCTATATAAATAATTTCAGGGAGAAAATATGAGCGAAACAATTAATATTAAAATTGAAATGGAAAACGGTGGTACGATTCGCGCTGAGTTGTATCCGGATATTGCACCGATTACAGTTGAAAATTTTGTGAAGTTGATTAAGAATCAATTTTATGATGGTTTGATCTTTCATCGCGTCATTCCTGGGTTTATGATCCAAGGCGGCGACCCGGAAGGCAACGGCATGGGCGGACCGGGATACAGCATTAAAGGCGAGTTCTTATCGAATGGATTTAAAAATGATCTGAAGCACACACGCGGCGTATTATCTATGGCAAGAGCGATGGATCCGAATTCTGCGGGTTCTCAATTTTTTATTATGGTTGCTGACGCACCACATTTGGATGGCGACTACGCTGGGTTTGGCAAAGTCACTGAAGGGATGGATGTGGTTGATCAAATTGTTTCTGCAGAAAGAGACATGTGGGACAAACCTTTAGAAGATCAAAGAATCGTAACTATTCGAATCGAAGATGCTGAGTAATTTTAGACCGAAGGATGAAAATCCTTCGGTTTTTTAGTTGAATCACCTGTGTATTTTAGATAAAATAAAAATACTCTAAAAACTATAGAATGCGAGGCAATATCATTGAATCTCTATCATAGAAATTTTTTAACTCTGCGGGATTTTACGCCGGATGAAATTACATTTTTAATTGATTACGCGGCAGCATTAAAAGAAAAAAAACAGAAGGGCATTCGAGGCCATTTATTGGAAGGCAAAAACATTGTGAGTATTTTCGAAAAGACCTCTACCCGGACGCGTTGCTCCTTTGAAGTAGGGGCGTACGACGAGGGCGCCAACGTGACTTATTTAACCAACAGCCAAATGGGAAAGAAAGAATCCATTGAAGATACGGCTAAAGTATTGGGCCGTTTTTATGACGGCATTGCTTTCAGAGGGTTCTCACAGGATACAGTCAAGGCGTTGGCTGAATTTTCTGGTGTTCCCGTTTGGAATGGACTGACAGACACCTATCATCCGACACAAATTTTAGCGGATATGCTGACGATCAGAGAAAACTTTGGCGATTTGGCGGGACGAAAACTTGTTTTTGTCGGTGATGCCCGAAATAATATGGGTAATTCGTTGATGATTGGCTGTGCAAAATTAGGTATGCACTTTGTAGCCTTAGCGCCTAAATCGCTGTTTCCAGATGAAGAATTGGTTTCGGCCATGGAAAAGGTGGCTAAAGAAACCAATGGTTCCATCACATTAACGGATGATATTGACGAAGCTGTCCAAAATGCGGATGTGATTTATACAGATGTTTGGGTTTCAATGGGTGAAGAAGCGAAAACGGCAGAACGGATTGCTTTATTAAAAGACTATCAAGTTAATGAAGAAATGATCAAGAAAACAAATAATCCGAATGTAATCTTCTTACATTGTCTGCCATCCTTCCATGATTTAAATACGAAGGTTGCTCAGGATGTTCACGAAAAGTATGGCTTGACGGAAATGGAAGTAACCGATCGGGTTTTCAGAGCGCCATACTCTAAGGTGTTCGATGAAGCAGAAAATCGTATGCACGCGATTAAAGCTGTGATGTGTGCAACATTAGCGGAAAATAAAGTGGACGATAAGGGAAAGCCCATCGTTGAATAGAGAGGAATTGAGATGATATTAAGAGGAATCGTTGAGCTTCAAAACGGAACAGATGTACGTGGTGTCGCAGCAAAGGGTGTGCCGGGAGAAGAAGTTAATTTAGACGACAATAAGACAATGAAAATTGTCTACACCTTTGCAGAACGCATTAAAAAGCAAACAGGCAAACAGCATATTAAATTAGCGATCGGGAGAGATAGCCGTGTTTCCGGTGAATTTTTAGCGCAGGCAGCATGCGTAGGTGCTGTTTGTTCTGGTGCGGTTGTGTACGATTGCGGATTGGCGACGACACCTGCAATGTTTATGACGACAGTCGATCCGTATTTAAAATGCGACGGCGCTGTGATGGTCACGGCAAGTCATTTGCCAGCAAATCGCAACGGCCTTAAATTCTTCACACGCCGCGGTGGAATCGAAAAGAATGAACTGACAAGCTTATTAAAAGAAGCGGAAGAAATTGAAACATCTTTTTATGGCGGCAAACGCATTCCGTCGGATTTTTTAAAGGCTTATGCGGCAAATATCGTCGGTATTATCCGCTCTGAAACGAAAGAAATTAAACCGCTTGACGGTCTTCACATCGTAGTGGATGCGGGCAACGGTGCCGGTGGATTTTTCGTTGACGACGTTTTAAAACCGTTAGGTGCTGAAACAAAGGGATCTCAGTTTTTAAATCCGGACGGACACTTCCCGAATCATATTCCGAATCCTGAAAATGCAGAAGCAATGGCATCCGCAGTTAAAATGGTTCAAAGAAATCATGCCGACATGGGCATTATTTTTGATACTGATGTGGATCGCAGCGCCATCATAGACGAAAAGGGAGATCCCATTAACCGCAACGCGTTTATTGCCTTTATATCGAAGATTGTTCTCGACAAATATCCCAATTCAACGATCGTGACAGACTCTGTCACTTCAACAGGTTTGACAAAATTTATTGAACATCATGGTGGACATCATCATCGTTTTAAAAGAGGATACCGTAATGTAATCAACGAAGCGATTAGATTGAATAAGTCCGGGGAACCCGCGTATCTAGCTATGGAAACGAGCGGACACGGAGCATTAAAAGACAATTATTTTTTAGATGATGGCGCTTATTTAGCGACACTGGCTTTAATTGAACTTTGCCATCTTAAAAAAGAAGGCCAAACATTATCGACTTTTGTCGAAGATTTAGAAGAACCAGCTGAATCATTAGAAGTGCGTTATCATATCAATGGTGATCACTTTAGAAAATTGGGTGAAAAAATACTGGAAGATTTCAAAACTTATGCTGAAAATCAGGAAGGGTGGTCGCTGATTCAGCCTAATTATGAAGGTGTGCGAGTCGCCTGTGATGCCGATCACGGCAACGGATGGTGCTTGATGCGCTTGAGCCTTCATGAACCCAAGATGCCGACGAATATTGAATCTGACACGCCAGGAGGATGCCAGATTATCTTAGACAAGGTCGACGCATTTTTGAAACAATACGACGAAATAGAAAAATAGTATTGGTTTAATCGAAATTAAAAACGTCAGCGGATTAAATATCTGCTGACGTTTTTTAGGATAAACTAAAAACTCAAATTATTTAAAAAGCGATGACAATGCCGCCTTGGTCAGCGTATACTGTTCCCAGCCCTCCCGATTCAAAGATTAAGATATTTTTAAAAGGAGTTTCCATTTTTTCCACGGCAGCTTTAAGTTTTAACGCCGTTTCAGGCGCGTTAACGTGTGTAATAGCCAGATTTTTTGTTTGTGGACTTTCCACTTCATCTGAAATGATCTTTGCAAGTGAAAACAATGCTTTTTTATGACCACGGCACTTTTCTTTTAACTCAATTTCACCATTAACTCCTTTCATGATAGGATTGATTTTTAATAATTTGCCGACGAGTGCGACACTATGTTTAATTCGTCCATTCTTTACTAAATTTTCAAAGGAATTTAATACGAAATATGTAGACATGTGCGTGATATAATCGCGGACGATATGAAATAAATCATTCGGTTTAAAGCCGCGTTTAAGCGTTTCGATAATGTATAGCGCGGTTAAGTCTTCGCCGCTGACGGCAGAGAGAGAGTCAAAAATATAAACGCGATCACCAAAGCCCTTTTCTTCTGCCATGGATTTTGCCAGACAAGCGGAATTATAGGAGCTGCTCAATTTACTGGAAATGGTAACAACAAAGTTCACAGCACTGGGGTCCATCACATCAAAAAAAGCTTGGGGTGAAGGGCAGGCCGTTCGAACTTTATTCTTTGACAAGTGCATGCGGTCAATTAATTCGGAGCGGTTAAGGTTCTGATCAACAAATTCATCATCGTCGATGTAAATTTTAAAAGGGACACGTGTCAGTGAGATATTGTGATGGTTAGACTGAAGGGCCACCTCAGAGCAACTGTCGATAATAATTCGTGCCGGGTAATCAGGGAATGAGTTGATGGCTGTCATAAAAAACTCCTAAAAATAATGGTGCAATTGTTAAAGCGGACAGTCTTGTTTAAGTGGCTGATGCGTGTAATGCGCTGAGCCGGTAACGTAATCAGAAACAATTTGTCCATGACCGATTAATTTATATTTATAGGTCACCAATCCTTCCAGTCCGACAGGGCCGCGGGCATGCAGTTTTCCTGTAGAAATGCCAACTTCTGCGCCAAAACCGTATCTAAATCCATCAGCAAAACGCGTCGATGCATTTTGGTAGACGCCTGCCGAGTCGACTTCCAATAAAAATTTACGGGCGGTTTTGTCATTTTCGGTAACTATTGAATCCGTATGTTTGCTGCCGTAATGATTAATATGTTGAATGGCCTCTTCAACACTATCAACCATTTTTATGGATACAATGCGGTCGAGATATTCAGTGTGCCAATCTGCTTCTGTTGCAGGTTCACAGGGAATTATGCTTTGGATCCTTTCATCTCCGCGAATTGTAATGTTTTCCTGGTCTAAAGCCTGTTTGAGAGATTGAATAAACGATTGAGGCAGATCGTGATGCAGTAAGAAGGTTTCTGCCGCATTACAGACGGATACAGATTGCGCCTTAGAGTCGACGGCGATACGAAGTGCTTTATTAAGGTCAGCGTCTTTATCGATATAGACGTGACAGATGCCTCCTGAATGGCCCATAACAGGGATAGAAGTGTGATCCATAATAAATTGAACGAAACTATTGGATCCTCGAGGTATGATCAAATCAATGGTATCTCGTTGTTTGAGCATTTCATTGACATCGTCGCGGGACTCTAAATTTTGGATCCATCCAGACGGAATACCGGCTTCTTCAGTTGCTTCACTGATCAGCTGATATAAAAATTGATTGGTTTTTAAAGCTTCATGTCCGCCTTTGAGTAAAACGGCATTGCCCGATTTTAAGCATAATGAAGAGATCTGAATAAAAGCGTCCGGGCGGGATTCAAAGATAACGCCGATTACACCAATAGGGCAGGTGACGCGGTATAAATCTAATCCTTTGTCTAATTCAGTGGCCATTTGAGTGACGCCAACTGGATCCGGCAGTGCAATTAAATCTTCAATACCATTGATTGCGTCAGCAAGCTTTTGATCGCTTAATTTGAGACGCTTGTACAACGGTGCCGCAAGGTGTTCAGATTCTGCACGGTCCAAATCCTGTTGATTGACCGCTTGAAGCTGATCAATATTATCTTTTAGATGTTTGATGATATTTTTTAATGCGCGGTTTCTCGTTTCGACGTCGACCGCAGAAAGAATAAAAGCAGCTTGATTGGCCTTTTGGCTTTTTTCTTTTATTGATGCTTCGCTCATGATAAATTCCTTTTAGTAATATTAAATGTAGCTGAATCCGTACATGACAACCATACCAACGACTAAAGCGATAATCAGAATAATTGCGCCGACGCGGTGCCAGGGCTTAATGGTTTGATGTTCGGATTGATGCATTGTAGTATTGTTTTTTTTCTTTCTCTTATTTTTTGTATGCTTTGATTTAGACATTTTAACCTCGAAGATTATTTATTTTCTTTATTGTTCTTTGCCTGCGGCTTCATGTGATCTTTTAAAATAGATTTGCCATCGTTTTTAAAATATTCTGGATGCTGTTCGCGATATTCGCGCCGCATTTCTTCAATCATTCTTTTTTCCTCTTCTGCAGCTTTCTGTTCTTCTTCAATAACTTTAGCGTTATAAGCCTTTAACAGTGGTGATCCGATAGCTTTTTCGCCAGGTTTTAGAAGTGACCCGACGTGAGAAATAAAAATCATACGGTCCTTTTTAGGTCCGCCAAAGTCTGCAGCAAAGATGCCTTGATGCAGTCCGAGAACAAGTGTCCCTTCGTGGACTGTTAGACGCATAGATTGCCCAACCATTGCAGCTTTGATGCCAGGTGTGGATGGGCCGGTATACTGCATGCCGTTAAAACGGGGAAATGCATGATCTAAAGCTTTCAGATAATCTTTGACCATATCTTTATTCTTTGGGTCGGCAAGAGTGATGCCGACGCTGCTTTCCGGTGTCTGCAATAAGATTTCACCATCGCGAATACGTTCAGATTCAACGTAATCTACGACTTGAGATGTTATATCTGCCATATCTTCAAATTGCTCTGAAGAAAATTTTATTATTTTCATAAAAAACCTCGCTAAAAGTACTTGATTTTCTTTTGCTCTTATTCTATAATAAACATCGTTGATTTGCAAATCACACATCGGGGTGTGGCTCAGCTTGGTAGAGCGCATGGTTCGGGACCATGAGGCCGGAGGTTCAAATCCTCTCACTCCGACCATTTGATTATAAGCTGCTGAGTATATTAAAGCTCAGCAGTTTTTTTAATTTTATAAAGAGCAGGAGCAAATCATGAAAAGAAAAACAATAATAGGTATTATTGTCATCTTAATTGCTGCGGGTATTGCTGGATACGGGTATTGGCGTACCCATCCATCTAGTTTTTCATTCAATTTATCTGGGTCAAAGGGAACCAATTCACCGAGTGTTAAAATACCGCGCAATAAATCCACTAAAAAAGCAACATCTACTTCTGATACTTCGTCCAGTTCTTTGAATCAAATGAAGGACGATGCAAAATCGTTTTATCAGCTTATTTATAATAAAGAGTATGATCAAGCGGAAAAATACATGACATCAGATTTTGCCGAGAGTTTAAAACAGGCAGTTGATCAAAATCAAAGCAACGATGCTTCTGTAGCGAAGGATATTTCATCCTATACAACGGTAAACACACCGGTTTCAATATCAGATCCTATTGTAATTGCGGATGACTTAGAATATCAAGTGACTTTAAAATTATCTGACGATTATGAAGCTAAGGTGGGATTTAGAAAATCAGGAAAAACGTACAAAGTTTTTTCATTTTCAGCCCAGGATCCAAATATGAACAATGGTGGGTATGCCGGCAGTTCACAAAAAGGACAATAAAGAAAAATAATTTATAGCTTGACATCTAATTTTTTATTCAGTAAAATTAATACGTAAATTAAAGCAGAGGCATTAAAGCTTCTCACCTTGTTTCGCAAAATGCGAACGGGTTATATTGCGATAAAGATGCTTTATGTGCAGGTGCTTTAGTTTGCCTGCACATTTTTTATTTTATAATATGGGGGTGTATTACAATAGCAAGAGATGTTCAACATGAAATCAATGAAATGATTCGCGATCGTGAAATCAGAGTAATCGATGCTGATGGTGAAATGATTGGAATCATGAAACCGGCTGAAGCGCGGAAACTGGCAGAAGAAGCCGGTCTTGACTTAGTTAAAGTATCTCCGCACGCTAAGCCGCCTGTTTGTAAAATTCTGGATTATGGTAAATTCCGCTATGAAGAAATCCGTAAACAGAAAGAAGCAAAGAAGAAGCAGAAATCGATGACCGTCAAGGAAATCAGAATGTCGGTCCGTGTTGAAGAACATGACATTCAGGTTAAAGCGAGAAATGCTGAAAAATTTCTTCAACAAGGTCACCGTGTTAAACTGACCATTCGATTCAGAGGAAGAGAAATGATTTACACCAATCAGGGACGACAAGTGCTCTTAGACTTTGCAAATCGTTTGAAGGACTACGGAACAGTTACAAAAAGTCCTAAATTAGAAGGTCGGAACATGTCTATCTTTTTGTCTCCAAAGGGCAGTAAAGACAACAAATAATTATATATATTAAATTTAGGAGGACAATTATGCCAAAGATGAAGTCACATCGCGGATCTGCGAAACGTTTTAAAATTAAAAAATCAGGAGTTATCAAGAGATCGAAGGCGTATAAAAGCCACATTTTAAATAAAAAATCACCTAAGCGCAAAAGAAATCTTAGAAAAGCAGGCTATTTAGTACCAAGCAATGCTAAAAACGTTAAGAAAATGCTGTTAAAGTAAGAAATTTATTTTAGATAAACAATTAGGAGGAAAAAATGGCCAGAGTAAAAAAAGGCGTTAATGCTCATAAAAAACATAAAAAGATTTTAAAACTTGCAAAGGGTTATTATGGCGCAAAAAGCAAATTGTACCGCCCTGCGAATGAAGCTGTTATGCGTGCGCTCCGTTCTGCGTACAGCGGACGTAAACAGAAGAAACGCGACTACCGCAAGTTATGGATTACAAGAATCAATGCTGCTGCTCACATGAATGGCTTAAGCTACAGCCGTATGATTCATGGCTTGAAAGTGGCTAATGTCGAAATTGACCGCAAAATTCTTGCTGATCTCGCGATGAATGACGCTGAATCATTTGCAAAATTAGCTGATTTAGCAAAAGAAAATTTATAATATAATCGTATTAATTAAATTTCCGAAGGAAAGCCAGTGGTTATTCAATCTAAACAAAACCGCAAAATTAAGCAAATTCGAAAACTCTTTTCACACAAGGGAAGAGAGTCAGAAAAATGCTTTGTTTTTGAAGGAAAAAAGCTTTTTGAAGAAGCGTTAAAAAGTGCGGTGCCACTTGTAGGCATACTAGTTGCGCGTCGATTTATGGATACAAATCGTCACCAGCTAGATGCCATTTCATCGGAAATTCCTGTGGAAGTGGTTGAAAACCACATTTATAATCAATTATCACGCCAAAAGCATCCAGAGGGAATCCTTTGCATTGCGAAATATTTTGACGCCCAAATCGATTTAAAACGATCACAACACCTTTTATTATTAGACGAATTGGCTGATCCGGGAAATTTAGGGACTATTATTCGTACTGCGGATGGTGTTGGCTTTGATGGTATCATTTGTTCGGATCAAACTGTTGATTTTTATAATGATAAAGTTATACGGGCGACAATGGGATCTTTTTTTCACATTCCCATTTATAAAACAGATCAATTTGAAGCGTTCATTCGAAAATTAAAACAAAACAATTTTTTTGTTTGTGCCACTTCATTAGATGGAAATTTATCTCAAGAATCGCCGATGCCGCATCATTCTAAAAATGCGTTAATTTTGGGCAATGAATCTCATGGCGTTCGTCCACAGATCCAAGCAATTTGTAATTTTTCATGGAAGCTGCCTATATATGGCAAGGCAGAATCCTTAAATGTTGCTGTGGCGGCAGGTATCATGATGTACTTGACGGTAATAGGTGACAAGAAGTAGAATAACAATTAATAGCGATGACAAAGCAAATAGCATGAACCACTGTTCAAGAGAGAAGCAATTCATGGCTGAAAGATTGCGGACATGTTGATGTGAAATTTCACTTTTGAGCTTTTTAGATGAAATCAGTATTCTAAAACGTTTTCTGTTGCGTTAAACAGTTGAGAGATCTTATTTATTAAGATAAAAAAGGTGGTACCGCGGAAAATTTCGTCCTTGATTTCAAGGACTTTTTTTTATGGTGAAAATTAAGGAGTAAAAAATGAATAAAGATCAGCTTGATCAAATCAAAAATGAATTTAAAGAAAAAATTAGCCATATTGAAGATATAAAGGAATTAGAAGAGCTTCGCGTTCAATTTCTAGGTAAAAAGGGAGCAATTACTCAATTTATGAAAGGAATGGGTAAGCTTTCAAAAGAAGAGCGCCCAATCGTTGGTAAAAAAGCCAATGAAGTAAGAAAAGAAATTCAAGACAACCTTGACAGCGTAAAGGGACATATCGAATCTAAAGTATTGGAAGCGCGTCTGGAACGCGAAAAAATCGATGTGACTTTACCTGGTAAGCCATGTAAATGCGGAGCACACCATCCATTAAATATTGTCACAGAAGAATTGGAAGACATCTTTTTAGGCATGGGGTTTTCGATTGTCAGTGGTCCTGAAATAGAATGGGTTAAATACAATTTTGATGATTTAAATATGCCGAAGGATCATTCTTCAAGAGACAAGCAGGAGTCCTTCTATTATCGAGATGATATGGTATTAAGAACGCAAACCTCGCCGGTTCAAGTCCGGACGATGTTATCTCAAAAACCGCCGCTTCGTATTATTTCGCCGGGCCGTGTTTACCGATCAGATGAAATTGACGCAACGCATTCACCGGTATTCCATCAAATGGAAGGCTTGGTGATCGACAAAGGTATTGCGATGTCTGATTTGAAGGGAACCATGGACCTTTTTGCTAAAAAACTTTTTGGCAACAAGACAAAAACAAAATTCAGACCGCATCAATTTTATTTTACTGAACCTAGTGCGGAAATGGATGTTACTTGCTTTAAATGCGGAGGAAAAGGATGTCCTGTCTGCGACAACTCGGGATGGGTTGAATTGCTGGGTTGCGGAATGGTTCATCCGAATGTGTTACGTGCTTGTGGGATTGATCCGGAAGAATATAGCGGTTTTGCTTTCGGGCTTGGTTTGGACCGTATCGCATTGACGAAATATGGTATTTCAGATCTTCGTCTGCTGTTTGAAAATGATACGCGTTTTCTTTCGCAGTTTAAATAAAGGAGGAAATAGATGTTAGCTTCTTTCAATTGGTTAAAAGAATTTGTGAAAATTGACCAGGATGTTAAGACATTTGGTGATACATTAACCATGGCAGGGACAAAGGTCGAAACGATCACACCCGTCAATGAAAAAGTCAGAGGAATCGTAACGGGAAAAATCACGAAAATTGAAAAACATCCCAATGCAGATCGGCTTCGCGTATGTACAGTAGAATTTGGCGAAGATAAAACACTTCCAATTATCACAAATGCCCAGAACGTGTACGAAGGGGCTGTTGTTCCCGTTGCTCTTGACGGTGCAATTATCGACACAGGAACACAGATCAATGCCTCCGAAATGAGAGGGGTTCGATCTGAAGGGATGATGTGCTCCGTTAAGGAAATGGGTTTAGACACATCCTTGTTTAATAAGGAGGCGACACAGCAAGTTTATATTTTTCCAGAAGGAACGGAAAGTGGACTTGATGTTCGAGAATTATTTTGGGTCGACGACCATATCATAGATATTGAGTTAACAGCAAACCGTGGAGATTGCCAGTCGATTTATGGTATCGCAAAGGAAGCTGCTGCTGCCTTGGATCAGCCGATCAAACCGATTGAATTATATCAATCAACAGAAAAAGATTCAGAAATAGAAAATTATCTGAAAGTGTCAGTTAAGGATTCTAATTGCAAGAGATATACAGCCAAGGTCTTTAAGGTCAACAAAATAGAACCGTCACCAATTTGGATGCAGCGGAAGTTGTTAAATTCAGGAGTTCGCCCGATCAACAATATCGTCGATGTAACAAATTACGTCATGATCGAATTGGGTCAGCCGCTTCACGCATTTGATTATGATCATATTGGTACAAAGGAAATCGTGGTGAATCGCGTCGATGATCCGACCTTCACGACCCTTGACGGAGAAGAACGAAAAATTGATAATCAGATGATGATGATTACCAATGGTGAAAAGCCCATTGCGATAGCTGGCATTATGGGTGGTTTAAATTCTGAAATTACAGATCAAACGCAGTACATGGTTTTAGAATCTGCATTTTTTGACAAAACAAGCATCCGTACGACATCGAGAAAATTGGGACTTCGTACAGAAGCGTCGGCACGTTATGAAAAGGGCTCATATGCCGAATTGTGTGAAACAGCATCACTAAGGGCAGCGTATTTGTTGGAAAAAATCGGTGCGTGCACGGCAATTTCTGGGATGATTGACGTTTATCCGAATCCTGAAGAAAATTATCAAATTAAAGTCAACTGCGATTGGATTAATCGCTATTTAGGGATTCAAATCAGCGAAGACGAAATCGTTTCGATCCTTAAACGTCTTTTCCTTAGCGTCGATGTCTTAGACGGCCAAACCCTGATGATTACTGTGCCAAATGAAAGACAGGATTTGCGAATCCGAGAAGACATTGCCGAAGAAGTCGCAAGAATTTACGGATACGATAAAATTCCGAATACATTAATGCAGGGGAGCACTTTAATTGGGCAGAAAACCGCCGCTCAAAAATATCAACAGCATGTCGAAAATTTCCTGATTGGTGCAGGCTATTATCAGACGATGACAACATCCTTCACTTCACCTAGAATGATTGAGGCAATGAGACTTGAAGGCAGTGAAAATCCAATCAAAATTGTTAATCCGCTGGGGGAAGATACGTCTATTATGCGTTTCACATTGGCCGGACAACAGCTCGAGCTGATTGCGATGAATCACAGCCGCAAAAATCCTTCAGGTCAGTTTTTTGAAATTGCAGCGACTTATCATGAAAATGAAAATAAAGAGGAACTGCCGATTCAAAGAAATCATTTAGTGCTCTCAATGTATAACGCTGGGGATTTTTATACGCTGAAGGGCGTTCTGGAAGCATTACTTAGAAATCAAGATGTGCGGTTTGAAATGGGCGGGCGCGATTTATTCCACCCAGGTCGCAAAGCGATCATCACAGTCAATGGCGAACAGATCGGCGATTTCGGAGAAATTCATCCAGTCGTTGCAAAACAGTTATCCTTACCGAAACGTGTTTATCTGGCTGAATTAGATTTTGATAAGATGACGGAATTAAACGCTGGGCACACTGTAAAATACAAAAATCTTCCTAAATATCCGGCTTCACAGCGAGATCTTGCAGTCGTCATCGATAACAATATTCCGGCGATTAAAGTAAGGGATATTATCCGTGCACATCGCGGTGGTATCATTGAAAGTATCAAACTTTTTGACGTTTATCGCGGGGAACAAATTCCGAAAAATAAAAAGAGCTTAGCTTATTCGATTACTTTCCGTCATTCGGATCGAACACTTAAAGATCAGGAAATTAATGAAGTGATGGACGCGATTGTTTCTGAACTGCAGACAAAATTAAACGCGCAGTTAAGAGATGAATAATCTTGAAATTGGATTGTTGGCCATTTCCTGTTTAAAGGGATTTGGCCAACAGCGATTAAATCGCTTGGTTAAAACAGCCAATAAGCACATTCAACAACATCAGTTTTTGAATCATGAGCTTAGTTATTTTGATTTAATTCAAATCGGGATCGAATCCAATCAGTTTACAGGAATGCTGCCGATTTCTTTTTTTATGGAAGGTTATCGGAAAGCTGAAAAAATTGTCGAACAGTGTGAGAAGGAGAATGTGTGCATTATTACACCGTTTTCGAACTTATTCCCGAGACGCCTTAAAATGAACAATTATTTTGAGAAAGATATGGGTGAATATCCAGTTATTTTATATTATCTTGGAGATTTATCCGTATTAAATCAAAAAAAATGCGCGGCTGTGATTGGAACACGCCACCCAACTAAAATAGGATACCAATCAAATATGGAGATCGCAGAAAAGATTGCTGAAAAAAATGTGACGGTTGTCAGTGGACTGGCAATTGGATGCGATCAAGCAGCTCACCTTGGATGTTTGAAAGTGGGAGGGAAGACTGCGGCCTTTTTGCCCAGTCCAGTCAATGAGGTACTTCCGATCTCTAATCGCAAACTCGCTGAAAGAATTGTGGAAGCAGGAGGATGCCTTCTTTCAGAATATCCGCCAAGTGAAAAAGATTTTCTCGTGCAGAATTACTGTTATGTTCAAAGAGATCGTCTTCAGGCGATGGCATCAGATGCTGTGATTACTTCAGAGTTTGACAGGAATAGTGGAACTGTTCATACATTGCGTTATGCACAAAAATATCACAAACCCATTTACGCATTAAAAGAAATCGCGCAATCTGAGCAATTTGCATTAGATTTTTTACATAACGAGAAAATTGACATTCAATTATTTTCTGAGCCTAAGCAGTTGGAAAATGAACTTGAAAAAATAAAATAAAGCCTTCAAATTTAATAGTCAAATTTGAAGGCTTTATTTTTAAAAATTTATGCTAATGCAGCAGTAACTAACGCCATTTTGTAAACTTCGTCTTCGGTACATCCTCTGGACAAGTCGTTAATTGGTGCGTTAAGTCCCTGCAGAACAGGACCAATGGCTTCAAATCCACCTAAACGAGAGGCAATTTTGTATCCCATATTGCCCGCTTCGATTAATGGGAAGATAAAGACATTCGCCTGACCGGCAACCTTGGAGTCTGGGCATTTTGTCTTTGCAACTTCAGGAGAGACTGCAGCATCAAATTGAAGTTCGCCATCGATCGCAATGTCTGGTGCCATTTTCTGAGCTTCAATAGTAGCATCGTGTGATAACTGAACAGTGCCACCTTTACCTGAGCCGTATGTTGAGAATGAAAGGAAAGCAACCTTAGGATCAATGCCGAAGATTTTAGCTGTTTTTGCGGATTCGACACCGACTTCAGCTAATTGCTTTGCTGCACTGAGTGTCACGTTGCCTTCTTTATCGACGCGATCTTTGTAATCGATATTGATTGCGCAGTCCGAGAAGACGAGACGTTCTTTTTCATCGTTTCTCATCAAAATAAATGAAGAGCTGACGAGGTGAGCATCTGGTTTTGTTTTAATGAGCTGTAATGCTGGACGAACGGTATCAGCTGTAGAATAGGTCGCACCGCCGAGCAGGCAATCCGCTTTTCCCATTTTTACGAGCATTGTTCCAAAATAATTGGTGTGGGTCAGCGCTTCTCTGACCTGTTCTTCAGTCATTTTACCTTTACGCAGTTCAAGCATCGCGTTGACCATTTCATCCATATCTTCTTTTGGATAAGTCGCCGGATCGATAAATTCAGCGTCATTGATGTGATCGTATTCTTCGCTGCGAGTCGCCTTGAATACGGACATGGTGTCGCCCAGTAAAATAACTTTTAATGTTTTATCTTTTAATAATTGATTGGCCGCATGAAGAATTCTTGGATCATCGCCTTCAGGAAAGACGATGGTTTTTGGATTCGCCTTAAGCTGTTCTTTAAAGCCTTCAAAAATTGATGCCATAGGTATAGAACCTCCCTTTAATTTGCAAATTTTTCTTTTTATATTATACCGCACTTTTTATGTATGAGACATCATATTCTTGTCTTTTAAGTAAAAATTTACGAATAATAGTATGTACTTATAAACATGGTGCTTAAAACCTTAGTTTTTTTTTAATTGATTTGTAATTTTGCCCATAATCCGTTAAACTTAATTAATATAGAATTTTAGAGTATAGGATAAAGGAGTGTGAAAGTTTGAAGCGTTTGATAGCGTTCATCCTGTCCGCAGCGATCATTTGTACACCAATTTCCGCCTTGGCGGCGCCGACTCAACAGGATGTCGAACAATCAAAACAGGAACTGGCTCAAACAACTCAAAAATTAAAAGACATTCAATCTCAAATCGATAAAGCGAACGAAGAATTGACCATTAACCAAGCGCTGCTGCCTCAGCGGGAAGCGGAATATAAGGCAGCAAAGAAGTTGATGGGCAAACGCGTTCGTGCGATGTATATGATGGGACAGACATCTGCGCTTGAGTATATTTTCTCGGCAAAAAGTTTTTCTCAGATGTTAAGCAATGTGGCCAGTATCCGCTATGTATACGCGAGTGATAATCAAATTGTAGAGAAAGCAGACACTGCAAAGAAGGAACTTGAAGAATCGACGAAATCGATTCAGGAAAATCAAAAAAAGCTGCAGCAGCAGAAGGAAGAAATCACAAAGCTCCAACAGACGCAGCAGGGAAAGCTCACAAAACAGTTATCAGAGCTCTCCGCTCAAGCAAGCAGTGCAGGGACGTTTTCCGTACCAGCAGATGTCAGTTCAATTGCGGCATCCAATTCCCCAAAAGTTGAAAAATTCATTCAGATTATGGTTGCTTTGTGTAATGACAACAGCCATGGTTACTCACAAGCAAACCGTTGGGGCCCAGATTTCGACTGTTCATCTTCAATTATTTATTCACTGAGAATGGCGGGCTTTTCAATTAATGCGAATTCAACGCATGATCTTGGAGCGGCTTTGCAAAGTGCGGGTTGGGTACGTGTTAGTTCACCACAACGCGGCGATATTATGCTTGATCCGTCCAGTCATGTTGAGTTATCGTTAGGAGGCGGTACATCCGCAGGATTCCATACTAACAGAGGTCATCCAGAAACTGGGGACCAGACAGGTACGGAAGCAAGTGTTGGAACAAGCTGGCGTTCGTATCCGCAATATTGGCGTTACGCAGGTCAATAAAAGTTCATTCGAATGATGGCAGTGCAGTATTCAGAGGATGTTGTTCTCTGGGTACTGCACTTTTTTGTTTGGTTGAGCGAGGCGATTTGATATAATAATCTTAAACAAATTAAGTGAGGAATATATGAAACAATACAAAGGAATCATTTTTGATATGGATGGTGTCCTGCTAGATTCGGAACGTTTGTACAAGCGTATTGAAGCTGACATGTATCATGCGGCTGGTATCCACCCAACGAAAAATGAGATCGCGAAAAGTATGGGACGTGGCTGTGAAAATTGGTGGAAATATTTGAAAGATACTTATCATTTAGATATTGACCCAGCAGCGCAGGCAGAATATGAAAGCCGACGTTATTTTGATTTGCTAGATGTGCCAGAGGAAAGGCCGGCGGTTTTTCCAGGAGTCCAAGAATGTTTTGAAGCTTGCCATAACGCAGGTATCCATTTATCGATCGCTTCGGGATCAAAACGATATCTTGTCGAAAAGGTGATTGATCTTTTAAAGATCAGAATGTATATTGATGGATTCGTTACATCAGAAGACGTAAAAGCGGGAAAACCCGATCCTGAAATTATGAAAACTGCTGCATCGATTATGGGTGTTCGCCCTGAGGATTGTCTGGTCATTGACGACGCAACTAATGGCATGGTTGCCGGAAAGAAAGCCGGCACTGATGCATGGCTATTTGCCAGCGCGGATGCTGCATTAGTTGACGCCTCTGAGGCGGATGCTGTTGTGCAATCTCATTGGGAAATAATGGAACGTCTCAACCTTTCCAAATGAAAAATCCTGAAAAAAATTATCAATATTATTATGAAAAAATAAGCGGACCTTTTCGAAAACATCCCAATTCGGTTAAGGTGCTTAAGAAGGTTAACAGAGGACTGACAATCGTTCCATTTGTGATGTATCCGCTTTTGCTTGTTTTTCTTTGGATGCAGAAGGATTCGATTTTTTGGCGAATTTTATTTTTTCCTGCTGTGAGTTTTATACTTTTAAGCTTATTTCGAAGGGGCATTAATCGTGCAAGACCCTATCAGACGTGGGAAATTGATCCATTAATTGTGAAAGAGAAAAAAGGCTGTTCGATGCCGAGTCGACATGTATTTTCTTCCGTGGTGATTGCGATGGCGTTCGTAAAGGTTTTTCCAATTTTAGGGATGCTTCTCTTGATTATCAGTTTTTTGACAGGGCTTATTCGAATTGTCGGCGGTGTACATTACCCTTCTGATGTGCTTGTCGGCGCGGCATGCGGCCTAGCAGTCGGATTATTCATATAAAAAAATAGAGAGGAAGTTTAATTATGGCAGAACAGAAATGGATAAAAATCAAGGATAAGCTGCCGGAACAGCAGCAAGTTTGTTTAGTTAGCATTATGCACCAGTCTTCGCAGAAAAATTTTACACACGTCTCCGATCGTGAAGTGGCGTTGGCTGTTTATATTCCACCTTATCAAACAAATGGTGCATTTATTTTCTTGACCCATTCCAATAGCAAAGATATGGATAATGTAATTTTTAATAATGGACAAGTCGTTGAGTCAGATGGCACCATTTCATCTCAAATTACGGCATGGATGCCTTTACCAGAACCTGATACAGACTGATGCAAGAGGAACAGGACAAACAAAATCAGAACATGATTACACTTTCTGTTCGCGACTTTGTTGAATTCGCTTATCAACACGGCAGTATCGACACGCGATTTGGAGGAGCCAGCCGCGCTCGAGAAGGTGCGGTGATTCACCGCAGGCTTCAAAAAAGCATGGGTCCTTCTTATCAGGCAGAAGTTACACTAAAATATCAAAGAATTTTTCAAAATCATATTTTTAATCTGTGGGGGCGTGCAGATGGTGTTGTTTTTCGAAATGGCATTCCTGTTTTAGTTGATGAGATCAAAACGACCACGCGCAATGTAATGATGATTTCGGAGAATGACTACCCGGAGTATTTCGCTCAAGCGAGGACCTATGCATGGATGCTGTGCAGTG
The DNA here is from genome assembly GCF_903789625.1 of uncultured Pseudoramibacter sp. Lineage (NCBI taxonomy): Bacteria > Bacillati > Bacillota > Clostridia > Eubacteriales > Eubacteriaceae > Pseudoramibacter > uncultured Pseudoramibacter sp. The sequence goes on along the minus strand of NZ_CAIFFF010000002.1, from coordinate 9,125 downwards.
AGAATCGATTGAAAGAAATCGAAGTACAGCTGACTTTTTACCAGGTTCCCAGTGGCACGATTCGTCAAATTAAAGAGAAGGATTCATTTAAAAGTTTATGTGAATATGTCGACAAGATGTTTCAAGACTGGTCGAAATGCATCAATTTGCGGGATCAATTAACGATTCAGAGGAATAACAGTATCCGAAACATGCCCTTTCCTTTTGAAGGATGGAGAAAGGGACAGCATCAAATTGCCAGCGCGGTATATCGAACAATTGAAAAAAAAGGAAAGCTCATTTGCCAGGCACCTACGGGAATCGGTAAAACAATGGGTATTTTAATTGGAACGCTGCACGCTTTGGCTCGCGGAAATGGCAATCGAATCTATTATGCAACAGCTAGAACAACCGGCGCAGAGGCAGTAGAAAAGGCGCTGACATGCTTGCAAGAAAGAAGCGGATTATCCCTTCGATATGTGACTTTTGTCGCTAAAGATAAAATTTGTTTAAAAGAAACCAGAAAGTGCAATCCTGATGATTGCCAGTATGCAGATCATTTTTACGATCGCGTTAAACCGGCAGTGTATGAATTACTGCGCGCAGAGCAGAAATTTGATAGCCAAAAACTCATTACTGCCTCAAAAAAATACTGTTTATGCCCGTTTGAACTTTCTTTGTATTTGGGGCAATGGTGTGATGTGATTATTGGAGATTATAATTACATTTACGATCCGGTCATTGCATTGCAAGATCTAAGTGAAAACGAAAATGGAGTTAAGACTATTTTGCTGGTGGATGAAGCCCATCACCTTGTGGAGAGAGTTCGGGATATGTACAGTAATCATCTAATCTGTAAAAAAAACTTTATGGAAATTAGAAAAAATACTCGGCAGATTAATGGGTTTTATAAAGCCTTGACAGCAGTAATTGACTATCTTGAGCATGCGCGTGTTGTTTTGACGGATCGTAATGAGCTGTGGCGCGTTGAGAAAAAATTTCCCCATGAGTTATTACAACATCTTAGAAAAGTGGCGCAGGCAGGGGATATGATGATTTCTCAATTGACGCAGCAGAGAAAATCAATCGATGAGAAGGTCTTGGATTTTTATTTTGAAATCCGCCGCATTTTAGTAATATGCGATAGCTATGGAGAGGAAAGTCGAACGTCTTTTGCTGTATCTGATGATCATAGCGATATTCACATTGGTATTCATTGCTTAGATCCAGCCTCGGCGATATTTGACAGCACACAGATGTGTCAATCCGTCATCTATTTTTCTGCAACTTTATCTCCATTGGTTTATTTCAAGCGTTTTTTGGGCGGAACTCAGATGTCCTTGGTTAATTTAGATTCACCTTACAACGCCGATCATTTTTTAGTTTTGACAGCGGACCAAATTTCGACACGATATAAATACCGGCAGCAGACATTTAAACAGATTTCTGAAATGCTGATTGCCTTTGTTCAAGGACATAAAGGCAATTATTTATTTTACTTTCCTTCCTACGCCTATATGAATTTGGTTTATCAAGATTTTATTGGAAAAGCCAAACGAGAACCGTTAAATATTATTCGTCAAAATCAGGAGATGTCTCCAGAAGAAAAAGAAGCCTATCTAGATCAATTCCAGCAAGAACAAAAAAAGAGTTTAGTTGGTTTTGCAATTTTGGGCAGCTCCTTTGGTGAGAGTATAGATTTAGCCGGTGAATCCTTAATCGGCGTTGCCATTATCGGGGTGGGGCTTCCGATGATTAGTCGAGAAAATGATATGCTGCGGGATTATTTTCAAAATCAAAATCATCAAGGCTACAATTACGCGTACATGTATCCAGGATTTTCTAAAGTGCTTCAGGCGATGGGACGCGTCATTCGAACAGAGGCGGATCGCGGCGTTGCGCTTCTAATTGACGATCGCTATAAAGAGAGACGATATCAAGAATTGTTTCCTAAATACATTAATACACCGGAACGCGTTTGGAATATTTCGGAGCTTCAAGAAAAGCTGGATGCATTTTGGGGAAAACATTGAATTGGATTATTGCTGGATTTTGGCGTTTTTATCTCATTTGTTTAGAATGATTAAGTATAGATCGTTTAATTGTTAAGATTAAAATGACAGAGAATTGGTTTTATGCTAAAATAGCAAGAATAGTTTGACGTTGAAAGAAGGGATATTATTGAATTTTGACGAGATTATTTCGGCAGTAAATAATTTTGTGTGGGGCCCTGTAATGCTAACTTTGTTAGTTGGAACAGGCGTGTTTTTAACCATCCGATTGAAATTTTTACCGTGGCGGAATTTGGGATATGCGATTAAGTCCGTTTTTTCGAGACCAGAGTATCTAGATGGGTCCAACGGCGACATTACACCTTTTCAATCTTTGATGACAGCGTTAGCGGCGACAATTGGGACAGGTAATATTGTTGGCGTCGCGACTGCAATGGTTTTGGGTGGCCCAGGTGCGTTAGTATGGATGTGGATTGCTGCTATTTTTGGATTATCCACCAAATACAGCGAGTCGGTTTTGGCCGTAAAATATCGAGTTAAAAAGGCCAATGGGCAAATGGCAGGCGGTCCAATGTACGCATTGGAACAGGGATTTCCACAAAAGCAGATTGGCAAGATTTTGGCTGTTTTATTTGCACTCTTTGCTTCGTTAGCGTCTTTTGGGATTGGTAATATGACACAATCCAACTCTATTTCTGACGCAATACTGAGCACGTTTAATGTCCCAAACTGGATTACCGGTTTAATTATCTTAGTACTGGTTTTTATTGTGTTAGTCGGCGGCATTCAAAGTATCGGACGCGTATGCGGAACGATCGTGCCAATTATGGGCGTTTTTTATTTTCTGGCTGGTATTGTCGTTATTATTATTAATCATGCCAATTTGCTTCCGGGAATTGAAAAAATCTTTCAAATGGCCTTTTCTACGCGGGCAGCTGCTGGCGGTGCGGGAGGCATGATTATTGCACAGGCACTTCGCTACGGTGTTGCACGAGGTGTTTTTTCTAATGAAGCCGGATTAGGTTCAGCGCCAATTGCGGCTGCTGCTGCCAAAACAGACCACCCTTCACGTCAAGGATACATCAATATGACGGGTACTTTTTTTGATACGATTATTATTTGTTCCGTTACAGGACTTGTTATCGCATCATCTGGCACACTGGGACAACTGGACGCACAGGGAAATCCAATTACGGGTGTGCGGCTGACCATTGCTGCTTTTTCCAGTGCATTAGGACACTTCGGTGCATTGATTGTTACAATTGGAATTGCATTATTTGCTTTTTCAACAATACTTGGATGGGAATATTACGGGGAAAAATCCTTTGAATATTTAATTGACCATCCTATTGCAACAAAAGTTTACCGCATTATTTATTCACTTATCACTTATGTGGGCGCAACAACAGCATTGCAGACGGTTTGGAACATTTCCGACACGATGAATGGTTTGATGGCGATCCCGAATTTGATTTGTTTACTGGTCTTATCTGGTAAAGTAGCAGAGGAATGCTTTGATTTCCAGAAAAAATATCGGTTTAAAAAATAAAGTAAAAAACTTGACGCTAAAGAATAAGTATGATATCTTAATCACGTTATGAAGCCGCTCACTTATGGTTTAAACAAACGTGTACCTATAGTGGCGAGACTGGTATGAGGAGGAATTTTCATGTACGCAATTATTAAAACAGGTGGCAAACAATATCGCGTTGCCAAAGATGATGTGATCGAAATCGAAAAGTTGAAGAACGTTTCAGTCAACGATGAAATTTCGTTCGATGATGTATTAGCCGTTGGCGAAGGTGCTGATCTTTCAATTGGAACACCGATTGTAGAAGGTGCGACTGTCAAAGGTGAAGTGCTGGAACTTTGCAAAAGCCCAAAGGTGATTGTATATAAATACAAAGCCAAAAAAGACTATCGCCGCAAACAAGGCCATCGTCAGCCTTTCATGAAAGTTAAAATCACAACGATCGAAAAATAATGATTCAAGTCCGCATCACTTATCACGATGGAGCCATTACACATATTGATGTAACAGGCCATAGTGGATATGAAGATAGTGGAAAGGATATTGTTTGTGCTGGTGTTTCTGTTCTGACGATTGCATTGATCAACGGGATGACTGAAGTTTTGCAGTACTCTGAAAATGAGATCGTAGAAAGATACGAATCAGGCGCAACAAGCATTTGTGTGCCGCAATCTATAGCTGAAAATGAGCAGGAACGGCAAAGTAATTTAAAAACATTGCTTCAGACCTATCTCATTAATATTCAGTTAATCGCAGAAACGTACAGTGATTTTGTAAATATCATCGAAGTTGATGAAACTTGTTGACTTAAAAATTGGAGGTAATGATCATGTTAAAAATGGATTTACAGCTTTTTGCTCATAAAAAAGGGGTTGGGAGTTCAAAGAACGGCCGCGATTCCGAATCTAAACGTTTAGGCGTTAAAAAAGGTGACGGCGCTCACGTTTTAGCAGGTAATATTTTGGTCCGTCAGCGTGGGACAAAAATTCATCCGGGTAAAAACGTTGGAAAAGGCGGAGACGATACGCTTTTTGCTACAATTGACGGTGTTGTCGCTTTTGAACGTTTAGGGCGTGATAAGAAACAGTGCTCTGTTTATCCGCGTAATTTAGCTGAATAATTAAGTCAAGTGAGAGCTGTCGCAGCGTCCTGCGGCAGCTTTTATTCATATTTAAAGAAATTTATTAATTCTGGGAGTATTTATGATCGATCAAGTTCAAATTTATGTAAAAGGCGGACGAGGCGGTCACGGAGGAATGACTTTTCACCGTGCAAAATATATTCCAAAGGGCGGACCCGACGGCGGAAACGGCGGAAAAGGCGGTTCTGTTATCATTCAGGCGAGTTACGGTATGCGTACGCTCGCGCCATTTAAATACAAGAAAAAATTTCAGGCGACAGATGGCGGTGACGGCGCGTCCAGCAAAAGCTCAGGAAAAAATGGCGGCGATGTGATTGTAAAAGTACCGGTTGGTACAATTGTCAAGGATCGGACTACCGGAGAAGTACTGGCTGATCTTTGCGAAGATGGCCAGACGGTTGTCGCCGCTCAAGGCGGACGAGGTGGTTTGGGTAATTATAACTTTACAACGTCGACACGCCAATCACCACGATTTGCTCAGGGTGGATCAAAGGGCGAAGAACGCACGCTGCTGCTTGAATTAAAGTTGATCGCGGATGTCGGATTGCTTGGATTTCCAAATGTCGGAAAATCGACATTTTTGTCTGTGGTGACGAAGGCTAACCCCAAAATTGGCAACTATCCGTTCACAACGATAGATCCCAATTTAGGCGTCGTGGAGTGGAAAAATTTCGATTCATTCGTCATTGCTGATGTTCCAGGTATCATTGAAGGAGCCAGTGAAGGTGTTGGATTAGGGCTTCGTTTTCTGCGCCATATTGAACGGACTAAGCTCTTTTTACATTTTTTGGATGTTTCAGAAACAGCCTTGTTAAGCGGTGAGGACCCGATCAATTGCTTTGAGAAAATTAATAATGAATTGAAGCAATATAATCCTAAAATGTTGGATAAACCGCAAATTGTCGTATTATCTAAAGCTGATATGGCAGATCAAAATGTTCTTGAAGAGGTTACACAGAAACTTAAAGAGAAAAATTATCCAGTTTTTGCTATTTCTTCGGTAACGAACAAGGGCGTTGATGAATTATTGGGATATACAATTACCAAACTCAAAGAAATCCCGGATCAAAAATCTTCGCTGTTAGATCAAGAAACCGCTTCCGAATCGTCGAATCGAGTATATTCTTTAAAGAGAAGAAAACCAGATTTTTCGATCGAAGTGCAGCACAGAGGTGATGAAAAAGTCTTTGTTGTAACAGGAGATTTCGATCAGCTGATTCACTCAGTGAATTTCGACGACCTGACGTCAACGCGTTATTTCCAAAAACGATTAAAGGATGCAGGCGTTTTTGTTGCGCTTGAAAAAGAAGGCATTCAAGAAGAAGATATCGTCTCAATTGAAGGAATAGAATTTGAATATTTCATTTAATAAAAAATTATGTTAACAAGCAAACAAAGAAATTATTTAAGAAAATTAGCCGTTTCGGAGAATCCTGTTATTTACATCGGAAAAGGTGGTATTGACAGGGAGATTACGAATCAGTCCCATAAGGCAATCGTGGCTAGAGAGTTGATTAAAGGAAAAGTTCAGCAAAATGCACCGATTGATGCGAGAACGGCAGCTGAAGAACTGGCTTCACAATTGAAAGCGGATGTTGTCACGGTGTTAGGCAATACTTTTGTCCTATTTAAGAGAAATCCTCAGCATATACGAATCGAACTGCCGACAAGGAAGAATGAATTAAAATAAAATGAGTGGAAAAATTGGGATTTTTGGAGGCAGTTTTAATCCAATTCATATTGGACACCTCCATCTGGCCGAATCTGCAAGAATTCAGTTTGGATTAGAACGGGTTATTTTCATTCCAACTGGAGCTAATCCTTTTAAATTTAAAACTGTGCCCACAAATGATACTTCAGAACGCAAAAACCGATATGAAATGGTTACTTTGGCTATCGCGTCAAATCCTTTTTTTGAAGTATCACCGATTGAAATTAATCGTACTGGAAAAACTTATACAATTGACACGATCCAAAGAATCAGGAAACAATATCCTGATTATGAACTATTCTTTATCGCGGGCGCCGATATTGTTTTCAATCTCACAAAATGGCGGAGAATTGATGAGCTGTTTAAGCAAACAGCTTTTATTGTGGCGGAACGGCCAGGTTATCCCACTTTTAAATTAAGATGGACAATATTAAGGTTAAGGAAGCATTACCAGGCGAGGATTTACCCTATGATGTTATCTGGAATGGATATTACTTCAACTGATATCAGAAAGAGAATTCGGGAGGGAAAATCCGTTCGCTATTTAATTCCAGATGATGTTAATGCCTATATTCAGTCCAAAAAATTATATCAATAAATAGGAAGTTATATTGAAAAAAGGAAAAAATCAGTTTGAGCAAATTAAGGCTGAACTAAAAAAAGTATTAAAACCGCATCGTTTCAACCATACACTCGGCGTCGTTAAATCAGCATCAAAATTGGCAAAACAAAACGCTATTGATGCCCGTCAGGCTGAGCTGGCCGCTTTGCTGCACGACTGTGCTAAGAATTTTTCTAATCAAGAAATGCTTCAAGTCGCGAAAGATGAAAAAATAGCATTAGATCCAATTATGATATTGGAACCGCAATTATTACACGGGCCAGTGGGTGCTGTAGTGGCTAAGAAAAAATATCATGTCAAAGATCCTGAAATTTTGTCAGCTGTTGCCTGTCACACGACAGGAAAAAGCGGGATGAGTACGTTAGACAAAATTATTTATTTAGCTGATTTTATTGAACCGGGAAGAGATTATCCTGGTGTAGAGCATCTGCGCAAAACGAGTTACGAAAAAGATTTGGATACGGCCTGTCGGGAAGCTTTTGATAATACCATATCATATGTCATGAGCATTGGCGGCCTGATCCATCCTAGGACGATTGAAGCGCGAAATTATATGATTATTGAAGATAAGTATCAGTTAGATCAAGAATAATAGGAATTAAAATGAGTGAAAATAAAATTTTTGAGATAGAACCGGCGGAATTTGTTGAATATGTGCAAAAATGGATTGACGACCGACTGGGGATGGACACGAAAGTGATCGATGTTCGCGGCCGATCGTCTTTAGCGGATTTTATTGTAATTACCAGTGGGAATAACGTTCGCCAGGTTAATGCCATTAGTCAAAACATTCAAGATAATGCATCTAAGATGGGGGTAGAACCTAAAAATGTCGAGGGCGAACGCGAATCGCGTTGGATTCTCCTGGATTATTACGATGTGATTATCCATGTTTTTTCTCAGGAAGAACGTGAATTTTACGATTTGGAACGTTTATGGCAGGATGATATGCGGCCGTCAAATCAGAAATAATTAGAAAGGACAGATTAATGCAGATAGGGATTATCGGTTTACCTAACGTAGGAAAAAGTACAATTTTTAACGCGATCACAAAGGCTGGAGCTGAATCGGCTAATTATCCATTTTGCACCATTGATCCAAATGTTGGGATGGTGGCAGTTCCTGACCATAGATTGGACGTATTGGGAAAAATGTATGATACGAAAAAAATTGTGCCGACTACCATTGAATTTGTGGATATTGCGGGTTTAGTTAAAGGCGCCAGCCGCGGCGAAGGCTTAGGTAATAAGTTTCTTGCGAATATTCGTGAAGTTGATGCGGTTGCTCATGTTGTCCGCTGTTTTGAAAATGAAAATATTGTACACGTTGAAGGGAAAATTGATCCAGTTGATGATGTAGAAACCATTAATCTCGAATTAATTTTTGCTGACTTGGAAATGATCGATCGCAGAATTGATAAAACGACACGAGCGGCAAAGGGATCTAAAGAAGCTAAAAGGCAACTGGAAATTCTGCAGCGTGTTAAGGCGTCGCTGGAAGCACAGAAAAAACCTGATCCGTCAGATTATTCTGAAGATGAATGGAAGTGGGTGTCTAGTCTTCAAATGATCTGCACGAAGCCAATTTTTTATATTGCCAATGTATCAGAAGATGACTTGTCCGAAGACAACGACTATGTAAAAAAGCTTCGCGACTATGTGGCACCTGCGGAAGTCGTAAAAATTTCGGCCAAGATAGAAGAAGAAATTTCTACTTTAGAAGATGATGAAAAACAAGAATTCCTCGAAGCGATGGGGATGGATTCATCAGGTTTAGACCGCGTTATTTCCGTTGCGTATCGTTTGTTAGGGCTGATATCATTTTTAACAGCTGGTCCTGATGAATGCCGAGCTTGGACTATTACAAAAGGAACAAAAGCGCCTCAGGCGGCTGGAAAAGTTCACACCGATATGGAACGAGGATTTATTAAAGCGGAAATTACGAGCTATGACGATTTAATCGAAGCGGGCAGCGAGGCAAAAGCAAGAGAATTGGGATTGACACGAACAGAAGGTAAAGATTATGTCATGAAGGATGGCGATGTGACCTTCTTTAAATTTAATGTTTAATCAATCAAAAAGGGCGTGTGAAAAAACAAAAATTTTTCACACGCCTTTATTTTTTGGGGG